>JBQTKF010000052.1:0-20084 GCA_052386355.1 Gammaproteobacteria bacterium
GCTGTTGCTGGATCGGGCCGGCATTGAAGTCGCGGGCCGCCACGCGGTCATCGTCGGGCGCAGCAGCATTGTCGGGCGCCCGATGGCCTTCGAGCTGTTGCAACGTGACGCCACGGTCACGATCTGCCACAGCAAGACGCGCGACCTGCCGGGCCAGGTGGGCGCCGCGGAGATTCTGGTCGCGGCCATCGGCAGACCCGAGTTCATTCGCGGCGCCTGGATCCGCGAGGGCGCGGTGGTAATCGACGTCGGCATCAACCGGACCGCGGATGGCCGCCTGGTCGGCGACGTCCGCTTCGAAGAAGCGCTCGAACGCGCCTCGCACATCACGCCCGTGCCGGGCGGCGTCGGCCCGATGACGGTCGCGGCGCTCATGAAGAACACGCTGGAAGCGGCGCTGCGGCGGCTGGCGCCGGCCTGAGACCTACTTGCGCCGCCAGCTCGTGCCGGCGGCGCCATCCTCGAGCAGGACGCCGGCGGCCGCGAGTTCATCCCGGATACGGTCGGACTCCTTGAAGTCCTTCGACTTGCGCGCGGCGTTGCGCGCCGCGACCAGGCGCTCGACCTCGGCGTCCTCGACCGCCGGCACGTCTGCGCCCTCCCCCGTGAGTTCCGAGCGCGTCGCGAGCCACTCTTCCGGCTTGCGTTCGAGCAGCCCGAGGTGGCCGCCGAGATGCAGCAATTCCGCCGCGCATTTGCCCGCACTCGCAGCATCACCCGCAGTCTTCGCGACGTTGAGGTCGCGCGCGAGTCCCTGGAGCACCGCCAGGGCCCCCGGCGTATTGAAGTCGTCGTCCATCGCCTCCGCGAACTGTTTCGTCGCCTCGCCCGCCTCGATGCGCCTTGCCGGCCTGACGCCTCGCAGCGCCAGGTAGAGCCGCATCAATGCGGCATCGGCCTGGCGCAGGTTGTCCTCGCCGTAGTTGATCGGCCCGCGGTAATGGGAGGACAGCAGGAAGGCGCGCAGCACCTCCGGGCGCAGCTTCGGAAGCACTTCCCGCACGGTGAAGAAGTTGCCCGCTGACTTCGACATCTTCTCCTCGTTGACGCGCACGAAGCCGTTGTGCATCCACACGCGCGCAAAGGGCGCATCGCAGGCGGCGCAGGACTGGGCGATCTCGTTCTCGTGGTGCGGGAATTGCAGGTCCAGGCCGCCGCCGTGGATGTCGAAATGGGGACCGAGCAGCGCCACCGCCATGGCCGAGCACTCGATGTGCCAGCCCGGCCGGCCCGGGCCCCAGGGCGACTCCCAGGCGGGCTCGCCGGGCTTGGCGCGCTTCCACAGCACGAAGTCGAGCGGATCGCGCTTCCCCTCGTCCACCTCGACGCGCGCACCGGCGCGCAGGTCACCGAGCTTCTTGCCGGAAAGCCTCCCGTAGCGCTCGAACTTTGCGACCGAGTACAGGACGTCGCCGCTCTCGGAGACGTAGGCGAAGCCCCGCTCGCGCAGCCGCTCGATCATCTGCACGATCTCGCGGATGTAGGCGGTCGCGCGTGGCTCGTGGTCGGGCTTGCCGATGCCGAGCGCGGCGAAATCCTCGTCCATGGCCGCGATGAAACGCGCGGTCAGGCCCTCGACCGACTCGCCGCGCTCATGGGCCCGCTGGATGATCTTGTCGTCAATGTCGGTGATGTTGCGCACGTAGTTGACGCGGTAGCCGGATGCCTGGAGCCAGCGGCGCACCACGTCGAAGGCGATCTGCGAGCGCGCATGGCCGACGTGCACGTAGTCGTAAACGGTCATGCCGCAGACGTACATGCCGACCTCGCCCTCGCGCAGCGGCTTGAAGGGCTCCTTGCGCCCGGTCAGCGTGTTGTGGATCCGGAGCATCCGTGGTCAATCCAGGCGCGCGGCGTCCTCGAGCCGTTCGCGCACCAGCGCTGCGGGGATCGCCGGCAGGAGCGCCGCGAGCTCGGGTCCGTCATGGCGGCCGGTCAGCGCGATGCGCAGCGGCCTGAAAATCTCCGCGCCGCGCCTGCCGGTGCTCGCCTTGAGTTTCTCCGCGAGCCGCGCCAGGTCCCCGCCGGTCTCGGCGAAGGCCGCGAGCGCGCTCTGGAAGAACGCCGGTCCGGCCTCGGCGAGGGCTTTCGCGTCCTCGCGCCGCAGCGGCTTGAGGCGCCCGGTGAGCACCAGGATCCAGTCGCCCGCATCGGCCGGCAGCAGCAGGTTGCCCTGCAGCAGCCGCGCCGCGGCCTGGCGGTCGGCCCGCGGCCAGTCGGCCGGCAGGACCGGCGCGAGCCAGTCGGCGGCCTGCTCCGGGGGCAGCCGGCGCACGGCTTCGCGCTGCCAATGCGCGAGCTGCACCGGGTCGAAGTGCGCCGGTGCGCGCCCGAGCTTCGCGGGATCGAAGGCGCGCGGCAGGTCGTCCGGATTCACCCATGCGTCGGGCGCGCCGTGCTGGCCGAGTCGCAGCAGGTAGTTGGCGACCGCGGGAGCCAGGTAGCCGCGCCCGCGCAGTTCCGCAACCGTCACGCTGCCACGGCGCTTCGAAAGCGGCGCACCGTCGGGGCCGAGCAGCAGCGGCAGGTGGCCGTAGCGTGGCGCGGACAGGTCGAGCGCCTCGAGCAGCAGCAGCTGGCGCGGCGTGTTGCTCAGGTGGTCCTCGCCGCGCAGCACGTCCGTGACGCCCATGAGGGAGTCGTCCACGGCATTGCAGAAGAAGAACACCGGCTCGCCGCCGGCGCGGCGCACGATGAAGTCGCCGAGGCTTGCCGCTTCCACCGACTGCCCGCCGCGCACCAGGTCGTCGAAACTCACGGTGCGGCTCTCCGGCACCGCGAAGCGCAGCGCGGGCTTGCGTCCTTCCGCCGCGCGCGCCGCGCGGGCCGCGGCATCGAGCCCCCGGCAGGTGCCTTCGTAGCGAGGCGCTGCGCCCCGCGCCGCCTGCGCCCGGCGCGAGGCGTCGAGTTCCGCTGGCGTGCAGTAGCACGGATAGGCTTTGCCGGACCGTTCCAGCGCCTCGAACAGGCGTGCGTAGGCGGAACCACGCTGCGACTGCCGGTAGGGCCCGCGCTCATCGTTGCGGTCCGGCCCAGAGTCCCAGGCGATGCCAAGCCAGGCGAGGTCCGCGAGCTGGCCGGCCACGTGCACATCGCTGTCGCGCTCGAGGTCGGTGTCCTCGATGCGCAGCACGAAACGGCCCCCCACGCGCCGCGCGAACAGGAAATTGAACAAGGCCGTGCGCAGGTTGCCGGGATGCAGCGCACCGGTCGGGCTGGGCGCGAAGCGGGTGACGGTCACAGTCATCGCCGGCACAGTCTAAGGGACCTCGGTTTTGCCCGCATAGGACCGCTTTGCGCGCGCCCGACACTGGTATCCTGTGGACCGCCGCCATGAAGTTCCGCACAATTGCCTTGCTGCTGTCGTGGATGCCCTTCGTGGCGCTTGCGCAGTTGCCGGCGTCGTTCGCGCCGCGCGTCCGGCTGGAAACCACCCTGGGCGACATCGTGATCGAGCTGGACGCGGTGCGCGCGCCGTTGTCGGCCGAGAACTTCCTGCGCTATGTGCGCGACGGTCACTACGATGGCACCATTTTTCACCGCGTCATCGCCGGCTTCGTCATCCAGGGCGGCGGCTTCGACGACCTGCTTGTGCCGCGCAAGGCACGAGGGCCCATCCCCAATGAAAGCGGCAACGGCCTGTCGAACCGTCGCGGGACCATCGGGCTCGCGCGCGAGGACAGTCCGCATTCCGGCTCTGCGCAGTACTACATCAATCTGGTCGACAACGGCGGGCTCGATCCGTTGCCGACGCGCTGGGGCTACACCGTGTTCGGCAGGGTCGTCGAGGGCATGGACGTGGTGGACCAGATTGCCTACCTGCCCACGCGCACGATCAAGGATTTCGCCTCCGACGTGCCGGTGCAGCCTCCGGCAGTCCGGCGCGCCGTCGTGATCGGCGAGGCCGCGCCCACCGTACCCGCGGAGTCCCCGCCTCCGGCGGCGTCGCCTGCGATACCTTCGCCGTGAGCGCCTGGTTCGCGTCGGACCTGCATCTCGATCCATCCGCGCCGGACGTCGCAGCCCGCTTCCTGAATTTTCTCGCCGGGCCGGCGCGGGACGCCCGGGCGCTCTACCTGCTGGGCGATCTGTTCGAAGCCTGGGTGGGCGACGACGACCCGGAACCGGCGCACCGCGCGGTGATCGCGGCAATCGCCGCGCTCGCGGCCTCAGGCACGCTGGTATACGTCATGCGCGGCAACCGCGACTTCCTGCTGGGCGAAAGCTTCTGCTCCCGGAGCGGCGCCATCCTGCTCGACGATCCGGCCGTCGTGACGGCCGGGGGCAGGCGCGTGCTGCTCACCCACGGCGACGGCCTGTGCACGGACGACCGTGCCTACCAGCGGCTTCGCGCGCTGGTGCGGGATGCGCGCGTGCGCCGCGGTTTCGCCCGCCTGCCGCTGCCGGTGCGGCGCAGGCTCGCCGTCGAGGCGCGCGCCGGCAGCCGCGAGCACCTGGCGACCGCCGCGGAATGCATCACGGACGTGAGCGCGCATGCCGTGGCTGCGATTTTCGCCGCAGCCGGCGTGGACACCATGATCCATGGCCACACGCACCGGCCCGCCGTGCATGAGCACGCAGTCGACGGTGCGGTCGCCACCCGCATCGTGCTCGGCGACTGGCACGCGAGCGCTCAGGTCGTGCGCTGGGACGATTCGGGCTGGAGGCTCCTGCCCTGCCCCGCCTGAAGGGGCCGCTTCAGCGCTCGATTTCGTCGCGCTCGAGTTCCCGCACTTCGTCCACCAGGCGTTCCGCACTGGCGTAGCGCCGCTGCGGGTCCTTGGCGATGCAGTTGTAGAGCACAGGCTCGAAGCGCTTGAGCGCAGCGGGCAGTTCGGGCAACGGCGAATGGGCGTGCTTGTAGATCACCTGCATCGGCGTGCCGGCGACGTAAGGCTTACGGCGCATGAGCATCTCGTAGAAGATGATCCCGAGGCTGTAGATGTCGCCGCGCGCATCCGTGTCGCGGCCGTGGCCCTGTTCCGGGCTCATATAGTAGGGCGTGCCGAAGATCTCGCCGCTGCCGGTGATCGAGGCGTCCAGCGCGAGCTGCTTGGAAAGTCCATAGTCGATCAGCGCAACCGAGGAATCGTCGCGCAGCATCACATTGCCCGGCTTGAGATCGCGGTGGAGCACACCCGCGGCGTGCAGGGCCTTGAGCGCCTCGGCCATCTGCCGCAGGAACGCGAGCGCCCGCGCGGGCTCGATGCCGGCCTTGATGCGAGCCCTCAGGTCGCCCTTGGGGAAGTATTCCATCGCGATGTAGGCATGGTCGTCGGCGGCGCCGAAGCCGTGCACGCGCGCGACATTCGGGTGTTCGAGGCCGGCGGCGATCTGGTATTCGCGCAGGAAGCGGTCGAAGGTCTTTTCGCCCGTGCCGCCGTCGGGCGGCTGATGCAGCACCTTGAGCACGATTTTCTCGCCGCTCCGCTCGCTGGTGGCGAGATACACGGAGGACACCGGGTTTTCGGCCAACTGACCGGAATAGCGATAGCCCCGGATCGTCGCATCGCCGAACCGGTTTTCCCGTGGCATGTCGTCGCCGCGTGACGGCGGCGGCGTCGGCTGGCCGCGGCGTGTCTGCGCGGACCGCAGCGCGGACACGAGCCCGGCATGGTCGATTTTGCGCGCGGAAAGGCAACCGTGGGCGCCGGCTGCGAACGCCTGCTCCTCGGCTTCCGCGTCCGGCTCCGACAGCAGGTAGATCACCGGCGGGAAGCCGTTGCGCCGGGACAGGTCGCGCAGCCACTCGAGCCCGGACTCGGCGCCCGGCGTGTCGCCGAGCAGCACCACGTCATAGGCGCTGCCGGAGAAATCGCCGGGAAGCCGGCCGCGCGCGACCGGGTCGTACTCGGCGATGGTGGGCGCGTCGAATCCGGTCGCGACGTGGTGAGCCAGGAGGCGCCGGAAATCGTTCTGGTCGTCGATGATCAGAACCCGGACGCTCATGCGGGCATCTTACATGGCCGACGACGGCGCCGGCGCATGCCGCAGCGCCAGCAAGATGTCGCCGACGTTGGTTCCCGTCGCGCCCGTGTACACGAGGTCGCCGGCTGCCTCGAGCAGCGCCCCGCTGTCCGCGGCGGCGAGACCCCTTGCCGCATCGAAGCCTGCAGCCTCGATGCGCGAGATCGTCCCGCCGTCCACGATGGCGCCGGCATCCTCGCTGGCGCCATCCCGTCCATCGCTGCCGGCGGCAAGCAGCAGATAGTCCGCATGCCCCGCGATCAGCCGCGCCGCCGCAAGCGCGAGGTGCTGGCAGCGGCCGCCGCGTCCCGGCCGCGCGGGCAGTCGTACGACCGTCTCGCCGCCGGCCACCAGGAGCGGCTCCTTCATGACCGAAAGTTCATGGCACACACGGCGCGCCGCGGTCTCGGCGTCGCCCGCGAGGCGCTCCGGCCACGGCAGCGCGGCGAGGCCCTGCGCGCGCGCCGCGCGCATGACGGCCTCGAGCGCGTCCGCCAGGCGTGCGACCACGGTCACGCGGCAATCCGGCGCGTCCAGCAGCCCCGAACCGACGATGGCAGGGTCGTCGCGCGGCACGTCCGATATCAGGAGTCCCTCGACCGCGCAGCCCCGAAACAGCGCAACCAGGCCGCCGCCCTTGATCGCGGACAGCGCGCGGCGCTCGGCATTGAGCGTCTCGATGTCGGTGCCCGCGGCGAGCGCACGTGCCGTGGTCTCGCGCAAGGTCGCGAGCGAAACGCCCGGCAGCGGCACCTCGACGAGCGTGGAGGCGCCTCCCGAAATCAGCAGCAGCACGCGGGCGCCCGGCGGCGTCGCCGCGGCGAACGCGAGCAGCGCCTGCCCGGCGGCGAGGCTCGTCCCGTCCGGCAGCGGGTGACCGCCGGTCCGGTATTGCAGCCGCGGGTCGGTCGCGAGCGGGCGATCCGCCTCGTCCGCGGCGATCACCAGACCTCGCAGCAGCCGGTCGCCCAGCGCATCCAGCGCACCCTGCGTCATCGCGGCTGCCGCCTTGCCGATCGCCAGCACGTGGACGGGCCCCGCGCCCGCCTTCGCCGCGAGCGCGGCGCGCACGCGACGGCGGCCATCCACGGCGCCGAGCGCGGCGTGCAGCAGTTGCAGCAGGACTTCGCGGCGCGGGTCGCAGGGCGCGCCGGGCATGGCCGGTTCCGTCAGATGGCTCGTGCGGTGCGGCCGCCTGCCAGGTCGAGCAGGCGCTGCGCCCGCACGCCGTCGGAGCGGTCGCGCTCGATGCGCGCGAGAAACTCGCGGGAGACGTCGCCGGTCACGTAGTCGCCGGAGAAGCAGGAGGTGTCGAACCCGGCGATCCGCGCATCGTCGTGGCGGCAGGCCGCGACCAGGTCGTCGAGGCCCTGGTAGATCAGCCAGTCGGCGCCGATGAAGCTGCCGACCTCCTCCTCGCTGCGACCCGATGCCACCAGTTCCGCGGCCACCGCCATGTCGATGCCGTAGACGTTCGGGTAGCGCACCGGCGGCGCCGCCGAGGCGAAGTAGACCTTGCGCGCGCCGGCCTCGCGGGCGAGTTCGATGATCTGGGCCGAGGTGGTCCCGCGCACGATCGAGTCGTCGACCAGCAGCACGTTGCGGCCGCGGAACTCGAGATCGATCGCATTCAGCTTGCCGCGCACCGACTTCTGCCGCAGCTCCTGCCCCGGCATGATGAAGGTCCGGCCAATGTAGCGGTTCTTGACGAATCCCTCGCGGTACTTGACGCCGAGCGCCAGCGCGAGCTGCAGCGCGCTGGTGCGGCTGGTGTCGGGGATCGGGATCACCACGTCGATGTCGTGTGCGGGGCGCAGCCGCAGGATTTTTTCGGCGAGCTTTTCGCCCATGCGCATGCGCGCCTTGTGCACCGAGATGTTGTCGATGATCGAGTCCGGCCGCGCGAAGTAGACGTACTCGAAGATGCAGGGCGTGTGCTGGCGCGCAGGCGCGCATTGCCGGGAATGCATGCGTCCCTGCAGGTCGACGTAGATCGCCTCACCCGGCAGGACGTCGCGGACCAGGTCGAATCCCAGCATGTCGAGCGCCACGCTCTCGGAAGCGAGCATCCACTCCGCGCCGCGCGGCGTGTCGCGCCGGCCGAGCACCAGCGGCCGGATGCCGTGCGGGTCCCGGAAGCCCGCGACGCCGTGGCCGACGATCAGCGCGACGACCGCGTAGCCGCCGCGGCAGCGGCGGAACACCGCTTCGAGCGCGCGGAACAGGTCCGACGGCGCGAGGCGCGTCGCTTCCGAGCGCTGCAATTCGCTCGCGAACACATTGAGCAGCACCTCGGAATCCGAACGCGTGTTCAGGTGGCGCCGGTCGCCGGCCACCATGGTCTCTGAAAGCTCGTCGGCGTTGGTCAGGTTGCCGTTGTGGCCGAGGCCGATGCCGAACGGCGCGTTGACGTAGAACGGCTGCGCCTCGTCAGGCCCGTCGCAGCCGGCGGTCGGGTAGCGCACGTGGCCGATGCCGGCATTGCCCTGGAGCTGGCGCATGTCGCGCTCGCGGAACACGTCGCGCACGAGACCGCTGTCCTTGCGCACGAACAGCGCGCGCTCGTCCATGGTCATGATGCCGGCGGCGTCCTGGCCCCGGTGCTGCAGCACCGTGAGCGCGTCGTAGATCCGCTGGTTGACCGGTGTGGTGCCGACGATGCCGACGATCCCGCACACGGCGTCAGCTGCCCGGCTTCTCTTGCGCCTTCTCGAAGAATTCCGCGGCAGCGGGCTCCGCATAGCGCTCGAGCCAGTTGGCGACGGCTTCGGCGACCGGCATCGACTTGGTGACGTCCCACCATGGCTCGAGATCGAGATTGACCTCGCGGCCGCCGATCACGAGGAGCCCGACCACGACCACGCCGCGCATCAGGCCGAATACGGACCCGAGCACGCGGTCGGTGATGGCAAGTCCCGTCGCGCGGTGCGCGAAGTGCGCCACGATCGCCGCGATGCCGGCGCCCGCGAGCAGCACCAGGAACAGCACCACTGCACGGCCGACCCACTCGCGCACGCCGGGCTCGGCGAGCGCGCCGCCGAGCAGGGGCGTCACCAGGTAGGCGAAGTGCCAGGCGAGCCAGAGGCCCACCAGCCAGGACAGGAGCGCGATCGCCTCGCGGATGAACCCGCGCAGGAATCCGACGAAACCGGATGCCAGCAGGATGATTCCGAACAGGTGGTCTGCGCCGCTCATGCCGCCGGCTCCTGGCGAAGGTGCGGCATTCTAGCCGATCACGGATGCGGCGCCACGACCGGCTGAAAGCCGTCCTTGCGCAGCCGCTCTGCGACCGCGACCGCGCGAGCGCGGTCCTGCTCGGGCCCCACGCGCACGCGGTGCAGCACCTGGCCGCTGCCACGGTACTCGAGGACGAATGCGGCGTAGCCGCGGCGCCTCAGGTCGGCGACCAGCTCCTCCGCCTTGCCGCGGGTGGAGAACGCGCCAAGTTGCACCGCCCAGGCGCTCGGCTCGCCCAGTCCGGGCCCTGCGGGCGCCGGCGACACGCGCGCCGGAGCTGCGGCGGGGGGATCGCCCTCGGCAGCGGCCCGCGCCACGGGGGCGGGTTCGGTCGTCTCGACGACTGCTGCGCGCACCGGGGACGCGGACTCGGGTTCCGGCACCGGTTCCTCATCGTCCGCCGGCGTTGCGCCATCGTCGAGCGTAACCTCGACGCTGCGAGTCTCCGGCACCGCTGCCTCGGCGTCGGGCGGCGGCTGTGGTCCTCGCAGCAATGCAGGCACCAGCAGCACGACCAGGGCAACCAATACCAGCGCGCCGATGAGGCGCTCGCGGACGCGGACTTCCATGCGCCTCCGATTGTAGCCTGCGGACTGCTTCAGGCGGCCAGGCCGAGCGACGCGAGCACGGGTCCGACGGTCAGGAACGAGCCGAACGCAAGGATGCGGTCACCGGGCGCGGCCATGGCTCGTGCCATTCGACAGCCCGCGGCGACGTCCACCGCCGCGGTCACCGGGCTCCCGCCGGCCGCGGCGATGCGCCGTGCAAGTTCGGCTGACGGGAGCGCACGCGGTCCCTCGAGCCCGACGGCGATCCAGCGCGCCACCCGGCCGGCGAGTGCCTTCACGATGGCCTCCACGTCCTTGTCCGCCAGGACCCCGCAGACCGCGATCGTGCGCCCGCGGCAGGGACGCGCGGCCAGGCTCGCCGCGAGCGCGCTGACCGCATCCGCATTGTGCGCCACGTCCAGGATCCACTCCGGGTCGCCCGCCACCACCTGAAACCGGCCGGGCAGGCGCACCCGCGGCAGCCCGGCCCGGACCGCCTCGTCGGGCACCAGGACGGCGGGTTCCGCGGCCTCCAGCACGGCGAGCGCGGTCGCGGCGTTCGCGAGCTGGCGAGCGCCCAGCAGCGCTGGCAGCGGCAACTCGCGGCGTCGCGACCCGAAGCCGACGTAATCCCAGCCGTCCGCACGCTCGACGTAGTCGAAATCGACGCCGAACCGACGCAGTCGGGCGCCGAGCCGTGCCGCTTCGCGCGCGACCCCCGCGGGCATCTCCCGCGCGCCAAAGATCGCCGGTCGGCCCGGCCGGAAGATCGCCGCCTTTTCAACCGCGATCTCCTCGACGGTGCCGCCCAGCCACTCGCGATGATCGAGACCGACGGAGACCACGGCGGCCACGTCGGGATCGAACAGGTTGACCGCGTCGAGGCGTCCGCCCATGCCGACCTCGAGCACCGACGCATCCACGCGCTCGTCTGCAAACACCAGGAATGCCGCAAGCGCATTCCACTCGAAGAAAGTCAGCGAGACCTCACCGCGCGCCGCATCGATGCGCGCGAATGCGGCCAGGAGCGCAGCGTCGCTGACGTCGCGGCCGCGCACGCGAATGCGTTCGTGGTAACGCAGCAGGTGCGGCGAGGTGAAGAGGCCAGTGTCGTAGCCTGCGGCCGACAGCAATGCGTCGAGCGTGGCAGCGACCGACCCTTTGCCGTTGGTGCCGCCGATCGTGAGCAGGGTGCGCGGTCGCGCGGGCGCAAGCCGCTGCCACACCGTGCCGATGCGCTCCAGCCCGGGATCGATGGCGACCGGGTGGGCGACCTGCTGCCAGGCCAGCCACTCGGCGACGGTTGCGAATCTCACTGCTGGACGGTGGCGGCCGGCCTGCCCAGCAGCATGCGGAGCAAGAGCGCGATGCGATCGCGCAGGTCGCGCCGGTCCACGATCATGTCGATGGCGCCGCGGTCGAGCAGGAATTCGCTGCGCTGGAAACCCTCAGGCAGGGTTTCGCGCACGGTCTGCTGGATCACGCGCGGGCCGGCGAAGCCGATCAGCGCCCTGGGTTCGGCGATGTTGACGTCGCCGAGCATCGCGAGGCTCGCCGACACGCCGCCGGTGGTGGGGTCGGTCAGCACGGAAATGAACGGCAGGCGCGCCCGGGCCAGCTCGGTGAGTGCCGAGCTCGTCTTGGCCATCTGCATGAGCGACAGCAGCCCCTCCTGCATGCGCGCGCCACCGCTCGCCGAAAAACAGATGACCGCCAGCCGGTGCGCGATCGCGTGCTCGACGCCGCGCACGAACCGTTCGCCGACCACCGAGCCCATCGAGCCGCCCATGAAGCCGAATTCGAAGGCGGCGGCCACGACGCCGAGCCCGTCGAGCGCACCGGTCATGACGACGAGCGCATCGCGCTCACCGGAACCCTTCTGCGCGGCAGCGAGCCGGTCGCGGTAGCGCTTGCTGTCGCGGAACCGCAGCGGGTCCTCGGGCATCACGCCCGCACCGATCTCGCTGCCGCTGTCGGGGTCCAGAAACTGCGCCAGCCGTTCGCGGGCGCCGATGCGCATGTGGTGCGCGCACTTGGGGCAGACCTGCAGGTTGCGTTCGACTTCCGGTCGATACAGCACCGAGTCGCAGGCCGGGCATTTCATCCAGAGCCCCTCGGGCACCGAGCGCGTGCGCCGCTCGGTCTTGATGCGCGAGGGAATGATCTTCTCGAACCAGGTCATGTCCGGGTTCCCGCGTCCCCTTCAGGCGTTCGCGATCATAGCCCAGGGGGCGAACCCGCCGCCCTGCGGAATCCCGAGCGCTTCCGGGTAGCTCACCTGCCACAGGTACAGGCCGCCGGCGGGCGCCGTCACGCCGGCCTGCGTGCGGTCGCGGTCCGCGAGCGTCGCGGCCATGGATCCGGGGCTGCGTGCGCCGGTGCCGACCTCGCGCAACGTGCCGGCGATGTTGCGCACCATGTGGTGCAGGAAGGCATTCGCGGTGACCTCGAGCGTCACCAGCGGGCCGTCGGCGCGCACCGAGATCGCGTCGATGCGTCGCATCGGCGTGGCCGACTGGCATTCGACCGCGCGGAACGAGGAAAAATCATGTTCGCCCACCAGCCCCTGCGCCGCCACATGCATGGCGCCCGCATCGAGTGTCTCGCGTAGCCAGCAGACGCGGTCGCGCAGCAGCGCGGGCCGCGTGGGGCACGCAAGAAAGCAGTAGCGGTAGGTGCGGGCGAGCGCCGAATGGCGCGCGTGGAACGACGGCTCCACTTCGCGCGCCCAGTGCAGCGCGATGTCCGCCGGCAACTGGCTGTTGCAGCCCAGCACCCATCCGCGCAGCGGCCGATCGGCCGTGGTGTCGAAGTGGGCGACCTGGCGGGCGGCGTGCACGCCGCCGTCGGTACGCCCGGCGCACACTGCGATCACCGCGTGATCCGCGACCGAGGAGAGGGCGCGCTGCAGGCTGTCCTGGATCGTCCGCAGGCCCGGCTGCAGCTGCCAGCCGGCATAGCGCGTGCCGTCGTATTCGAGGCCGACGGCGAGACGGCGCGTCGAGGAACTCCTCACGCTCCCGGCAGGGAATCGATCAGGCGCCGGGCTTCCTGCTTCTGCGAGGCGCTGCCCTCAGCCAGCACCTCCTGCAGGATGTTGCGGGCGCCATCCGGGTCGCCCATGTCCATGTAGGCGCGGGCGAGGTCGAGCTTGGTCCCGACTTCGCTCATGGTGACCGGTTCGAGCTCCGAGAGCTGCGGCAGCTGCTCGGTCGCCATGCGGTCACGCACGGTCGGCGTGGCGTCGGCGTCGCTGCCGGCACCGCCGACATCGAGGTCGATGGCGCCGAAATCGATCTTCTTGACGATCGAGGTCGCGCCGCTATCCGTCGCCGGCAAGATCGCGGTCGCCGCGGCGTCGATGCCCGCCTGCGGCATCAGGCGCGTGGTCTCGTCATGACGGGCAATCTGCGTGGGTTCCTCGTGGATCCCCGTCGTGGCGGTCGCGTCTTCGCCCTCCGGCAGGCTCTCGAGTGCTCCGAGATCGAGGCCGAGGTCATCGATCGCCATCTCGGCGGTCGCGTCGGCGCGGTCCTGCGCGGGCTTGCCGCCCTTCAAGCGCAGCGCCGGCGTCTCGACCGTCGGCGTTTCCGACGACGGCAGCTCGAGTGTCGGCATCTCGACCGTGCCGAGGCCGTCCTTGCGCACGATTTCCTGGGTCGTCGTCGGCGAGGTGCCCGCCTCGCCGAAATCGGGACCGAAACCGATGGCCGTGTTCTCCGCGGTGGACTCGAGCAGGCCGGGGGTGATGGTCGAGCGGCCGATGTCGAGGTCGATTCCCTCTTCGTCCGCGGGCACCTGCAGCAGGTCGATGTCGACCAGGTTGTCGCCGCCCTCGAGCGAAAGATCGACGCCGGCGTCCTGCACGCCGCCCGCGAACATCGGTTCGTCCGGAGCGAGCTGGCGACCCATGATCACGATTCGATCCCAGTCCGCACCCGGCCCGAGCGTCTTGCGCAGGTCGCGCGCCACATTCAGGAACTGGTTGGTGTCGCCGGCGACGAAATGGATCTCGGCGAGCTTGAGCTTGAGGTCGTTGCGTTCCGGCGCGTTCTGCAGCGCCATGCGCACCAGGTCCACGGCCTGGTCATAGAGACCGTAGGCCATGTGGAAATCGGCTTCGGCCAGCGGGTCGGCCTGGTCGAGGTCGAGCGCCGCTTCGGCACTGATCGTTTCCTCGTGACCCGCAGCTGCGCCCGGCCGCGGCGCCGGCATGTCCGCGGCCTTGGGCCGCGCCACGGGGCGTTCCTCGACCATGATGCGGTCGGTTTCCTCGAGCGTGGCCGGGCGTTCCAGTTCCGCCGTCTCGTCGGCGGTCGCGAGCGCGCGCAGGCGCAGCGTCTCGCTCGGCACCGGTGCCGTCGCCGGTACGTCGAAGCTCCTGAGCCCGTGATCCGTCTCGCCCTCGCGACGACGGCGCATGAATCCGTAGCCGAGCAGGAAGAGGAGCACAGCGCCGGCCGCAGCCAGCAGGTACTGCCAGTAATCGGTCAGGCTTTCGAGGATCCCTTTCTCGGCCGCCGCCGGCTGCACACGTTCCTCGGGCGCCGGGCGCTCAGGCAGGGCGGGTGCCGCCTCGGCGCGACCGGTGTCGTCCTCGGGCGCGACTTCGGCCTCGCCTTCCGTCGCCGCGGGCTCGCCCGGCTGGGCCGCGGCCGCCTGGTCCGCCGCCGCCTGGTCTGCGGCCGCCTGGTCTGCGGCCGCCTTTTCGGCTGCCGCTTTCTCCGCAGCTGCTTTCGCGGCCTCGGCTTCCTCGGCTCGCGTGCGCGCGAGCTGGCCCTGGAGATTCGAGAGTTCCTGGTTGCGCAGTTCGAGCAGGCGACGTTGCTCGTCGATGTCCTGCTGCAAGGATTCGATCTGCGACTGCACCTGCCCGCTCGATTCGGGTCGGGCGCTGCCCGCATCTGCCGTGCCTTCGGGCGGTGTCACGAGGCGCAGGCGGCCGGAGGCGGCGCCGCCACCGGCGGCGCGCCATTCGGCATTCTGGCGACGCACCTCGGAGGACGCGTCGGAAGCGGCGATGTCGGCGATGTCCGCCGAGCCCGGCACGCGCAGGATCGCGCCCGCGCGCAGCCGGTTGATGTTGCCCTGGAAGGCCTCCGGGTTCGCGCGGAACAAGCCGATCATCAGGCGCTCGGCCGCGGCGCGATCACCGCCCGTGAGGGAGCCGGCGATGCCATAGAGCGTGTCGCCGCGCTGCACGCGATAGCTGCCGTCGCCGCTGACCGGTGTCGCTTCGCCGGCCGCGGGCTCCGCCTGCGGCTGCGACGTTCGGGGTGCCGGCATCGTCGTTGGCGCCGCGATCGGCGCCTGTGCCTGCGCCGACGGCGCGGCCAGCACCGGCGGGTCAAGCAGCACGGTGTACTCGCGCAGCAAGCGGCCGCGCGACCAGTTCACGTCGACGAGGAAGGAAACGAACGGTTCGCCGATCGGCTCGCGGGAGCGCACCAGCAGCACGCTGCGGCCGTCCTGTCCGCGGCCGACACGGAATTCGATCGAGTTCAGGTAGGAAGGACGGTCGAGGCCGTAGCGCTGGAAGATTTCCGCCGAAGCCAGCTGAGCCTGCAGTGCGCCGAGCTCCTCGGGCGTCGCCGCCACCAGGTCGATCTCGGCCGAAAGCGGCTCATTGAGCGCCGAGCCGAGGCGGATCTCGCCGAGGCCGAGACCCATGGACGACGCCGGCGCGAGCAGCATCGCCGACACCAGGACGCGCAATTTCCAGCTCATCGTGACTCCCAAAGAACGCGGCCAGCACGGCGGCCTTGGCCACGAGCTTGCGAATTGGGTGTGAAACCGATCACAAGTCCCTGATCCTTTGGACTATAGCTTACACGCGCGATTTACCAAAATCTTGCTGCGCGTCACGCAATGGGCGGTCCCGGGAGCGTCCGCGGGTCACGGCAGCGCCTTGATTCCCGGGCAATTCAGCCGGTGATCACCGGGGTCGCCGAGACCACGTCGGCGCACTGGGCGCGATGCCGCAGGTAATGGTCCATGAGCACGAGCAGCAGCATCGCCTCGACGATCGGCACCGCGCGCAGGCCGACGCAGGGATCGTGGCGGCCGGTGGTGACGACCTCGACCGGCTCGCCTTTGAGATCCACCGTGCGCCCCGGCACCTGGATGCTGGAGGCCGGCTTGAACGAGACATGTACGATCAGGTCCTGGCCAGAACTGATGCCGCCGAGCGTCCCGCCGGCATGGTTCGAGGCAAAGCCCTGCGGCGTGAGTTCGTCGCGGTGCTCCGAACCTCGCTGGGCCGCGACGGCGACCCCGTCGCCGATCTCGACGGCCTTGGCGGCATTGATGCCCATCATCGCCCAGGCAATGTCGGCGTCGAGGCGGTCGAACATCGGCTCGCCGAGGCCGGCCGGCACCCGCGTCGCGCGCACGCTCACCCTGGCGCCCACCGAATCGCCATCCCGGCGGATGCCCCGCAGGTACTCCTCGAGCATCGCGAGCTTCGACGGGTCGGCGCAGTGAAACGGGTTGCCGCGCACGGCGGCCAGGTCCACGCAATCGAGTGCGTGCGGGCCGATCTGCGACAGCCAGCCCGCCGCCTCGAGCCCGAGTTTTCCGCGCAGGTACTTGCGCGCGATGGCGCCCGCCGCGACGGTCGCGACGGTGACGCGCGCCGAGGCGCGACCGCCGCCGCGATGATCGCGCAGGCCGTACTTCTGCTGGTAGCTGTAGTCGGCGTGCCCCGGCCGGAAGCGGTCGCGGATCTTGTCGTAATCGCGCGAGCGCGCATCCATGTTCTCGACCACGAGCGCGATCGGCGTGCCGGTCGTGCGTCCTTCAAAGACGCCCGAAAGTATCCGCACGCGGTCGGGTTCCTGGCGCTGGCTGGTGTGGCGCGAGGTGCCGGTCCGCCGCAGCTCGAGATCCGCCTGGATATCCTCCTCGGCGAGCGCAAGGCCGGGCGGACAGCCGTCCACGACCGCGCCGAGCGCGGGCCCGTGGCTCTCGCCGAAAGTGGTGACACAGAACAGCCTGCCGAGCGTGTTGCCGGACATCGCGCGCCCGCTCAGCCCGGCAGGTCGCCGGCTCGGAGCAGAAACACGCCGCCCCCGCCCCGTTCGAATTCGAGCCAGGTGAATGGCAGTTTCGGCCAGCGCCGGCGCACGCGTGCGGCGGTGTCGCCCGCCTCCACCACGAGGATGCCGTCCGGCGCGAGCCGCTGGCGTGCGCCGGCCAGGATGCGCGTGATCACGTCGAGGCCGGTCCTGCCCGCCGCAAGACCGAGCCTCGGCTCGGCGCGGTACTCTGGCGGCAGGCGGCGCATCCCGGAGGCCGGCACGTAGGGCGGATTGCTCACGACGATATCGTAGCGCCGCGCGGGCAGGCCCGCGTAGACCTCGGCGCGCCAGAGGCGCACGCGCCGCCCCAGCCGGTGCAGCCGGACATTGCGCCGCGCGAGCGCGAGCGCCGGGCGCGAGACGTCGGTCGCGTCGACCCGCGCCCGCGGCAACGCCAGCGCCGCTGCGATCGCGATGCAGCCCGAGCCGGTGCCGACGTCGAGCACGCGGCGCACCCGATGCGCGCGCGCCCACGGCTCGAATCCGCGCGCGCACAGCTCCGCGATCGGCGAGCGCGGCACCAGCACGGCCGGCGTCACCAGGATGCGATGGCCCGCAAACCAGGTCTCGCCGGTCAGGTAGGCCGAGGGAATGCGCAGCGCGATGCGCCGTTCAACCAGCCGGGACGCCCGCGCCACTTCGCGCCCGGTGACAGGACTGCGGTAGCTGCCGGGCGCCGATTCGTGCGCGAGCCCGAGTGCATGGAACACGAGCGCCGCCGCGTCGTCGCGCGCATTCCCGGTACCGTGTCCGTAATGCAGGCGCGCACGCGCGAGCCGCCGCTCGGCCCAGTCGAGCAGCTCGCCGACGGTGCGATGCCCCGCCGGCGCAGCCGTATCGTGGCGTTTCATGGCCGCGAGTCTAACCGGGCAGGCCGCGGACGCTGTGGGATAATCCGCGCACGCATGGAGACGCAAAGCCTCTCCGGCCGGCTGTTCGTCGGCCTGCAGCACCTGCTGCCGCAGCACTTGCTGTCGAGTGCGGTGCGCATCGTGACGAGGAGCCGCATCGGCTGGCTGCGCACGGCGCTGGTCCGAGCATTCCTGCGTGGCTATCCGGTGGACCTGTCGGAGGCGGTGCACGCTGAACCGCGCGACTACCCGAGCTTCAACGACTTCTTCACCCGGCGACTGCGCCCGGGCGTGCGTGTCCCCGATCCCGACCCGCGCGCCGTGCTCTGCCCGGTCGACGGCAGCGTGAGCCAGGCGGGCGCGATCGAGGGCGATACGCTGCTGCAGGCCAAGGGCATCCGCTACACGGCGGGCGCGCTGCTCGGCGGCGACGAAAGGATCGCGGCGCCGTTCACGGGCGGTTCGTTCGCGACCATCTACCTCGCGCCGCACAACTACCACCGCGTCCACATGCCGCTCTCCGGCACGCTGGCGTGCGCGCGCTTCGTTCCGGGCGATCTTTACAGCGTGAACGCGGCGACCGCGGCCGGGGTGCCCGGCCTCTTCACGCGCAACGAACGGGTCGCATGCGTATTCGACACTGCGGCCGGGCCGGTCGCGGTGGTGTTGGTCGGCGCGCTCTTCGTCGGCAGCATGAGCCTCGCCTGGTGCGGAGAGGTGCGTGGCGGGGCGCGCGGCGTGCAGGAACTGCCGGTGCACGACCCGAGGCTGGCGCTCGAGCGCGGGGCGGAGCTCGGC
The DNA here is from genome assembly GCA_052386355.1 of Gammaproteobacteria bacterium. Classification (GTDB taxonomy): domain Bacteria; phylum Pseudomonadota; class Gammaproteobacteria; order Steroidobacterales; family Steroidobacteraceae; genus SCUD01. The sequence goes on from JBQTKF010000052.1 coordinate 18,481, forward strand.
TGCTTCAATATGGGTTCGACCGTGGTCGTGATGTTCGCGCCGGGCGGCCCGCGACTGGTCGCCGGTCTCGCAGCGGGCCGCGTCGTGCGGCTCGGCGAGCGGCTCGCGACCCTGCCATGACCGATGGCGACTGGCCGCCCGGCGCCTCGGCCGACGTGATCCGCCGGCGCGCGGGCATGCTGGCGCGCCTGCGCGCGTACTTCGCCGCGGAGGGCGTGCTCGAGGTGCAGACGCCGGTGCTTTCAGCCGCCGCGCCCTCCGACCCGCAGATCGAGCCGATTGCCGCGCAGCCGGCGCGCGGCGCCGCGCTTTACCTGCAGACCTCTCCCGAAGTCCCGATGAAACGCCTGCTCGCGGCCGGAATCGGCGACTGCTACCAGGTCTGCCCGGTGTTCCGCGACGGCGAGGCCGGGCGGCATCACGGGCTCGAGTTCACGATGCTCGAGTGGTACCGCTCGGGATTCTCGGCCGCCGACCTGCGGCGCGACGTCGAACGGGCGCTGCGGGCGGCCACCGACGGTCTCCGCCCCTTTGCGCCGGCGCAGATCATCGGCTATCGCGACGCGATCCGTGCCGCCACCGGCGTCGATTGCCGCAGTGCAGGCGTGCAGGACGTTCGCGCCGCGCTTGCCGTGCGCGGTATCCGGCCCGCGAATGCCGCGGACTGGGAACTCGACGACTGGCTCGACTTGCTGATGGGCGCAGTGGTCGGCCCGGGCCTCGGTCACGCCGCCCCGACCTTCGTGATCGAATATCCACCTGCGCAGGCATCGCTCGCGCGGCTCGGCCGGGACGCCGCCGGCGAGATCGTGGCCGAGCGCTTCGAGCTCTACGTGGACGGCATCGAACTCGCCAACGGTTTCCGCGAGCTCGGCGACGCCGCCGAGCAGCGTGCGCGATTCGAGGGCGACCTCGCGAACCGCCGCCGTTGCGGCCAGCGTGTCCTGCCGCTCGACGAGCGCCTGCTCGCCGCGCTGGCGCATGGATTGCCCGATTGCGCGGGAGTCGCGCTCGGGTTCGACCGCCTCGTCATGGTTGCGCTAGGCTTGCCCGATCTCGCATCGGCGCAGTGCTTCGCGCACGATCGCGCCTGAGGACCCGGCATGCTGGCGACCACGGACCACCCGGCAGATCTGCTCGCGCTCGCGGAAGGGCTGTTCGCGGACGAACGCGATCCATGGGCCAATGCGGCGAATGCCTGCGCTCTCCTGTTCGAGCGGCTGCCGGAAGTCAATTGGGCCGGGTTTTACTTCCTGCGCGGCGGCGAACTCGTGGTGGGGCCGTTCCAGGGCCGGGTCGCCTGCGTGCGCATCGCCGTCGGCGCCGGGGTCTGCGGCACGGCCGCCGCGCGCCGGGAAACGGTGATCGTCGCCGACGTGCACGCCTTCCCCGGTCATATCACCTGCGACGCAGCTTCGAACTCCGAAATCGTGGTGCCGCTCATCGCCGGCGGAAGCCTGGTCGGCGTGCTCGACCTCGACAGCCCGCGCCTCGCGCGCTTCGGCGCGGAAGACGCGGCGATGCTCGGGGAATTCGCCCGCCGTTTCACCGCCGCCTGCGACTGGCGGCGCGCGGGCAGCGACGGCCGCTGAGGGTGCCAGGTC
>JBQTKF010000053.1:0-7196 GCA_052386355.1 Gammaproteobacteria bacterium
TGTGCTCGTGAGCCTCGCATCCGTCGCGGGCGCGGTGATCGCGTATTTCCTGCTCGAGCAGGCGCTCGGGCTGCTGCCGTATGCGCTTGCGGTCGCGGCCGCCTCATTCCTCTATATCGCGGTCGCCGACCTGATCCCGGGGCTGCACCGGCGCGTGGATGCGCGCGGCTCGGTCCAGCAGGTTGCGCTGATCGCATTCGGAATCGTGCTGATCGCCGTGAGCCACGGCTACGCGCACTGAGGGTCGGCGCCGCCGCCGTCACTGGTTCAGCGAAAGCGCCTCCGCGAGGCCGATGAGCACGAGTTCCGGCACCAGCGCGTCGAACACCTGCTCGTCCTCGAACAGCCGTGCGAAGCCGCCGGTCCCGATTACCACGGTGGATTGGCCGGAGAAGTACTGCTCGCGCACCTGGCCGCAGACCTGGCGCAGCAGCGCGGCGTTGCCGTAATAGAGCCCAGCCTGGATACTTTCGGTCGTCGAGCGGCCGAGCAGCTCGGGTGGCCGGCGGATCTCGACTTTCGGCAGCCGCGCGGTGTTCGAATAGAGGCTCTCCATGGCCACGCGCAGGCCGGGAACGATCAGGCCACCCAGGTAGTCGCGGTCGCTCGTGAGCGCATCGATGGTGGTCGCCGTGCCGAAGTCCACGATGATCGCGTTCCTGCCGGGATAGAGCTTCGCCGCGGCGATCGCGCCGGCGATCCGGTCGGGTCCGACTTCGAGCGGGTTGCGATAGCGGATCCTGAGGCCGGTGCGGGCGCCGGGTTCCAGCACGAATGGCGTCCGGCCGAAGTACTTCAGGCAGGCATTGCGCACGGAATGCATCATGTCCGGCACCACCGAGCAGACCGCGACCGCGGCGATGTTCCCGGGATCCACGCCGTTCTCGCGCAGTACCTGGCGCAGGAACAGGCCCTGCTCGTCGGAGGTACTCTCCGGGCGGCTGGCGCGGCGGAATTGGAGACGCGGCTGCCCGCCGTCGATCACGCCGCCGTAGACGTGGCTGTTGCCGATGTCGAGCACGAGGATCATGGGCCGCCTCCGGCAGCGGGCCGCGACACGAGACCGGCCAGCGCTGCGGCGAGCTCCGCCCGGCCGACGCAACGGCCGGCGATCGCGCCATCGCGTGCGTGAATCGTGTACCGGTGCTCGGCGTCGTGCAACAGCGTTTCCACGTCGTTCTGCACCACGTAATCCGCGCTGCTCCTGCGCAACAGCTCGCGCGCGGCGCGCGTGCGCGCGGCCTCGAATGCGCTGTGGGTCAGCTTGAAGCCGACCAGCAGCAGGTCGGCGCCGCCGGCGTAGGCGCGCAGCTGGTCGATGATCTTGGGCAGCGGACGCAGCCGCAGCGTGAGCGACCGTTCCGAGGCCAGCTTCTGGTCGCGGTTCGGCTGGGCCGGGCCATAGTCGCTGACCGCGGCGGCGTGGACCACGGCGTGGAAGCCGCCGCCGTCCAGCAGACGCCGCAGAAGCGCATCGAGCGATGCGTGGTTGCTGAATGCTTCGTGGCGTGCGGACGGCGCCCGGGCGGACTCTGTCCCGACCGCCTGGGTTACCTGGTGACCGCGCGTGGCCAGCGCCTCGCAGATCGCGGCGCCGGTGCGCCCGCTGCTCAGATTCGAGATGAAACGCACGCTGTCGATCGGCTCGCGCGTCGCGCCGGAAGTCACGAGCACCCTCATGCGGCACGCCCCAGGGCCTCGAGCAGGGCGGCTTCGATGGTCGCGATGTCCGACAGGCGCCCGTCTCCTTCCTCGCCGCAGGCAAGACGGCCGCTGGCGACCGGCAGAAGCCGGGCGCCGTAGCTCGCGAGGCGATCGCACGCGGCCCGCGTGGCCGAATGACTCCACATCGTCGCGTTCATCGCCGGCGCGACGAGATAGGGCTTGCGTTCCGGCTCCCAGGCGAGGAACAGCGCGCCGATCGCATCGCCCGCCAGCCCGGCCGCCAGCCGGTTGATCGCGTCGGCGGAAGCGGGGCAGAGGAGCGCCGCGTCCGCCCAGCGCGCAAGGCGGATGTGATCCATGGCGCGCCCGGGCTCGAAGACATCGGTCAAGGGCGCTCGTCCGGTGAGGCCCTCGAGCGTCGCGGCGCCGACGAAGCGCAGCGCACCGGCGCTCGCCACGGTCTGCACGGCGATGCCCCGCTGCACCAGACGCGAAATCAGCTCGCAGGCCCTGTAACAGGCGATCGAGCCGGTGAGCTGGAACAGGACGCGCGGCTCAGTCAATGGCGACATTGTCGATCAGCCTCACCTTGCCGAGCCGCACCGCGGCGAGCCGCCGCCCGTCCTCGTCCTCGACGTAGTCGACGCCGAAACCCGCCTGCGCGAGCCGCGAGGCCGCCTCGGCCGCGCTGTGTCGCTCGCGCACGCTCTCGGCGAGCACGCGATGCAGCGCCGGCGCGGTGGCGCGCTCGGCCGGCGACAGCAGGCGGTTGCGAGAACTCATGGCCAGGCCGTCGGCCTCGCGCCCGAGCGCGCAGGGCACGACCTCGACGTCGAGGAAGAAGGCGCGCGCAAGCCCCTCGACCAGGCGCAGCTGCTGCCAGTCCTTCTCGCCGAAATAGGCGCGAGCGGGCCGGGTGAGCAGCAGGAGCTTCAACACCACGGTCAGCACGCCGTCGAAGTGACCCGGCCGGCTTGCACCCTCGAGCCGGCGCGAGAGCCCGGTTTCGGTCACGCGGTAGCGGTAGCCATCCGCATACAGCTCCTCCGCGCGCGGCAGGAACACGAGATCCGTGCCTGCCTCGCGCAGCAGGTCGAGGTCGGCCTCCCGCGTGCGCGGATAGCGCGCCAGGTCGCCGGGATCGTCGAACTGGGCGGGATTGACGAACACGCTTGCCCAGGACTGCGCGCACTCGCGGCGCGCGCGCTCGAGCAGCGCGCGGTGCGCGTCGTGCAGCGCGCCCATGGTCGGGACGAAACCGGTCACCGCATCGCCGCGCACGCGGCGCGCTTCCAGCAGCTCGGCGACGGTCTCGACGACCCTCACGTGCCGTAGCTCTCGGCCGCGGCGGGGAAGTCGCCCAGCTTGACGTCGGCGTCGAAACGGTTGACAGCGTCGCGCACGAAGCCGAAGCCGTCCAGGTAGCTGCGCACGAAGCGCGGGTGCAGGTCGCCGCCGAGGCCAAGCAGGTCGTGGAGCACCAGCACCTGCCCGTCGCAGGCGGCGCCGGCGCCGATGCCGATGGTCGGGATGCGAAGCGCGGCGGTCACCCGTGCCGCAAGCGGGGAGGGCACGCATTCGAGCACCAACGCGAAGCAGCCGAGTTCCTCGAGCCGGCGCGCCTCGCCGAACAGCCGGCGCGCCTCCTCGTCGCCGCGGCCCTGCACGCGGAAGCCGCCGAAGCCGTGCACCGACTGCGGCGTGAGCCCGAGGTGGCCCATGACCGGCACGCCCGAGCCGACGATTGCCGTGATGACTTCTTCGTGACCCGCGACGCCTTCGAGCTTGAGCGCCTGCGCGCCCGCGCGCATCAGGGCGGCGACCGCATCCAGCGCGGCCGGCACGCCGCGCCGGAACGACAGGAAGGGCAGGTCGCCGACCAGGAAGCGGGTCGGTGCGCCGCGGCGCACGGCCGCGGTGTGCGACGCCATCATCTCGACGGTCGCGTGCAGCGTGTCCGGGTGGCCGTGCATCACCATCGCAGCGCTGTCGCCGACCAGGATGCAGTCCACGGCCGAAGCTTCCAGCGCGCGCGCCAGCGCGGCGTCGTAACAGGTGACCATCGAGATCCGGCGGCCCTCCGCCTTGGCGGCGGCGAATTCACGGACGTTTCTCATGTCGGCCTCCCGGCAGCATTGACCAGGGATCGGTAGATGGCGGCGAGCGGCGTGCCCTCGAGCGCGGCGAGATGCGCGTGCACCGTGCCGGCATCGCCGCGCGCGACCGGCCCGGTAAACGCCGCATCCGGCGCGTGGATCACGTTCTCGACGATGGTGCGCGGGAAGGCGGCAAGCGCCGCGCGCGGGACGCCGTGGCGCACGGCCATGGCCTCGAAGAATTCCTTCCACAGCACGGCGGTCATGCCGCCGGCCAGCGAGCACAGTGCGTGGTAATGCGCCTTGTCGACGGCATTCATCGGGTAGCAGGGATTCGGCAGCGCCGGAAACAGCTCCAGGAATCGCGCGACGGCGTCCGGCCGGAGCGCCGATGCCTCGACGAATATCGGGATGTCCCGGTAGAACGCGGGCTCGTACAGTCGATCCGCAAAGCTCATCAGCGGATGGGCGCCGAACGCCCCCTCGAACGAACGACCGCCGCTGAAATGCACGAAGGCGCGGTCGCCGAGGCCCGCGCCCGCAAGTCGCCGCATCACTTCGACGATGGCATCGTCGCTGACCGCGAGCAGGAGCACCGCGCAGTCGGCGAACGCTCGCGCCGGGTCGGCGTCGACCGCGCCTTCGCACGCGAGCCGGCGCGACCACAGCTTCCAGGGCAGGCCGAGATGCGAGAAGTAGCGGCGCCAGTGCCGCGAAAGCCGGCCGTCGCCGACGAAACCATAGGGCGCCAGCGGCGCCGGTATGCCTGCGGGTACCTGTCCCAAGGATCAAGTCCCTCGATGTCGATCGAAACCCAAGGTCGCGGCCGTTGCCGGTCCGCGCGCCGCTACTTGTATCAGAACCGGTCCGGCGGCAACATCCCCCGCAGGCGGCAGCCCGGGGTGCGCGCCGGGAATTCGAGCAAATACCGCGGGTTATCGCTTGAAAGCCGCTCCGGCCGGCCTCATGGACGGGGCAGTCCGGATTCCGGAGCATGACCTTGCGCAGCGACCGCCTGACCACCAAGTTCCAGCAGGCACTGGCGGATGCCCAGTCGCTGGCGGTCGGCCGCGACCAGCAGTTCATCGAGCCCGCGCACCTGATGCTCGCGCTGCTCGACCAGGAGGGCGGCACGGCGCACCCGCTGCTCGACCGCGCCGGCGCAAATGTGAACCTCCTGCGCTCGCGGCTGAAGCAGGCAATCGACCGGCTGCCGACGGTGGAGGGCACGCACGGCGATGTGCAGTTCGGCAACGACCTCGCGAAGCTCCTGAATGTGGCCGACAAGCTCGCCCAGAAGCGCGGCGACAAGTTCGTTTCGAGCGAACTCTTCGTGCTCGCCGCCTGCGAGGATCGCGGCACGCTCGGACCCATCCTGAAGGACTCACAGGTGGTGAAGGGCGCCGTCGACAAAGCCATCGGCGAGTTGCGCGGCGGGCAGAAAGTGGACGACGCCGGCGCCGAGGAGCAGCGCGGCGCACTCGACAGGTACACGATCGACGTCACCGTGCGCGCGTTGCAGGGCAAGCTTGACCCCGTGATCGGCCGCGACGACGAGATCCGCCGCACCATCCAGGTGCTGCAGCGGCGCACCAAGAACAATCCCGTGCTGATTGGCGAGCCCGGCGTCGGCAAGACCGCCATCGTCGAGGGCCTCGCCCAGCGCATCGTCAATGGCGAAGTGCCCGAGGGACTGAAGGACAGGCGCATCCTCGCGCTCGACATGGGCGCGCTGATCGCCGGCACCAGGTTCCGCGGCGAGTTCGAGGATCGGCTGAAGGGCGTGCTGAACGATCTCGCGAAGCAGGAAGGCCGCGTCATCCTGTTCATCGACGAGCTGCACACCGTGGTCGGCGCCGGCAAGGCCGAGGGCTCGATGGACGCCGGCAACATGCTGAAGCCCGCGCTCGCACGCGGCGAGTTGCACTGTGTCGGTGCGACCACGCTCGACGAGTACCGCAAGCACGTCGAGAAGGACGCGGCGCTCGAGCGGCGCTTCCAGACCGTATTCGTGGGCGAACCCTCGGTCGAGGACACCATCGCGATCCTGCGCGGATTGCAGGAGCGCTACGAGGTCCACCACGGGGTGGACATCACCGATCCCGCGATCGTCGCCGCGGCGACGCTCTCGCACCGTTACATCACCAACCGCCAGCTGCCGGACAAGGCGATCGACCTGATCGACGAGGCCGCGGCGCGCATCCGCATGGAGATCGACTCCAAGCCCGAGGCGCTCGACCGACTCGAGCGTCGCATCATCCAGCTCAAGATCGAGCAGGTCGCGCTCAAGAAGGAAAGCGATGAGGCGACGAAGAAGCGGCTGAGTCAGCTCGAAGAAACGCTCGCCGAGCTCGAGAAACAGTACGCCGACCTCGAGGAGACCTGGAAGGCCGAGAAGGCCGCGACCTCCGGCGCCGCGCAGATCAAGGTCGAGCTCGAGCGCGCCAAGGCCGAGCTCGAAACCGCGCATCGCGCAGGCGACCTCAATCGCGCGGCGGAACTCCAGCACGGGGTGATCCCGAAGCTCGACAAGCGGCTCGCGGAGGCGCACCAGGCGGCAGCGAAGGCGCCGCAGCTCGTTCGCAACAAGGTCGGCGAGGACGAGATCGCCGAGATCGTCTCCAAGTGGACCGGCATCCCGGTCGCGAAGATGCTGGAAGGCGAGCGCGAGAAGCTCCTGCGCATGGAGCAGGAGATCGCGAAGCGCGTGGTGGGCCAGGAGGAGGCGGTGCGCACCGTGTCGGACGCGATCCGCCGCTCACGCGCCGGCCTGGCGGACCCGAACCGCCCGAACGGCTCGTTCCTGTTCCTCGGTCCGACCGGCGTCGGCAAGACCGAGCTCTGCAAGGCGCTCGCCGGGTTCCTGTTCGACACCGAGGAGGCGCTGATCCGCATCGACATGTCGGAGTTCATGGAGAAGCACTCCGTGGCGCGCATGATCGGCGCCCCGCCCGGGTACGTAGGCTACGAGGAGGGCGGTCACCTGACCGAGGCTGTGCGCCGCCGGCCCTACTCGGTGATCCTGCTCGACGAGATCGAGAAGGCGCACCAGGACGTGTTCAACGTCCTGCTGCAGGTGCTCGACGACGGGCGCCTGACCGACGGCCAGGGCCGCACCGTGGACTTCCGCAACACCGTCGTGATCATGACCTCGAACCTCGGTTCGCAGGTGATCCAGGAGATGGCAGGCGAGGAGAACTACGCGCGCATGAAGGCTGCGGTGCTCGAGATCGTCGGCCAGCACTTCCGGCCGGAGTTCATCAACCGCATCGACGACATCGTGGTGTTCCACCCGCTCGCGCGCGAGCACCTGCGGCGCATCGTCGGGATCCAGGTCGGGTACCTGCGCCGCCGGCTCGCCGAGCGCGACATCGCGCTCGAATGCGACGACGCGGCAACGGACCTCCTGGGCACGACCGGCTTCGACCCGGTCTA
>JBQTKF010000054.1:0-6924 GCA_052386355.1 Gammaproteobacteria bacterium
GACGAGATCGCGCAGCCGCACAACCCCAAGACGATGGTGCGCAAGGAAGTGCCCGAGGCCGAGGACGACGAGGAGCCCGAGGACGCGGAGTCGGAGGACGAGGAAGCGATCGACACCGGCCCGGATCCCGAGGAGACGGCGCGGCGCTTCGCCGCGATCCAGCGCCTGCACAATACCGTGGCCAAGGGCCTCTCGACCGCGCGCAGCGCGCGCGAGCCCAAGGTGGTGCGCGCGCGCAAGCGCCTCGCCGAGCAGTTCATGGAACTGAAGCTCGCGCCCAAGATGTTCGACCAGCTGGTCCTGCACCTCAGGAGCCACGTGGACGAGGTGCGCCGCCTCGAGCGCGAGATCATGACGATCTGCGTGCGCCAGGCGGGCATGCCGCGCAAGGACTTCATCGCCACGTTCCCGAAGAACGAGACCAATGTGCGCTGGATTGACAAGCACATCCGCGCCAAGCGCAAGCATTCCGCGCCGCTCGGACGCCAGAAGGAAGAGGTCGTGCGACGCCAGCACGAGTTGCGCGCGCTCGAGAAGAAGCTCGCGCGCTCGATCCAGGAGCTCAAGTCGGTCAACCGCGACATCGCGACCGGCGAGGCCATGGCGCGGCGCGCGAAGAAAGAGATGGTCGAGGCCAACCTGCGCCTCGTGATCTCGATCGCGAAGAAATACACGAACCGCGGCCTGCAGTTCCTGGACCTGATCCAGGAGGGCAACATCGGCCTGATGAAGGCGGTGGACAAGTTCGAATACCGCCGCGGCTACAAGTTCTCGACCTACGCGACGTGGTGGATCCGCCAGGCCATCACGCGCTCGATCGCCGACCAGGCGCGCACCATCCGCATCCCGGTGCACATGATCGAAACCATCAATAAGCTGAATCGCATCAGCCGGCAGATGCTGCAGGAGATGGGGCGCGAGCCGACGCCGGATGAACTCGCCGAGCGCATGGAGATGCCGGAAGACAAGGTGCGCAAGGTGCTGAAGATCGCCAAGGAACCGATCTCGATGGAGACGCCGATCGGCGACGACGAGGATTCGCACCTCGGGGACTTCATCGAGGACGGCGCGGCCGAGAGCCCGCTCGACTCGGCGACCGTCGAGTCGCTGCGCGAGACGGTGCACGGCGTATTGAGCCAGCTGACGCCGCGCGAGGCCAAGGTGCTGCGCATGCGCTTCGGCATCGACCTCTCGACCGACCACACGCTCGAGGAGGTCGGCAAGCAGTTCGACGTCACTCGCGAGCGCATCCGTCAGATCGAGGCGAAGGCGCTCCGCAAGCTCCGCCACCCGAGCCGCAGCGAACAGCTGCGCAGCTTCCTGATCGAGGACTGAAGCGCGCTTCTTTTGCACTGCGGTACGCCCTGCCGCAGCAGGTCGCCCAGCAACTGTGGTCCCCGGACTGTCGGGGAAATTTACGGGCGCACCCGCGACTGACGGCACGATCCGGCGACACCCCTTCCAGATCAGGGGGTTCTGCGCTTGGCACGCGACTTGCTTCCCTCAGGGATGGTATTCGACCGTCGTCAACTGGGGAGCGACTCATGACCAAGAATCTGCGCCTGCTGGCACTCGCTATCGGCCTCGGCACGGTAGCCACCGCACAGGCAAGCTATGTATCGGACTTCCTGCAGTCCGGCCAGGCGACTGTTTCGCCGGTCCTCGTCGCCGGCGACCCTGCCGGCACGCCGCCCGATTCGCCGGCGAACCGGGTCGACCCCAACCTGCCGACGTCGCCGTTCACGGGCGTGGTCAGCATCAACATCCGATTCAACGGCCAGAGCTTCATCTGCTCGGGCACGGCGATCACGCCCTGGCACATCCTGACGGCGGCGCACTGCGTGGACCCGAATGACGACGGCAACGTGATCGACATCACGCAGCCCGGCAACGATGTGCGCGTCGTGGTCAACAACGACGGCACCTTCACGCCGGCGACCGACCTGATCACGGCCGACCAGGTCACAATCCATCCGGACTACGAGGGATTCGGAATCTGCCCGGATTCGTCGTTCGGCTGCGTCAACGACGACATCGCGATCCTGCGTCTGCCGACGGCCCTGCCGACCGGCGTCGCGATCTACGATCTCTATGACGGCGTCGTGGGAACTGGCACTCAGTTCACGATGGTCGGCTACGGCACGAGCGGCAATGGCATCGTCGGCTACAACGTGGCACCGAACTTCTTCGTGAAGCGCGATGGCGCCAACATCTACGACCTGTTCGATACCGACGACGAGCAGAACTTCAATCCGGCCTCACCGGCGGAAGTCTGGTACTACGACTTCGACGGTACCCGGCAGGGCGTGAATCGCGACACATTCTGCCTGCTCGGCCTGGCCTGTTCGGCGCAGCTCGCCAACGACGTCGAGACGCATCTCGGCGGCGGCGACTCGGGCGGCCCGTCCTTCATCCGCACGGCGGATGGCAGGTACCTGCTGGTCGCCAACAACACCTTCGGCATCAACTTCTGCTACACGGGCGACTCGCCGTGCCGCAGTGGCGACTTCGGCGATGCCGGCGGCGGCGTGCTGCTGAACGCCTACCTGTCCTGGATCCGCGCGACGGCGGTCCCGGAGCCGGGCACGCTCGCCCTGCTCGGGCTCGGCCTCCTCGGTCTCGCAGTTTCGGCACGGCGCAAGACCCGGACTCGCGCCTGAACTTCCGCCAGGGGATCTGAAACCGCTGCCCGCTGTGGCCTCGTGCCGCAGCGGGCAGCGGCCTTTTGGGCGCTTTGATCGTCAGGCGGCGCGGCCGATGCTGCGGCCTTCAGCCTGCTGAAGGGAGTCGCGGGGCTGTAGCCGGGCCTTCAGCCAGCCGCAGCGGAAAGTCCGCGGCGAATGCCGGCCGCCCGAGCAGGAAGCCCTGGCCGAGGTCGACGCCCACCTTCTTCAGGTGGGCAAGCTGGCGCTGCATGTCGATGCCTTCCGCCATCACGGGCTTGCCGAGCGTGTGCGACATCGCGACCACCGCATTCACGATGGCGGTGCCGTCCCGGTCATCGGGCAGCTCCTTGATGAATGCGCGGTCGATCTTGACCTGGTCGAAGTTCAGCTGCTTGAGGTAGCCGAGCGACGAGTAGCCGGTGCCGAAGTCGTCGATCGCGATCGAGACGCCGATCTCCTTGAGCTGGCCGATCACGCGCCGGGCGCTCGCGAGGTCGTGCACGAAGATGCTCTCGGTCAGTTCCAGCAGCAACGCCCGCGGCGGCACGCCGGTGCGCGACAGGCATTCCTCGACCTGTGCGGCGAAACCGGCCTGCCGGAACTGGCGTACCGAGACGTTGACGGCCACCTGCTCGAGTGCACCGCCGGCCCGGTGCCAGCGGCCGAACTGCGAGCAGGCCTGGAACATCGCCCAGGCTCCCAGGATCGTGATGTAGCCGGTTTCCTCGGCGATCGGGATGAACTCGGACGGGTTGACCGCGCCCCGGCCCGGGTGGTCCCACCGCAGCAGCGCTTCCGCCGCCACGATGCGGTCGGTGCGCAGGCAGACTTGCGGCTGGAATGCGATGCGGAACTCCTCGCGCTCGAGTGCATGGCGCAGCTGCGATTCGGTGTCGAGCCTCTGGCGCACACGCCGGCTCATGTCCGCGGAATGGAACAGCGCCTGGCCGCGGCCGGCTTCCTTGGCCCCGTACATGGCCGTGTCGGCCTTGCGCAGCAGCTCGTCGGCGGCCTCGCCATCGGCCGGATAGGCCGCGATGCCGATGCTCGCGCTCAGGAACACCTCCGTCGCGCCGATGCGAAACGGCCTCGACATCTCGGCCAGCAGCCGTTCGACGGTAGCGAGCGTGGAGTCCGCCGCCCCGGCCGGCTGCGGCAACAGCACCACGAACTCGTCGCCTCCGAGCCGGGCCACGGTCATCGCCTGCCCTGCCGTCGTACGCAGCCTCGTCGCAGCCTCGCGCAGCAGGCCGTCTCCGGCGGCATGGCCGAACGAGTCGTTGACGGCCTTGAACCGGTCGAGATCCACGAACACGACGAGCAGCGGCTCGCCCGCGTGGCGCGCCTGGATCAGGGCCTGCTCGAGGCGATCGAGCAGCAGTTGCCGGTTCGGCAACCTGGTGAGTTCGTCGAAGTAGGCCCGGCGCAGCAGCTCGGCCTCGCGTTCCACGGCCTCCAGCGCGACCGCGAGGCGGCCGGCGAAGTCCCGCACCGCATGCAGCCGGGAATCATCGAGTGAGCCGCCGGCATCGAGGCCAATCGCCAGCACGCCGGCGACGCGCTCCCGCGCGCGCAATGGATACACCAGTGCGCGCGCAGCGCCGTGCGCAGCCAGCGGCCGGCAGATCGCGTCGCCTGCAGGATCGGAGACCGACTTGCCTTCGCGATGCGCTTGCAGCGCCTCCAGGGCGTCCGCCGGCAGCGTCAGCCGGCAGGCTTCGGGCGCGCCGGCGCCCGGAACCTGCACATGCGCGATGGCGACCCGCGAGGACTCCCGCCCCGGCAGCACGACCGCCACGGCCCGGCATGGCAGGTCTGCGGCCACGTGCCTCAGCACGCGTTCCACGACCTGCTCGATGCCGGCGCCGCCCAGGATCAGGCGATCCACCCTGCCGAGCGTTCGCAGCGTTTCGAATTGCCGGCTGAGCCCCGCGGCCATCGCGTTCATCGCGCGCGCGAGATTCCCGAATTCGTCCTTCCTCGCAATCTCCGCGCGCGCCCGGAAATCGCCCGAGGAGATCCGCTCGGTCGCAGCCAGGAGTTCCCGGATCGGCTGCAGCGTACGCCGCACGTGGATGCCCGCTGCGATCAGCACGATGCCGACCGCGAGCAGGAGCGCAGGAGCGTACAGCGCCTTGAACGCATTCCACGGCCCGAGCGCGACGGTTTCCGGCTGCGTCGCGACGAAGCGCAGCAGGGGCCCGTCGAAGACGGAGTTCGTGAACAGCTCCCACCACGCCGAATTCATGCGCGTACCGGAGGAATCCCACTGGATGCTGCCCGCAACACTCGCCGAATCACGGATCCTCGCCCATTGCGCTTCCGGCAGGGCTTGTGAGCAGTAGATCGGGCGATCCGTGCCCGATGCCAGGACGCAGAATTCGATCGAATACGGATGGTCCTCGGGTTGTCCCCACAGGTAGTCCGGCGAAACGTGCCCGATCGCCGTGCGGTCATCGCCGATGCGCCGCAGGATGTGGACCTGCGCGGGTGTCACCGAGTCAACGATGCGCAGCGTCTTGCGCGCGATGTCATTTGGCCCCTCGCGGCCGGAGACTTCCAGGGACACCAGTTGCGCCGCAGGGCGCTCGGCGGCGATCCCGGGTCCCGTGGCCGAATGGCGGATCAGCTCCGCGGCCAGCAGCAACCGCTCGTAGACGACTTCTCCGTACGCGTGCGCCGCGTCGCGCAGGTACTCGTTGCCGCGCTCGGCAAACGTGCGGTTGACCTGCAGCAACGAAAGCGTGCCGACGACCAGGATCGGCACGGCGGCGATCAGGCTGGAGAGCGCGAAGATCTCGCGTCCGACCCTGCTCCTGAGGACTTCGCTGAACAAGGCCGGGATCTTCGTTCAGTAGTCGGACCCGAGGCCGACGAAGGCGCCGTTGTTCGCGCGCACGATGTCGTCCCGGCTCTTCATCGCCGTCAGCGGTGGCACCGACTCGCCGTCCTTCCCCATGCTATAGAGGTCGAAATCGGTGTTGATCGGCACCAGGTTCTGGTCCTTGCGCATCTGACCTGGATTCGCGCCGTCGATGTTCAGGTACGCGTACGGATTGCCCCAGGGATCGATGCGGCCGTCGAGGCCAGCTTCTGCGAGCGTGTCCGGGTACCGGCCGTTGTTGGTCCGCCAGCGCTCGAGCGTGAGGCCCAGGTCGTGCACGTCGCCGATCGCGCGCGTGACATCCACGCGCTCGAGATGGGCGCGGTAGGCCGGCACCGCGATGGCGGCGAGTACCGCAATCATCGCGATCGCGAACATGACTTCGAGCAAAGTCATGCCGTGCTCGTGCACCCTCGGCCACGCTCGAACTCTCACGGCTGCCCGTCTCCGTAACCACCGGAATCGGCGGCAAAAGGCCGCCGCGTCGGCCATTAGAGACGGTATGGACGGGCGCAAGCGTGAAGCCGATCACGGAACGCCGGAACCGGGCCGCCGGGTGTGACCCCTTCCACAAGCGGGCTGGCGGTCAATTCGCCAGGCGGCGGTAGACGCTCTCGAATGGCGTAGTCCGCGGCTGGCTCAGGCGCCGGACCGCTTCTGCAGCCACTTCGGCAGGAAGGAAAAGGCGTCGACGCGGAAGCCCTCGTCGAATGCGATGCCATGCCTGCGAAACAGCGCCTGCAGACGGCCCTGGTTGAAGGCTTCCATGACCTCGGTCGCGCCACCGACGTGCTCGCCGCCGACGAAGAACTGCGGAATCGTGGGCGTGTCGAGCCTCTGCGCGAGCGCCGCACGGATTCTCCCGCCGAGGTCGTCCTTCTGGTACGCGGCCGAGTCGAGGTCAACCGACTCGAATGTCACGCCCGCGGCCGTGAGCAACCGCCGCACCGACCAGCAGAACTCACACCACTGCAAAGCGAAGAACGCGATCGGCTTCGAGCGGTCCGACAACAGTCGCTCGACCCGCTGCACGGCATCGGCATCGGCCGCAACCGTCGGGGCAGCGACCGGCACGGCACAGGCTTCGAAGCGCGCGGACGGCGTCGAGCGGGACAACTCCCATTCTGCCCCGTCCATGTCGGCGTCAATGGGCTCGAACAGCGGCGTCGAAAGATATCGCTCACCGGTGTCCGGCAGCATCGCGAGAATGACCGTGCCCCTGGGCGACCGTGCGGCGATGCGCAATGCGCCCGCGAGCGTGCCGCCGCCCGAGGTGCCGGCGAAGATGCCCTCCTGCCGCGCGAGTTCCCGCGTCAGGCGCATGGCGTCGTTGCCGGTGACCGGCAGCAGTTCGTCCACGAATCCGCCGGCGAG
>JBQTKF010000055.1:0-72974 GCA_052386355.1 Gammaproteobacteria bacterium
TCCTCGAGCATGCGGCGGAATCGTTCGATGACGTCGTCGGTATGACGCTCGAGCTTGATCTGCACGTAGGCCAGGACATTCTGACCGATGCGCTTGGGATCAAGCGTCGCGGCATAGCCGCGGATGATCCCCTGCTGCTCCAGCCGTCGCACGCGGCGCGTACACGGCGTCGGAGACAGGCCGACGCGCTCTGCGAGTTCGACGTGCGGCAGCCGGCCGTCGCGCTGCAAGAGCTCCAGGATGCGGATGTCGGTGCGGTCCAGGACAGGCATGGTGAGAATCACTCCAGAACTGCTCATTTTGGAGTTTATCACCCATATTCAAAACAGAAGACGCGAAATTGGCTACTTAACCCCTTATCGGCCCCGCTAGGATGGCGCCGGGCCGCGGCCGGCCCCGGGAGGTCCTGCCGATGTCGTTGACCGCACGCCGGATCGCGGAACGCCGGGGTGCGGCCGCACCGGACTGGCGCCGCGTGCTGACGACGATCCTGACCTCGCGCGCCCTCGATTCGATCGAAGAATCGCGCCTGGTGCCCGAGCGCAAGGTGCTGTACCAGTTCTCCGCGCGCGGCCACGACGTCACCCAGGCCCTGCTCGGCGCGGAACTCATCGGCCGGCGCGACGCGGTGGCGCCCTACTACCGTTCGCGGCCGCTCGCGCTCGCGCTGGGGCTGCCGGTCGAGGAAGCCCTCGCATCCACCATGATGCGGGCCGAGGGCATGTCGGGCGGCCGCGACATCGGGGTCGTGTTCAACCGCCCGAACCGCGAGGGACCCTGCCTGTTGCCCGCCTGTGGCGGCGTCGGCGCGCAGTTCACGCCCGCCACCGGCTGGGCGCAATCGCTGGTTTACCGCGCGCGCGTCCTCGCTGACGAATCTGCCGCCGGCTGCATCGCAGTCGCCCACGGCGGCGACGCCTCGACCGCGACCAACGGCTTCTGGGCCTCGCTCAATATCGCGACCACCGGCCAGCTGCCGCTGCTCTACTTCATCGAGGACAACGGATACGGCATTTCGGTGCCGTCCCGCATGCAGACTCCGGGTGGAAATTTCGCCGCGAACCTCGCCTCCTTCAGCGGCCTCAGGATCCTGAACGGCGACGGCTCGGACCCCGTTGCCGCGGCGGCGCTGATCGGGGAAGCGGTCGCCGCCGTGCGCGCCGGCAACGGGCCGGTATTGCTGCGTCTCGTGGTGCCGCGGCTGTCCGGGCATTCGGGCCAGGACACCCAGGCTTACAAGAGCGCCGATGAGATTGCCGCCGAACAGGCGCGTGACCCGCTCGTCGTCCTGCAAAGGCAACTGGTCCCGGCCGTGCTCGCGGACGCGGAATGGTCGGGGCTCGAAGCGGCCGCCGGGCAATCCGTCGAGGAAGCGCTGCTCAGCATCGAGGCGCGTCCGCGCCGCTTTACGGCCGCAGCCACCACGCATTCCTTCAGCGAGCGGCTGCCCGAGGGCCGCATCGAAGTCCAGCAGCAGGGCGGACTGCTCGCGGAAGGCATCGAGCCGCCCGTGGGCAGCGCGATGCCGCGCCCGGAGGGGCCGCGCATCAACATGCTGACCGCCATCCGGCGCACGCTCGAGCACGAACTGGCGATCAACCCGCGCATGCTGGTGTTCGGCGAGGATGTCGGCAAGAAGGGCGGCGTGCACGCGGCGACACTGGGCCTGCAGGACCGCTTCGGCGCGGAGCGCGTGTTCGACACCAGCTTGTCGGAGGAGGGCATCATCGGCCGTGCCGTCGGCATGGCGCTGGCGGGACTGCTCCCGGTGCCCGAGATCCAGTTCCGCAAGTATGCGGAGCCCGCGGCCGAGCAACTGCACGACTGCGGGACGATGCGCTGGCGCACGGTCAATCGCTTCGCGGCGCCCATGGTCGTGCGCATGCCGGGCGGTTTCTTCAAGTGCGGCGACCCCTGGCACAGCCAGTGCAACGAAGTCGAGTTCCTGCATGCCACCGGCTGGCGGCTCGCGATGCCGTCGAATGCGGAGGATGCCGTCGGGCTGCTGCGCGCGGCGCTGCGCGGCAACGACCCGGTCATCTTCTTCGAGCACCGTTCGCTGATCGACGGCGCCACCGCGCGACGCCCTTATCCCGGCGACGATTACCTGCTGCCATTCGGCGTCGCGCGCATCGTGAGGAGCGGGGCCGAGCTGACGGTCGTCGCCTGGGGTGCGATGGTCGAGCGCTGCGAGCAGGCTGCCGCGGAGTCCGGCATCGACGTCGAACTCATCGACCTGCGCACACTCTCGCCTTGGGACCGAGAGTCGATCCTGGCCTCGGTCGCGCGCACGCGCCGTTGCCTGGTCGTGCATGAAGACAATCTGACCGCGGGCTTCGGCGCGGAAGTCGCGGCGACGGTGGCCGAACGGTCGTTCTTCGGCCTGGATGCACCGGTCGAGCGCCTGGCCATGCCGGACGTCCCGAGCCCGCACAGCCCTGAGTTGCTCGACGCCGTGGTGCCATCGGTCCCTTCGATCACCGCCGCCATGCGTCGCATTGCGAGCCTCTGATGAACACGATCGAAGTGCGGCTCCCGGATGAGCAGGCGGAAGGAACCCGGTCGCAGGTGCTGCGCTGGCTCAAGGCCGTGGGCACACCCGTCGTGCGCCACGAGCCGCTGGTCGAGATCGAGACCGACAAGGTGACGATCGAGGTGCCGGCGCCCGCCGACGGCGTACTCGCCGAGATCGTGGCCGCGGAAGGAACGGACGTCGAACCAGGCGCACTGCTCGGCAGGCTCGCGCCCGCAGCCGCCGCGGCTGCCGGCACCGATTCTGCTGCGGCCGTGGCCGCGGCACCGTCTCGCGCCGCGGCCGGCGCGAATGCCGCCGCCGGATCGTCAAGCTCGCAGCTGAGTCCGGCCGTGCGCCGCCTGCTGGCGGAAAGTGGGCTCGAGGCCTCGGCCGTGCAGGGCACGGGCGCGGGGGGAAGGCTGACGGTGGACGATGTGCTGGCGGCGGCAGCGAAGCGGCTTCAGGCGGCGCCTGCTGCGACCGCGCCGTCACCTCCGGTGCCGACGGTTGCCCCGCATCCCGCGCCGGCTGCCGCCGCGGGATCGAGACGCATCCCGCACACGCCGATGCGGCGACGCATTGCCGAGCGGATGGTGCAGAGCCTGTTGCATACGGCGCCGCACGTGACGACCGTGTTCCAGGCCGACTTGAGCGCCGTGCTTGCGCATCGCGCCGCCCACAAGGGCGAGTTCGAGCGCCGCGGCACGCCGCTGACGCTGACCGCATACCTGGTGGCGGCGAGCGCCGTGGCGATCCGCGCGGTGCCGGAGGCGCACGGACGCTGGGCGGACGATGCGCTCCTGATTCCCGAACGCATCGACATCGGCGTGGGCACGGCGCTCGAGGGCCGGGGGCTCGTGGTGCCGGTGATCCGAGACGTCGGCACACTGGACCTGGCCGGCATCGCCGCGGCGCTCGCCGACCTCGTGGCGCGCGCGCGCGCGGACCGGCTCCAGCCCGCCGACCTGCGCGACGGGACGTTTACGATTTCGAACCATGGCGTCAGCGGCAGCCTGCTCGCGGCGCCGATCGTGATCAACCAGCCGCAGTCCGCGATCCTGGGCGTCGGCAAGCTCGAAAAACGCGCCGTGGTCGTGACTCGCGAAGGCCGCGACGAGGTCGCGATCCGGCCCTGCTGCTACGTGACGCTGACCATCGACCATCGCGTGCTCGACGGCCACCAGGCAAACCGTTTCATGGAAACGCTGGTACGGAGCCTCGAGGGCTGGGGTTGACGCCGGCGGCTGCGGCGGGCCCGCCGGTGCGATAATGCGGTCTACGGCAGGCGGCCCGGTTGGCGGGTACGCCGGGAGCAGCGGATGTACACCCAGGGCCTCGATTCTCTCGGCAAGGACTGCCTGCGCGACCCCGCGCAGGAAGGCGCCCTCGAGAACGCCTTCCAGTCGCGCGTGGACGCAGAAGACAAGGTCGAGCCGAAGCATTGGATGCCGGACGCCTACCGCCGCACTCTGGTGCGGCAGATCTCCCAGCACGCGCATTCCGAGATCGTCGGCATGCTGCCCGAGGGCAACTGGATCACGCGCGCCCCGTCCCTGCTTCGCAAGGCGATCCTGATCGCCAAGGTGCAGGACGAGGGCGGCCACGGCGCCTACCTCTACAGCGCGGCCGAGACCCTCGGGGTTTCGCGCTCGGAACTCATCGACCAGCTGCTCGAGGGCAAGGCCAAGTATTCGAGCATCTTCAATTACCCGACGCCGACCTGGGCGGACGTGGGCGCGATCGGCTGGCTGGTGGACGGCGCCGCGATCATGAACCAGATCCCGTTGTGTCGCTGCTCCTACGGTCCCTATGCCCGCGCGATGGTGCGCATCTGCAAGGAGGCGAGTTTTCACCAGCGCCAGGGCTACGAGATCATGCTGCGCCTTTCGCGCGGCACGGCCGCCCAGCGCGGGATGGCGCAGGGCGCCCTGGACCGCTGGTGGTGGCCGTCGCTGATGATGTTCGGTCCCTCGGACGCGGAGTCGAAGCACAGCGCGCAATCCATGCGCTGGAAGATCAAGCGCTTCAGCAACGACGAGTTGCGCCAGAAATTCGTGGACTTCACGGTGCCGCAGGCGGACTTTCTCGGCCTCAAGGTGCCCGACCCGGCATTGCGCTGGGACGACGCGGCAAAACATTACCGATCCGGCGCGATCGACTGGGAGGTGTTCGAGCGGGTGCTCAGGGGCCAGGGCCCCTGCAACCGCGAACGGCTCGAGGCGCGCCGCCAGGCACACGAGGACGGACGCTGGGTACGCGAGGCCGCCGCCGCCTGGGCAGCGAAACAGGAAGCGCGCGCCGCGCGCGCCGCCTGAGGAGACGGGGCATGACAACCGGAAACCGTGACTGGCCGCTCTACGAGGTCTTCATCCGCTCAAAGTCGGGCCTCGACCACAAGCACGTCGGCAGCCTGCACGCCACGGATGCGCGCATGGCGATCGAGCACGCGCGCGACCTCTACACCCGGCGGCAGGAAGGTGTCAGCATCTGGGCAGTGCGCTCCGCCGACATCGTCGCCTCGGATCCCGCGGAGGCGGACACGCTGTTCGAACCGGCGCGCGACAAGGTCTATCGCCACCCGACGTTCTACGACATTCCGGAAGAGGTGAAGACGCTGTGACCGCGCACCTGGACTACGTGCTGCGGCTCGCCGACTCGAATCTCGTGCTCGCGCAGCGGCTCGGCGAGTGGGTCGGCCACGCGCCCGCCCTCGAAGAGGACCTCGGACTCGCCAATGTTTCGCTCGACCTGCTCGGGCAGGCGCGGCTGCTGCTTGCGCACGCCGGAGAACTGGAGGGCAGGGGCAGGAGCGAGGATGACCTCGCTTACCTGCGCGAGGAATCGGAATACCGGAACCTGACGCTGGTCGAGCAGCCGAACGGCGATTTCGGCCAGACCATCGCGCGCCAGTTCCTGTTCGATTCCTGGCAACTGGGTCTGTACGAGGCGCTCGTGCAATCGAACGATGTCCGGCTGGCGGCGATTGCCGCCAGGGCGGTCAAGGAGTCCCGCTACCACCTGCGCTACAGCGGCGGTTGGCTGGTGCGGCTCGGCGACGGCACCGTCGAGAGCCACCGGCGCGTGCAGGACGCCCTCGAGCGCCTGTGGCCGTTCACCAACGAGTTGTTCGCCGGCGACGACGTGGACCGGGAGGCAGCGCGCGCGGGCATCGGCCCGGAATCGAGCGCGCTCGAGCCGGCGTGGTCGTCGCGCATCGACGAGGTGCTGGCGCAGTCAACGCTGACGCGACCGGCGGCCTCGCACTTCGCCTGGTACGGCAAGCAGGGCCGCCACGGCGAGCACCTCGGCTACCTGCTCGCCGAGATGCAATCGCTTCACCGCGCCCATCCCGGCGCGGGCTGGTAGCGCCGCGATGCCCGCGACCGCCCCGCGCGCAGGCGTGGCGCTACCCGCCGACGTGGAGGCGCGCGTCCGGAACCTGCTCGCGCAGGTGCCCGACCCGGAAATCCCGGTGCTCTCGGTGCTCGACCTCGGCGTGATCCGCCATCTCGCGCTGCGCCCCGACGGAACGCTCGAGGTCGGCGTCGCGCCGACCTACTCGGGCTGCCCGGCGACACCCGTGATCAAGGCGGACGTGGTGCGTGCGCTGAGCGGCGCCGGGTTCGAGGTGGCGGCGGTGGACGTGCTGTCACCACCCTGGACCAGCGACTGGCTGAGCGCCGACGGGCGCCGCAAGCTCCTGGCTTTCGGCATCGCACCGCCGGCACAGGCGGTCGACAACCCGCGCGCGTTGTTCGCGCCCGATCCCGCGGTCACCTGCCCGCGTTGCGGCTCGACGCGCACCGCGAAGACCAGCGAGTTTGGCTCGACGCCCTGCAAGGCGCTCTATCGTTGCGAATCCTGTCGCGAGCCCTTCGACACCTTCAAGTGCATATGACCCCGTGCTGAAGTTCCATCCGCTCAGGATCACGGGCCGCCGCGCGGTCGCCGACGACGCAATCGCGCTCGCATTCGCGATCCCGCAGGCTCTCACCGCGGAATTCCGGCACCATGCCGGCCAGCACGTCGCAATCCGCGCGCAGATCGGCGGACAGGAGGAGCGGCGGACCTATTCCATCGTGAACCCGGAAGGCGCGCCGGAACTTGCGATCGCATTCCGCGTGCAGCCGGACGGGCGCATGTCGCAGCGCCTGGCGCGCGCGCAGCCCGGCGAAGTGCTCGAGGTCATGCCGCCGAACGGCAGTTTCCAGGCGAGCACAACGCCGGTGCCTTCCCGGCGCTGCGCCGCCTTCGCGTCCGGCAGCGGCATCACGCCGGTGCTGTCGATTGCGGGGACGCTGCTTGAGCGCGAGCCGGACTGCCGCTTCCAGCTGTACTACGGCAACACCAGCGCGGCGCGCACCATGCTCCTCGACGACGTGCTTGCGCTCAAGAACCGCTTCCTGCCGCGGTTCTCGGCCTGCTTCGTGATGAGCCGCGAGCCGCAGGAGGTGGCGCTGTTCAACGGCCGCATCGACGCCGCCAAGGTGCGCGAATTCGCGCGTCACGGACTCGACGTGCCCGGGATGGACGAGTTCTTCATCTGCGGCCCCGACGACATGGCAGGCGAAGTGCAGAATGTGCTCGCTGCGGAGGGTGCGACCGGGCGCGTGCACGTCGAGCATTTCGCCGCAGGCGCGCCGGCGCACCTGCCCGCTCCGGCGCCCGTGGCAGCGGCCGCGGCTGCGGACTCGGTCGCGGTCACCGTCGTGATGGACGGCCGCCGCCGCAGCTTCCGGATGGCGAAGAATGGCGAGCCGGTGCTCGACGCCGCGGAGCGTGCAGGCCTCGACCTGCCGTTCTCCTGCCGTTCGGGTGTCTGCTCGACCTGCCGCGCGCGGCTCGTCGGCGGCAGCGCGACGATGGAGCACAATGTGGCGCTCGAGGATTGGGAAGTGGAGGCGGGATATATTCTCTGCTGTCAGGCGCGGCCGACCTCCGCCGCGCTCGAGATCAGCTACGACGAATGATGCGCGCGCGCCCATGAGCTACACGACGATCCGTTACGCGGTGGACGCGGGCATCGCGCGCCTGACCCTGGACCGCCCTGAGCGCCTGAATGCGTTCAACGGGACGCTGCATGCGGAACTGCGCGACGTGCTCGGCCGCATCGCCGGCGACGGAGGCCGCGTGCTGGTGCTTTCCGGCGCCGGCCGCGCATTCTGCGCGGGCCAGGACCTCGGCGAGCGCCAGGCCCACGCCGACGGCGGCCGCGCGGACCTCGGCGAATCCATCGAACGGAACTACAAGCCGCTGGTTCTGGCGCTGGCCGCGCTGCCGGTGCCGACCGTCGCCGCCGTCAACGGCGTCGCGGCCGGAGCGGGGGCGAGCATTGCGTTCGCCTGCGACATCGTGATCGCGGCGCGCTCCGCATCCTTCATCCAGGCGTTTTCGAAGCTGGGGCTGGTGCCCGATTCCGGCGCGACCTGGCTGCTGCCGCGTCTCGCGGGCCGGGCCCGCGCGCTCGCGTTGGCGCTCCTCGCCGAGAAGCTCGACGCGGCCACCGCCGCGGACTGGGGACTCATCTGGCGTTGCGTGGAAGATGGGGAGTTCCAGGCCGAGGTGGAGCGCGTCGCCGCGCGACTGGCCGCCGGGCCGACGCGCGCGCTGGTGCGCACGCGCGAGGCGATGCAAGCGGGCTGGGGCCGTACGCTCGCCGCGCAACTCGACCTCGAACGCGACTTCCAGCGCGAACTGGGCCGGACCGCCGACTACGCCGAAGGCGTCGCGGCCTTCGCAGCGAAGCGCGTGCCGCGGTTCACGGGGAGGTAGCGGGATGGGCAATGACGACTCCGGCGCCGGTCGCGCGCAGTCGGTCGCGGAGCGGGCGGTGCGCGCGCTGTGGGAGGGCGACCGGGCGTCGCAGGCGCTCGGCATGGCAATCGAGTCCGCCGGCCCCGGCACCGCGCGCGTCCGCATGCGGGTGCGCCCCGACATGACGAATGGGCATGGCATCTGCCACGGCGGGCTCGTGTTCGCCCTGGCCGACAGCGCCTTCGCTTTCGCCTGCAACTCGCATGGAGACAACACCGTGGCGGCCGGCGCCGCGATCGAGTTCCTGCGGCCGGCGCGCGAGGGCGACGTGCTGACCGCCGTCGCGACCGAGCGCTGGCGCGCCGGGCGCTCCGGCATTTACGAGATCGAGGTGCGCAACCAGGGCGGTGAGGCGGTGGCGTTGTTCCGTGGCCGCAGCCACCAGGTCGCGGGGAGGCTGATCGATGACTGAGGCGTTCATCTGCGACGCCGTGCGCACGCCCATCGGCCGTTACGGCGGCGTGCTCTCGGTCATACGCACGGATGACCTCGCGGCGGTGCCGCTCAAGGCGCTCGTGCAGCGAAACCCGAAGGCGGACTGGGGCTGTGTGGACGACGTGGTGCTCGGCTGCGCCAATCAGGCCGGCGAGGACAACCGGAATCTGGCGCGCATGGCGGCTCTGCTCGCCGGCCTGCCAGTGGCGGTCGCCGCCGTGACGGTCAACCGCCTGTGCGGCTCCGGCCTCGACGCGGTCGCGATCGCGGCGCGCATGATCCGTGCCGGCGAGGCGGAATTCGTCGTCGCGGGCGGCGCCGAAAGCATGAGCCGCGCGCCCTACGTGCTGTCGAAGTCCGATTCCGCGTTCACGCGCGGCCAGCAGCTCTTCGACACCACCATCGGCTGGCGCCTGGTGAACCCGCTGATGAAACAGCAGTACGGCATCGACTCGATGCCGGAAACGGGCGAGAACGTGGCCGCGGAGTTCCGGATATCGCGTGCCGACCAGGACGCCTTTGCGCTGCGCAGCCAGCAGCGCGCGCTCCTGGCGCAGGCCGACGGTACGCTGGCGCAGGAGATCGTCCCGGTCATGCTGGCGACGAAGAAGGGTGAACCGACTGCCGTGGAGCGCGACGAGCACCCGCGTGAAACGAGCCTCGAAGCGCTCGCGAAGCTTTCGACGCCGTTCCGTGCCGGCGGCACGGTCACCGCCGGCAATTCCTCCGGCGTCAATGACGGCGCCTGCGCGCTCGTCGTCGCCAGCGAGCGCGCGGCAACCCGCCACGGCTTCGTGCCGCGCGCGCGGGTGCTGGGTGCCGCGGTCGCAGGCGTCGAGCCCCGCATCATGGGCATGGGTCCCGCTGCCGCGACCGAGAAGCTGCTCGCACGCCTCGGCCTCGCGATCGGGGATTTCGCAGTGATCGAACTGAACGAGGCCTTTGCATCCCAGGCGCTCGCGGTGCTGCGCAAGCTCGGGCTGCCGGACGACGCCGCTCACGTGAACGCGAATGGCGGCGCGATCGCGCTCGGCCATCCGCTCGGCATGAGCGGCGCGCGCCTGGCGGCGACCGCGACCAGACAGCTCGGCCGCAACGGCGGGCGCCGCGCGCTCTGCACCATGTGCATCGGCGTCGGTCAGGGCATCGCGCTCGCGCTCGAGCGGGTATCGTGAACGTACCGGTCCGCGTCGAACGCGACGGCGAACTCGCCGTCGTGACGGTGGACAACCCGCCGGTGAACGCACTCTCGCACGCGGTGCGCGCGGCGCTGCTGGCGGCCATCGAGGAACTCGACGCGGATGCCGCGACACACGTGATCGTGCTGATCGGGGCCGGGCGCAACTTCATCGCCGGCGCGGACGTGCGCGAGTTCGACCGCCCGCCGCTCGAGCCGATGCTCCCGGCTGTGCTGGCCCGGCTCGAGGCTTGCGCCAAGCCCGTGATCGCGGCGCTCGCGGGGCCGACGCTCGGCGGCGGCGCGGAGACTGCGCTCGCTTGCCACTACCGCTGCGCCGCCGCCGACCTGCAGCTCGGCTTCCCTGAGGTCAACCTCGGGCTGCTGCCGGGTGCCGGCGGCACCGTGCGCCTGCCGCGGCTCGCCGGCTGGCAGGCCTCGCTCGACCTGATGACGTCGGGCCGGCCGATCGGCCTGGAGGCGGCGATCGCGCATGGCATCGTGGATCGGCGCGCGGACGGCGACCTGCGCGCGGGCGCGGTCGCCTATGCACGCGAGCTTTCGCGCAAGGGGGCGCGGCCGCGGCGCACGCGTGATCTGCCGCTGACGTCGTCGCGCCCGTCGCTGTTCGAGGAATTCCTGCTGGGCCTGTCCGCCGCGGCGCGGCGCCTGCCGGCGCCGCCTCGCATCGTGGAGGCGCTCGCATCGGCCGCGATGCTGCCTTTCGACGCCGCGCAGGCGCGCGCGCGGACGCTGTTCGTCGAGTGCCTGAACTCGCCGGAGTCGCGCGCGCTCCGGCACCTGTTCTTCGCCGAGCGCGGCGCGGTACCCGACCGCGAACTCGCCCGGAAAGTGCGCGAGGCGGGCGTGATCGGCTCGGGCACCATGGGATCCGGCATCGCGGTCGCGCTCGCGACCGGCGGCATCGGCGTGACGCTCGTGGACGCGAAGCCCGAGGCGCTCGAAGCCGGACTGGCGCGGGCGCAGTCGGCGATTGACGGCGCTGCGCGCAAGGGTCGCATGAGCGTGGAAACGGCCACCGCGGTGCGCGCCCGCCTGCGCGTGGCCGCCGCGACCGAGGCGGTCGCCGGCGCCGACCTGGTGATCGAGGCGGTATTCGAGAACCTGGCGGTCAAGCGCGAACTGTTCTCGAAGCTCGGCGCGATCTGCAGACCGGGCGCCGTGCTCGCCACCAACACCTCGACCCTCGACGTGGACGCCATCGCCGCGGCTTCGGGCCGGACGGCGGATGTCGTCGGCATGCATTTTTTCAGTCCGGCCCACGTGATGCGCCTGGTCGAGGTGGTGCGCGGGCGGGAATCCTCGCGGGCCGCGGTCGCGACCGCGCATGCCGTCGCCAAACAGGCCGGAAAGATCGGCGTCACCGTCGGCAACTGCTTCGGCTTCGTCGGCAACCGGATGCTCTACGCCTACGGGCGCGAGAAGGAACTGATGCTGCTCGAGGGCGCGACGCCTGAGCGCATCGATCGCGCGCTCACGGACTTCGGCATGGCGATGGGTCCGAGTGCAGTCGGCGACCTCGCGGGTCTCGACGTCGGCTGGCAGGTGCGCCGCGAGTGGGCGGACAAGCCCGACGATCCGCGTTTCTACCGCGTCTCGGACCTGCTCGCCGAACTCGGGCGTTTCGGCCAGAAGAGCGGCCGCGGCTTCTATCGCTACGACGGGCCGGGTGGCGAGCGTACGCCGGATCCGGAGGTGCTCGAGCTGATCGAAGCGGAAGCCGCGCGGCTGGGCGTCGCCCGGCGTGAGATCGGCGACGATGAAATCGTGGGCCGCTGCATGCATGCGTTGATCAACGAGGGTGCGGCCATCCTCGAACAGGGCTTCGCCGCATCGCCAGCCGACATCGACGTGATCTGGTGCAATGGTTATGGTTTCCCCCGCCACCGCGGCGGGCCGATGTTCCACGCCGACGCGACCGGACTGCCGAAGGTGCTGGCGCAGATCCGCCGCTACGCCGCTGCGTTCGGCGAGCGCGACTGGCCGCCGGCGCCGCTCCTCGTCCCGCGGGCAGAGGCGGATTCGAGCTTCGGCGCGTGGCAGGCGGCGCGTGCGGCCGGGGACGGGAGGACGGCATGAGACTGCAGAGTTTCCTCGCGGGCGGGTGGCGGGACGGCGGCGGCCCCGCCGCAGCGCTGCGGGATGCGAGCACCGGCGAAGTCGTCGCCGAGTCTGCGACCGGGGGTCTGGACTTCGGCGCGGCGCTCGCCTGGGCGCGCGACACCGGGGGCCCCGCACTGCGTGCGATGACCTTTCACCAGCGCGCCGCCATGTTGCGCTCGCTCGGCAAGAAGCTGTTCGAATGGAAGGACGAGTTCTACACGCTGTCCTACGCGACCGGCGCGACCAAATCCGATTCCTGGATCGACATCGATGGCGGCATCGGCACCATGCTGGTATTTGCGAGCAAGGGCGCGCGCGAGTTGCCGAACAGCCGCGTATATCTCGAGGGCGCCGTCGAGGGGCTGTCGAAAGGCGGCACTTTCGTCGGCCAGCATGTCTGCACGCCGCTCGAAGGCGCCGCGGTACACGTCAATGCGTTCAACTTCCCGGTCTGGGGCATGCTCGAGAAACTTGCGCCCGCGTTGCTCGCCGGCGTGCCGGCGATCGTGAAGCCGGCGACCGCGACCAGCTATCTCACCGAGCGCGTGGTGCGCCGGATCCTCGAAACGGGCCTGTTGCCCGCGGGGGCGGTGCAGCTGATCTGCGGGGGCGTGGGCGACCTGTTCGACCACCTCGGCTGCCAGGACGTGGTCTCGTTCACGGGGTCGGCCTCGACCGCGGCGCGCCTGCGCACGCATCGGGCGGTCGTCGCGAACTCGGTGCGCTTCGTGGCCGAGACCGATTCCCTCAATTCCTCGATCCTGGGCGAGGACGCCGGGTCCGGCACGCCGGAGTTCGACCTGTTCATCGCCGAGGTCGCGCGCGAAATGACGGCAAAGGCGGGGCAGAAATGCACTGCAATCCGCAAGGCGCTGGTGCCGCATGGGCGGCTCGCGGAGGTGGTCGCCGCATTGCAGGCACGACTCTCGAAGACGGTGGTCGGCGACCCGCGCGTCGAGGGCGTGCGGATGGGCCCGCTCGCAAGCCTCGCGCAGCGCGAGGAGGTGCTTGCGCGCGTGTCGGAACTTCGCCGTGAGGCAGAACTTGTGTCGGGTGACACTCAGGCTTTCGAGGTGGCAGGCGACCGTGCGCGCGGCGCCTTCCTGCCGCCGATCCTGCTGCTGTGCCGCGACGCGGCCTCCGCGCGCGCCGTGCACTCGGTCGAGGCGTTTGGCCCGGTATCCACGGTCATCGGTTACCTCGATCGCGCCGAGGCGATCGCACTCGCGCGCCGCGGTGAGGGCAGCCTTGCGGGCTCCGTCTTCACGGCCGACGACGCGATCGCGACTGAACTGGTGCTGGGGATCGCGCCATTCCACGGCCGCGTGCTGGTGGTGAACCGGCATTGTGCGAAGGAATCGACCGGCCACGGCTCGCCGCTCGCGCCGCTCGTGCACGGCGGCCCCGGCCGCGCCGGCGGCGGCGAGGAACTCGGCGGCATCCGCGGCGTGCTGCACTACATGCAGCGCACGGCGGTGCAGGGGTCGCCCGACACCCTCGCGGCCGTCGGCGGCCGCTGGGTGCGCGGCGGCACCGAACGCGACCCTGGCGCCCACCCGTTCCGCAAGCCGTTCCATGCGCTTGCGATCGGCGACACCTTCCGCTCGCAGGAACGCGAGGTCACGATCGGGGATATCGAGGCGTTCGCCGCGCTTTCCGGTGACCGCTTCTACGCGCACATGGACGAGTCCGAGGCCGCACGCAACCCGCTGTTCGGCGGCCGCGTGGCGCACGGTTACTTCCTGATCTCGGCCGCCGCCGGCCTGTTCGTGGACCCGGCTTACGGCCCGGTGCTCGGCAATTACGGGCTCGACGCGCTGCGCTTCGTGAAGCCGGTGAAGCCCGGTGACCGCATCAAGGTGCGCCTCACCTGCCGCGAGAAATCGCTGCGCGCCGACAAGGGCTGGGGCGAGGTGACCTGGGACACCGAGATCACGAACCAGTCCGGCGAGACGGTTGCGTCCTATCATGTGCTCACGATGGTGAGCGTCCACGCGGCGCCGGACGCGGCCAAGGAGTGACGGTGTCGTTCGACCTCGCACGCTGGAACGGAGAATTCTCGGACCTCGCATTCGAGGAGCCCTCGCCCGGCGTGCTCGAGATCGTGATCACGAACCCGGGCAGCCAGAACTCGGCGACCGAGGTGATGCACGCCGGCCTCGCGCGCGTCTGGCGCGCCGTGGATGCGGATGCCGCGGTGCGGGCCGTGCTGGTGCGCGGCGCCGGCGAGCATTTTTCCTCGGGCGGCGACTTCGCGATGATCGAACGCATGATCGAGGACGAGTCGACGCTGTTGCGCGTGTGGCGCGAGGCGAGCGACCTCGTATACAACCTCGTCAATTGCACCAAGCCCGTGGTCTCGGCGATCCGCGGCACCGCGGTCGGCGCGGGGCTCGCCGTCGCCCTGCTCGCCGACGTTTCCGTCGCCGGTCGCGGCGCCAGGATCCTGGACGGCCATACCCGGCTCGGCGTCGCCGCGGGCGACCACTCCGTCATCATCTGGCCGCTGCTCTGCGGCCTCGCCAAGGCGCGCTACTACCTGCTGACCAACGAGCCGCTCGACGGCACCGAGGCCGAGCGCATCGGGCTGGTGTCGCTGTGCGTGGACGACGCGAAGGTGCGCGACACCGCGCTCGGCATCGCAGTCAGGCTCGCGGCGGGCAGTGCGAGCGCGATCGCATTCACCAAGCACGCGCTCGCCAACTGGCTGCGCCTTGCCGGTCCCTCGTTCGATGCCTCGCTCGCGCTCGAATTCCTCGGCTTCCGGCTGAAGGACGTGCGCGAAGGCCTGGATGCGGTGCGAAACCGCCGGCCGCCGAGGTTCGAGGGCTGAGTCCTCAGGCGCGCCCGATCGCGACCAGGATGCGCCCCTGTTCGACGCGTACGCGATGCGTCGGCAGCCAGTGGAATGCGGGCGGAGAGAGCACGCGCCCGTCCCGCACGTCAAACGCAGCCCCGTGCAGCGGGCAGGTGAGCCGATGGCCTCGCAGCCAGCCTTCCTCGAGCGACGCCGCCGCATGCGTACAGATGGCGTCCACCGCGTAAAGGCCTTCGCGCAGCCGGCACACGAGGATGCGCCGTCCCGCGACGTCAACGGCCTTCATGCCGCCGACCGGGATGTCGGATTCCGCCGCAATGTCGAACCAATCGAGTTCCATGGCTGCCCCGTTGCGGCCCCGCCGGGCCGCCGCTAGTATCTGAACCTGCCTTGGGGTGGTCTGACTAGACCTGAGATGCCGGTTGCCTTCGCGGCTCACCGGCGAACCCGTCGAACCTGATCCGGTTAGGACCGGCGTAGGGAGCAGGCATGCAACATCAGCCGGCCGGGATATTCCTTCCACTGCTTGCGGCACTGGGCTCCGCTGCCGTCTCCGCGGAAGCGCCACCGCGGCTCGACGAGATCGTCGTCACCGCCGGCCTGCGCGAAGTCGCGGCGCGGACGCGCCCCGGCGGCACGACCGTGCTCGGGCGGGCCGTGATCGAGGATGCCGCGGTCGTGCACCTCGAGGAATTGCTGCCGCTCGTGCCTTCGCTGTCGTGGGCCGGCGCCAGTTCGCGCCCGCGATATTTCCTGCTGCGCGGCGTCGGTGAGCTGGAGCAATACCAGGGCGCGCCGAATCCCTCGATCGGTTTTCTGCTGGACGAGATCGACCTTTCCGGCATCGGCATGACGGCGGCCCTGTTCGACGTCGAGCAGGTCGAAGTGCTGCGCGGGCCGCAGGGAACCCGCTATGGCGCGAATGCGCTGGGAGGGCTGATCAAGCTGAAGACGCGGGATCCGGCGCCGGTGCCGTCATTCGAGGCGGAGGCAGGCACTGGCGACGACGGGCTGTGGAGCGCAGGCGCCGCCGCAGGCGGTCCGCTCGCGGCGGACAGCCAGAGCGCCTGGCGCGCGGTGCTGCATCGGGCGGCCAGCGAGGGCTTCCGGCGAAACGACTTCCTGGACCGGAGCGACACCAACGGGCGTGATGAAACCACGGCCCGCCTGAGATTGCACCTTGGCGGCAACGGACCCTGGCGCGCCGGTCTCGGACTGGTGCACGCCGACTTCGACAACGGTTACGACGCCTTCGCAATCGACAACAGCCTGCATACGCTGTCGGATCGACCCGGCCGCGACGCCCAGCGCACGGACGGCGCCTGGCTCGACCTCGCGAGGGCGCTGCCGGACGGCGGCGAATGGCATTCGATCACGACCTGGGCAGACTCGGACATCGAGGCGAGTTTCGACGGCGACTGGGGCAACGAGGCTGCCTGGGGCGCGAACGGTCCCTATGACTTCTTCTCGCGGACGCTGCGCGGCCGCCGGACGCTGTCGCAGGACCTGCGATTCTCGTCCGCTCCGGACCGCGACTGGTCCTGGGTCGCGGGCGCCTGGCTCCTGCGCCTCGAGGAGCGCAATCGCCTGCGCGACGATGGCCTCTATCTCGATGATGCCTTCGTGCGCACGCTCGCGAGCCGCTACCACGCGACCAGCGTCGCGGCCTACGGCCAGGTCGAATGGCGGCCGGCACCCGCAACCGCAATCGCGGCCGGGCTGCGCGTCGAGGAGCGCGATGCTGACTACGCGGACACCGACGGCATCGCCTTCGAGCCGCGCGACCGCATGTGGGGCGGCGAGTTCTCGATCACGCAGCGCCTCGGCGATGCGCACACGGTCTGGGCCATGCTCTCGCGCGGATTCCGCGCGGGCGGTTTCAACGTCGGCACCTCGGTCCCGCCCGACCGCCAGCAGTTCGATCCGGAGTACCTGTGGTCGCTCGAGACCGGCTGGCGGGCGACGGACGACGCAGGCAACAAGGCGGACATGAATCTTTACTACATGCGCCGCAAGCACCAGCAGGTGGCAACCTCGTTCCAGCTCGACCCACAGGATCCGTTGACCTTCCTGTTCCTGACGGACAATGCCGCGCGCGGCGAGGCCTGGGGCGCCGAGGCCACGGCCACGGCGAGACCGCTGTCTTCGCTCGAGCTCGGTGCGATGCTGACCTGGATGCGCTCGCGCTACCTGGACTATCGCTTCGGCGAACGCGACCTCGACGGACGCGAGTTCGCGCACGCGCCGGAATGGAAACTTGCGCTCGCCGCCACCTGGCGCCATCCGGCGGGCTGGATGGCGCGCCTCGACCTGTCGGGCGAATCCGGCTTCCATTTCGACACCAGCCACGACCAGCGTGCGGATTCCCGCATGCTCGTGGGCCTGCGGGCCGGCTACGAATCAAGGCGATGGTCCGTGCACGCCTGGGTGCGCAACCTGCTCGACGAACGCTACCCGGTGCGCGGCTTCTGGTTCGGCAACGAGCCGCCCGACTTCCCGAATCGCCTGTATCTGCGCTGGGGCGACCCGCGCCAGGTCGGCCTGACGCTGCGCTGGGTCCACTGAGGTGCCGCCATGCATGTCGCCGTCGAATTGAGCCTGTATCCGCTCGCGGACGAGTTCATCCCGCCGATCCTCGGCTTCCTCGAGCGGCTCAGGTCGCGTCCGGGGATCGCGGTCGTGACGAACTCCATGAGTACGCAGGTGTCCGGCGACTACGACGCGGTGTTCGATGCGCTGCGCGACGAGATGCGGGCGAGCCTGTCGGGGCCGCGCCGTGCCGTATTCGTCATGAAGGTGCTCGGTGGGGGTGCTTGAAGGCATCGCGGTCGCCGCAGGGGCCGCCTACATCCTGCTCGCGATCCGGCAGCACCGCAGCTGCTGGATCGCGGGCGGCCTGAGTTGCGCCCTGTACGCATGGGTCTTCCTGCGCGCGGCGTTGCCGCTGCAGGCGGCGCTGCAGGTCCTGTACGTCGCGCTCTCGATTTACGGCTGGTTCGCCTGGAAGCCGGGCGCCGACGCCACGCCGCGGCCGCAGCGCTGGCCTTTGCGCCTGCACCTTTACTCGCTCGCGGTTGTGGCGGCGGCGACAGCAGCGAGTGTCGCGCTGCTCGGGCAGTTCACGCTATCGGCCGCACCACTTGCCGATTCGCTCGGTACCTGGGCGAGCGTGATTGCGACCTGGCTGCTCGCGCGGCGCTTCGTGGACACCTGGCTCTGGTGGATGGCCGTGGACACCGGGCTCGCCGCACTGTTTGCGAGCCAGGGATTGTGGCCCACCGCGGCGCTCTACCTCGCGTATGCCGTGCTCGCGGTGACCGGCTGGCGCGCATGGCGGCGCGCGATGGCGGCGGCGTGAAGCCCGGGATGCCGGAGCGGGCCCGCCGCGCGGTGGATGCCGTGACCGCCGCGCTGGGCCTCGCGCAGCCGGTGGTCGTGCCGCTGGCCGGCGCGACGGCGAACCTCGTGCTGCGGCTGACGGATGCCCGCCGGGATCTCGTATTGCGCATCGCCGGCCCGCAGTCCGCGGCGCTGGGCGCGAGCTGCGCATCCGAGCATGCGATGCACGCGCTGGCCTCGGCCGCCGGACTCGCGCCGGAAATCGTGCTGTCGCGCCCGGCGCAGGGACTCCTCGTCACGCGCCATGTCCCCGGCAGGATGCTGTCGCGCGGCGACTTCGGAGACGCCGCCCAGCTCGCGCGCATCGGCGCCTGGATCGCGCGCCTGCATGCGCTGCCGCCGCCGCCGGGACTGCCATTCGTCGATTTCGGTGCGCGCGCGGCCGGCTACCTCGCCATCCTGAGGTCGCGTGCGCCCGCGCCCGCGGTGGATGAGCTGGCACGTCGGCTGGAAGCGCAGCGCGCGACGTTGGCCGACGCAACGCCCGTGAGCTGCCATCACGACCTGCATCACCGCAATTTCGTAGACGCGGGAAATCGGCTGTTCGCGATCGACTGGGAATACGCGGGACCGGGCGACGCGGCGGCCGATCTCGCATCCTGCATCGGCTACCACGACCTCGGGCGCGAAAGCCGAGAGGCGCTGCTCGCCGGCTACGGGCCGGGCGGCGCGGAACTGCGTGCGCGGCTCGCGCCATTGGGATGGATCTTCCGCTGCCTGTGGTACGGGTGGAACGCAGTCGCGACGCTCGAAGGCATGGTGCCGGATCAGGCCCTGCAGGCGCGCCTCGCAGCCGGATTGCAGTCCTGAACGGTTGCACGCCGCGGGCCGCATCGCGCAAGATGCGCGGCCCATGGCCGAAATCATCGTCACGGATCGCGACGGCGGCGTGCACCGGGTCGCGGCCCGTCCCGGCGTCAGCCTGATGGAGACGCTGCGTGAATTCGACTGGGGCGTCGCCGCGATCTGCGGCGGCATGTGCTCCTGCGCGACCTGCCACGTCCATGT
This sequence comes from Gammaproteobacteria bacterium, assembly GCA_052386355.1. Classification (GTDB taxonomy): domain Bacteria; phylum Pseudomonadota; class Gammaproteobacteria; order Steroidobacterales; family Steroidobacteraceae; genus SCUD01. The sequence continues at coordinate 19,291 of JBQTKF010000055.1, forward strand.
GGCCGAGCCCTGGCTCGATCGCCTGCCGCCGATGCAGGGCGACGAGAAGGAGATCCTCCAGGAGCTCGAGAGCTACCGGCCGCGCGGATCGCGGCTGTCCTGCCAGATTCCGTTCGAGGAATCGCTCGCCGGCATCGAGGTCGAGATCGCGCCCGAGGAATAGGGAATAGGGGACGCACCCCTATTTCGTCTTCACCGAAATGGGGTGCGTCCCCTATTAGCGCTAGGGGCCCTCCGCCTGGCGCGCGACCGCGGCCGCGGCTGCTGCGATCGCGGCCGGATCGCCGAGGAACCGTCTTGGCGCGGTGGGGCGCTGCCGGCCATCCAGCTCGTAAAGGATCGGTACGCCGGTCGGAATGTTGAATTCGACGATCTCGTCGTCGCTCATGCGGTCCAGCATCTTGACCATCGCCCGCAGGCTGTTGCCGTGCGCGACCACGAGCACGTCGAGACCAGCCGCGAGCGCCGGTACGATGCGGCCGTTCCAGCAGGTCAGCACGCGCGCGAGCGTGTCCTTGAGCGATTCGGTCGCGGGCAGGAGCGCCGGATCCACGCGCCGGTAACGCGGGTCAAGCCTTGGATGCCGCGGGTCATCGGCGGCGAGCGGGGGCGGGGGCACGTCATAGCCGCGCCGCCAGACCTTGACCTGCTCCGCGCCGTACTTCGCGGTCGTCTGCGCCTTGTCGAGGCCCTGCAGCGCGCCGTAGTGGCGCTCGTTGAGCCGCCAGTCGCGCTCGACCGGCACCCACATGCGGTCCAGCGCATCCTGCATGATCCAGAGCGTGCGGATCGCGCGCTTCAGCACCGAGGTGAAGGCGATCTCGAAGTCGAGGCCTTCGGAGCGCAGCAGTGCCGCGGCGGCGCGCGCCTCGGCCGCGCCCTGCGGCGACAGGTCGACGTCGGTCCAGCCCGTGAACAGGTTCTCGAGGTTCCAGGTGCTCTGGCCGTGCCGTACCAGCACGAACTTTCCGGGCACGGCCGGCTCAGCGCTCGGCGAGGCGCCGCACGGCCTGCAACGCGACCGAGAGCGTCGGGAAGTCGGCGGCCCCCGTGGTGCGCATCTCCTGCACGGAGCGGCGCAGGTTCTCGGCCGCGCTGCCTGCGGTCCCGAGCCAGGCGTCGACCGCGGCGGCAGGGTCGCCGCGGCGGCTCTTCGCGACGATGCGGTCGCAGAGTCGGCGCTGCAGCGCGTAGGCTTCCTCGCGCAGCGTCCCGCGCGCGAGCGCCTGCCAATGGCCTTCGACCGCCAGGCGCTCGATCTGGCCGCGGATCCAGTCGAGGCCGATCGCCGCGCCGAGGCCGTAGTAGACGTGCGCGGCATGGCGGATGGGCGCGCGGCGCGCGAGCGCGACCTCGACGATGTCCACGCCCGAATGCATGGCGCCGAGGCTCGCGACGCGGCGTGCGACCGACGGCGGCACGCCCGGCACCGTGAAGCGCGCGAGTTCCCGCTCGTAGCGATCGGCCTCGAGGCCCTCGATGACCGAGGGCAGCCCGCCGACCAGTTCGCGGATGCCCGGCCGCAGGCGAGACACCGCGCGCTCGATGTCGAGGTCGCGGCCGAGGTGGCGCAGCACCCAGTAGGTGAGCGGCCGGAGCAGGCGCACCGTCTCGTGCGCCATGTCGTACTGCAACGCGGTCGGCGCGCGGTCGTCCAGCGCCTCGATGTCCGCCCAGAGATCGCGCATGTCGGTGATTTCGCGCGCGATCGCGAATGCGCGCGCGATGCTGCCGATGTCGGCGCCGGTATCCTCCTGGGTGCGGATCGCGAACACCGGGCCCATGCGGTTGACCAGGCTGTTGGTCGTCGCGGTCACGATGATCTCGCGCCGCAGCTGGTGCTTCTGGATTTCGCGCGGCCAGCGGCGCTGCACCGGCTTCGGGAAATACCGGGTGACCTCGTTGCCGAGGTAGGGATCGGCGACGATGTCCGACTCCTGCAGCCTGGCCGACAGCCAGATCTTCGAGTAGGACAGCAGCATCGCGAGCTCGGGCCGCGTCAGGCCCTGGCCCTTGCGGTGGCGCTCGACGATCTCGTCGTCCGCCGGCAGCGATTCGAGCGCGCGATCGAGCGTGCCCGCGCGCTCGAGCGCGCGGATCACGTGGCCGAGTTCGAAGATGCGCTCGACCGAGCGCGATTGCAGGCCCGAGATCGCGAGGCACTGCAGGTAATTGTTCCGCAGCACCAGTGCCGCGACCTCGTCGGTCATGCGGGCCAGCAGCCGGTTGCGCGCGCGCCGCTTGATCCGCCGCGACTCCATCAGCCCGCGGAACAGGATCTTGAGGTTGACCTCGACGTCGGAGCAATTGACGCCCGCAGAGTTGTCGATGAAATCGGTGTTGATGCGCCCGCCGGCCATGGCGTACTCGACCCGGCCGCGCTGCGACAAGCCCAGGTTTCCGCCCTCGCCGACGACGCGGCAGCGCAGTTCGGCCCCGTTGACGCGCACTGCGTCGTTGGCGCGGTCGCCGATCTCGGCGTGCGTCTCGTCGGCCGCCTTCACGTAGGTGCCGATGCCGCCGTTCCACAGGAGGTCCACGGGCATCCGCAGGATCGCGCGGATCACCTCATTGGGCGCCGCGGAGGCGGCGTCGATGCCGAGCATCGCGCGCACCTCCGTCGTCAGCGGAATCGCCTTGGCCTGGCGCGAGTGCACGCCGCCGCCCTTCGACAACAGGCGGCGGTTGTAGTCCTCCCAGCTCGAGCGCGCGAGGCCGTACAGGCGCCTGCGCTCGGCGAAGCTCCTGGCCGCATCCGGCCCGGGGTCGAGGAACACGTGGCGGTGGTCGAACGCGGCCAGCAGGCGCGTGTGAAGCGAGAGCAGCATCGCATTGCCGAACACGTCGCCCGACATGTCGCCGATGCCGGCGACGGTGAAATCCTGTTTCTGCGTGTCGAGTCCGAGCTCGCGGAAATGCCGGCGCACCGATTCCCAGCCGCCGCGTGCCGTGATCGCCATGTCCTTGTGGTCGTAGCCCGCCGAGCCGCCCGAGGCGAAGGCATCGTCGAGCCAGAAGCCGTATTCCTGCGAGATGGCGTTCGCGACGTCCGAGAACCTGGCGGTTCCCTTGTCGGCCGCAACCACGAGGTAGGGATCGTCGCCGTCCTGGCGCACGACCGCGGACGGCGGCACGACGCGGTCCGCCACCACGTTGTCGGTCACGTCGAGCAGCGATCGGATGAAGATCCGGTAGCACTCGGTGCCCTCGGCTTGCGCCTCGTCGCGGCCCGCGGGCAGGCGCCGCGGCACGAAGCCGCCCTTGGCGCCGACCGGCACGATCACCGTGTTCTTGACGTTCTGGGCCTTCATCAGGCCGAGGATCTCGGTACGGAAATCCTCCCGCCTGTCCGACCAGCGCAGCCCGCCCCGCGCGACGCGGCCCATGCGCAGGTGCACGCCCTCGATGCGCGGCGAATGCACGAAGATCTCGAACATCGGCTTCGGCGGCGGCACCTCGGCGACACGGCGCGGGTCGATCTTGAGCGAAAGGTACGGCTTAGGCGCGCCGTCCGCGCCGGCCTGGAAATAGTTGGTGCGCAGCGTCGCATCGATCGCCGCAAGAAATGCGCGCAGGATGCGGTCGTCGTCGATGCGGCGGACAGCCAGGAGCAGCCGGTCGAGGGCACGGCGCTGCGCGGCCTCTGCGCGGCGGCGCGCGGGCGCGGCCTGCGAGGGGTCGAAGCGCGCGAGGAACAGCTTCAGGAGCCGGCCGGCGGCGGCGGCGTTGCTCGCGAGCGCTTCCTCCATGTAGGACTGTGACAGCGGCAGGCCGAGCTGCCCGAACCAGCGCGCGTAGGCGCGCAACACCATCGCTTCGCGCCAGCCCAGGTCGGCCGCGAGCACCAGGCGGTTGAAACCGTCGTTGTCGGCGTTGCCGAGCCACACGTTCGCGAAGGTGGACTTGAAGCGCGGGCCGTCGCTCGCGAGGTCGATCGCGACGGCGCGCGGGTGCTCGAGCTCGAAGTCCTGGATCCAGCAGGTGCCGGCCGCGGTCTCGATCTCGTACGGCCGCTCGCTGATCAGCTTGAGCCCGAGATTCTCGATGGTCGGCAGCACGTCCGAGATCGGAATCGGGCGCTCGCGTCGGAACAGCTTGAACTGCACCTTGTGCGGCGGCTGGCCCGTGTCGCGATACAGCGCCATGCGCAGGCCCGTGGGTTCTGCGGTCAGCGCCTCGAGGCAGGCGATGTCGCCGACCGCCGCCTCGAACGGCGTGTCCTCCTGGTACGAGGCAGGGAAGGCGCGGCCCCAGGTGCGATCGAGGCGCAGCGCGTCCGCTTCGCCGTGCACGTCGGCCAGGGCGTCCTTGAGCCGGTCCTGCCAGGTGCGCACGGCCTCGGTGATGCGGCGCTCTAGTTCCACCGCGTCCACGCCCGAGTCGCGCGTCGCCGGCGTGCGGACCAGGAGGTGCAGGCGGGCCAGCGTGGACTCCGACAGCTGAACCTGCGATTCGACCGCGAGGCCGCCGAAGGCCTCGCGTGCGAGCGCTTCGATGCGTTCCCTCGCCTGCGTGTTGTAGCGGTCCCGCGGCACGTAGACCAGGCATGAATAGAACCGCCGGAACACGTCGCGGCGCACGAACAGCCGCACCTGCGAGCGCTCGTAGAGATTGACGACGCCGCGCAGGATCCGGATCAGGTCGGGCACGGTGGCCTGGAACAGTTCGTCGCGCGGGAAGGTTTCGAGCGCAGCGACCAGCGCCTTGTTGTCATGGCTGGCCGGCGGCAGCCCGAAGTGATCGATCACGCGCTGCACCTTGTGGCGCAGCACCGGGATCTCGCGCGGACTCTTGCTGTAGGCGGACGAGGTCCACAGGCCGATGAAGCGGCGCTCGCCGGTCACCGCGCCCTTCTCGTCGAAGGTCTTGAAGCCGACGTAGTCGAGATAGGTTCCGCGGTGCACGGTCGCCACCGAGTTCGCCTTGGTGATGATCAGCGGCTCGGACGAGCGCGCGAATGCGCGCACCTCGCCGGTCAGCTCGATCGTCTTCGGTCTGCCGCGGCGGCCGGTACGCATCAGTCCGAGCCCCGAAGGCGCGAGCGGCCGCAGCCGGTCGCGTCGCGCGCCCCGGGCCAGGCGGTACTCGCGGTAGCCGAGGAAGGTGAAATGGCCGTCGTCCATCCATTCGAGGAGCTCGCGCGCCTCGCGCACCTCGCTCTCCATGCCGCGCACGCGCGTCCGGCCGAGCAGCGCCGCGGCGTCGCGCGTACGGGCGCGCATGCGGCGCCAGTCGGACGTCGCCGCGCGCACGTCGTCGAGCGTGCGGCGGATGTGCCGCTCGAGTTCGGCGAGGCGCCGCGGGTCCGGCTCGCGATCCACCTCGATCAGCTGCCAGGACTCCGCGCGGTTGCCCGCGACGGGGGCGCCGAGCCGCAGGTCTTTGAGCCGCCCGGCGCGGTCCCGGGCTACCGCAAACACCGGGTGTGCGAGCAGGTGGACCGCCAGCTTGTGTTCGGTGCACACGATGCCCAGCGAGTCCACCAGGAAAGGCATGTCATCGGTGACGACCATGATGACCGTGTGCGAGGAGGCAAAGCCGTCGCGGGCGCGCTCCGGGTTGAAGACGCGCACCAGCGTGCGGCCCGGCCGGCGCACGCGCGCGAATGCGAGCTGCGCGAGCGCGGCCCCGGCGAGGTCGTCCGCCGAGTGCTGCACGAGGTCGAGTTCCGAGACGCCGTTGTAGAAGCAGCGCACCAGGCGCGTCGGTGGCACCGGCAGGCGGCGGCGGGCCGCGCGGCGGGCGCGGACGGCGATGCGGGCGATGATTGCCTGCCTGGCGGCCGGGATCCTGCCTAACATTCGCGCAAATTATACACGGGACCCCGGCGGCGGTTCCGCGCGCGGCCCGTACGCATTAGAGTGACGGGAGCATCCGATGCGGGAGCCGGCGATGGCAGACCTTTTCGAGAACCCGATGGGCACCGACGGCTTCGAATTCGTCGAGTACACCGCGCCCGATCCCGACCTGCTGCGCCGGCTTTTCGCGCGCATGGGCTTCCCGGTCAGCGCGCGCCATCGACGCAAGAATGTCACGCTGCACCGCCAGGGCGACGTCAATTTCATCATCAACGCGGAGCCCGGCGGATTCGGCCAGCGCTTCGCGCGCGAGCACGGTCCGTCCGCCTGCGCGATGGCGTTTCGCGTGAAGGACGCGGCCATGGCGTTCCGCCGCGCTGTCGAGCTCGGCGCAATACCCGTCGAAACCCGCGTCGGGCCGATGGAGCTCTCGATCCCGGCGATCGAGGGCATCGGCGGCAGCCTGATCTACCTGGTCGACCGCTACGGCGAGCGCACGATCTACGACGTGGATTTCGTCCCGGTGCAGGACCCGGAACCGGTCCGGCAGGCCGGCCTCGCCGTCATCGACCACCTGACGCACAACGTGCGCCGCGGCAACATGGACCGCTGGGCCGGCTACTACGAGAAGTTGTTCAACTTCCGCGAGATCCGCTACTTCGACATCGAGGGGAAAAAGACCGGTCTGTTCAGCCGCGCAATGACGAGCCCCTGCGGCAAGATCCGCATCCCGATCAACGAGAGCCAGGACGACAGGAGCCAGATCGAGGAGTACATCCGCGAGTACCAGGGCGAGGGCATCCAGCACATCGCGCTCGCCGCCGGCGACATCTATGCGGCGGTGGATGCGCTGCGCGCAAATGGCGTCGAATTCCAGGACACGCCGGACACCTACTATGAAGGCGTGAGCGCGCGCGTGGAGGGACATCGCGAGTCGCTCGCACGGATGCAGGAGCGGCGCATCCTGATCGACGGCAGCGCCAGTGACGGCATCCTGCTGCAGATCTTCACCAGGAACGTGATCGGTCCGATCTTCTTCGAGATCATCCAGCGCAAGGGCAACGAAGGTTTCGGGGAGGGCAATTTCCGCGCCCTGTTCGAGTCCATCGAGCTCGACCAGGAACGGCGCGGCGTGATCTGAGTCGCCCGCGCCAGCCACAATGTGACCTGCGTCGCGCGGGCGGCACGATCCGCCGCCGGCGGTTTGACAGGGCCGTGGTGCCGGACAAACATCCCGTACGGGCGACTTCCGGGAGCCGCCGCGGGAGTCCGAGGCAGTGCGGCGGAAGCTACCCCTGTGATCGATGGACTGAAGATCTTCCTGAGGGACCTCCTCGGTCCGCTCTACGAATACGTTTACGCGGCTGCGAGCGGCCTGTTGCGCTTCGTGCAAACGGGGCACATGCACTACGTGTTCTTTGCGACGGCGCTGGTGATCGCGTTTGCCTACTACTGGCGGTACGTGCGGGCCACGGGCGGCGGAGCAGGCTTCGCGCGATGGCTGCTGCCGCGTGAGATCTACCTGCACCGCTCGGCCGTCGTCGACTACCAGTACTACCTGGTCAACTCGATCATCCTGAGCAAGGTGTACCCGGTGATATTCATCGGGTTGCCTGGCGTGCTGCTGGTCTCGGATGGCGTGCGCCAGGTGCTGACATCCGCCTTCGGCCCCGCCGGAGTTTCCGGCCCGCCCTCGGTCTGGGCCGGCATCGCCTTCACCGTCGCGATGACGCTCGCATTCGATTTTGCGAAATGGTACGCGCACTTCCTGGAGCACCGGGTGCCGGTGCTGTGGGAGTTCCACAAGGTGCATCATTCCGCCGAGGTGCTGACGCCGTTCACGAACAGTCGCTCGCACCCGGTCGACCAGATCCTCGAACAGCTGATGGTCGCCTTCGTCTCGGCGCCGGTGACGGGCGTGTTCGCCTGGCTGTACCCCGCGCAGGTCACCGAGATCACGCTGTGGAACCTCGGCATCCTGCACCTGGCATTTTTCCTCACGCAGCACCTGCGCCATTCCCACGTGCGGCTGGGATTCGGCCGCTGGGCGAGCCGCATCTTCTCGAGCCCGGCCATGCACCAGATCCACCACAGCGTCGAGGAACGGCACTGGGACAGGAACTTCGCGCTGATGTTCTCGCTGTGGGACGTGCTGGCCGGCACCAACTACATCCCGGCGAGTGACGAAAAGTACCGGCTCGGCCTGCCCGGCGGCGAGCACCGCCGGTTCCAGTCACTCGGCGCCCTCTACTTCGCGCCGTTCGCTGCGGCCGCGCGCCGGGTCCGGCGCGGCGACGCCGTCGCGAGGGGCGGTGAACCACCCTTGCCGGTCAACGAGCCGGGCAGTCCGCCCAAGCCGAAGCGGCCTGCGTCTTGATCCTGGAATTCAAGGAATGGCTCCGGCACCTGCTGGGGCCCGCCTACGAATTCGCGCATCTGCTGGCGAGCGGATTGCTGCGATTCTTCGATGCAGGCGCGATGCACTACGTCTTCTTCGGCACCGCGGCCATCATTGCCTACGTCTACTTCCGCGCCAGGGTCGTGCGGGAAGGCGGGGCGGAGCGCGGCGGATTCCTTCGCTGGCTCTTGCCCCGTGACATCTACCTGCACCGGTCGGCGATCGTCGAGTACCAGTATTACCTGCTCAACTCGATACTCCTGTCGACCAAGGCGTTTCCGGCGGTGATTCTCGGCATCACGGGCCTGTTCGCGGCGGCGGACGGCGTCAGCGCGCTGCTGACCGGCGCGTTCGGCGCCAACGAGCCAGCCGACCCTCCGTCACTGGCGCTGCGGCTCGGTTATACGGCGGCGCTGGCCCTGGCCATCGATTTCGCAAAATGGTGTTCGCACCGGCTGATGCACCACGTCGGGTTCCTGTGGGAATTCCACAAGGTGCACCACTCGGCGGAAGTGCTGACGCCGTTCACGAATGGCCGGTCCCATCCGGTCGACATGCTGCTGGAACTGGCGCTGGCATTGCTGCTGGCCGCACCCGTCACCGGATTCGTGGCATGGATGCATCCGCAGCATGTCACCGAGATCACGCTGTGGAACATCGGGGTCATCTCGGTCGCGTATTTCGTCACGCAGCACCTGCGCCACACCCACATCCCGCTCGGGTTCGGCGCGCTCGCGAGCCGCGTGTTTTCGAGCCCGGCGATGCACCAGGTCCACCACAGCATCGAACCCAGGCACCGGAACCGGAACTACGCGGTCATGTTTTCGCTGTGGGACACGCTGGCAGGGACGAACTACGTTCCGGCGGACGACGAGCGGTTCCGCATCGGCCTGCCTCACGACGAGCACCTGCGTTTTCGAAGCGTGTTCGCGCTCTACCTCGAGCCATTCGCCGCGATCGCACGGCGGGTGCGGCAGCGCCTGGGTGCCTAGGGCCGGTGCGGCCTCGCCAGGTAGGCGCGGCCCTGCATTTCATGGAGGCGGCTGGAAGTGCGGCGGAACTCGAAGGCGAGCCGCTCGCCGCGATAGAGGCCCTCGGGTGCGTCCGCGGCAGCCGAGAGGAACAACTTGACGCCGCGATCGTAGAACTCGTCGACCAGCGTGATGAAGCGGCGCGCCGCGTCGTCCTGCGCGGCGTCCATGACCGGCACGCCGCTCACGAACACCGTGTGATAGCAGCGCGCGATCTCGATGTAGTCGGCCGCGGCGCGCGGGCCCTCGCACAATTCCCGGAACTCGAACCAGGCGAGGTCGTCGGCCTCGCGCCGTGCGCGGATCGCGCGGCCATTCACTTCGACGCGGACATTGCGGTCCACCGCGCTGTCGGCGATGCGCCCGAACTCCGCCGCGAGCCGCCGCTCTGCGTCGGCCTCGCCGGGGCCGAGGAAGAGCGCCGCACGCTCGAGCTGGCGCAGGCGGTAGTCGATGCCGCCGTCCAGCTCCTGCACGCGGCAATGCTTCTCGACCAGTGCGATGGCGGGCAGGAAGCGCTCGCGCTGCAGCCCGCCCCGGTACAGGCGCGCGGGCGGCAGGTTGGAGGTCGCGACCAGGGTGACGCCGCGCCGGAACAGGCCGTCGAGCAACCCGGCGAGGATCATCGCATCCGCGACGTCGCTGACCGTGAACTCGTCGAAGCACAGGACCTGCGCCTGCCGCGCCGCATCCGCAGCCACCTGCTCGAGCGGCGACGGACGGTCGCGGTGGCGCGCAAGCGCCGCGTGGACGCCCTGCATGAAGCGATGGAAGTGCTCGCGGCGCTTGGCCTTCACCGGGAGCTCCCAGAAGAACTGGTCGACGAGAAAGGTCTTGCCGCGGCCGACGCCGCCCCAGAGCCAGAGCCCGCGCAGCGGCTGCACGCGCCGCGAGCCCGGCAGCAGCTGCAGCCCGCGCTCGATCAGGGAGCCGGCCCCCTTGCGCGCGATCACGCGCCGGCGCAGGTCCTCGAGCCGCGCGAGCGCCGCCGACTGGGAGGCGTCGGGCGCGTGGCCCTGCGCGGCGAGCGCCGCCTGGCAGCGGGCGGTCAGCGGGGCATTGGCGGTCATGGCCTCAGGCGGAAAGCTCTGCGCGATTGCGGAAGTGCTCGAGCGCGCCGGGGTTGGCGAGCGCTTCGGCATTTCGTACCGGCCGGCCGTGCATCGCCTCGCGCACGGCGAGTTCGACCACCTTGCCGCTCTGCGTGCGCGGCACTTCGGGCACCTGGAGGATCACCGCGGGGACGTGGCGCGGCGTGGTGTTTGCGCGAATCTGCCGCTTGATGCGCTCGCGCAAGGCTTCGTCGAGGGCGAGGCCGTCCCGCAGGCGCACGAACAGCACGACGCGCACGTCATTGGCCCAATCCTGCCCGACCACCACGCTTTCGAGCACCTCCGGAAGCTGCTCGACCTGGCGATAGATCTCGGCCGTGCCAATCCGCACGCCGCCCGGGTTCAGTACGGCATCCGAACGCCCGAGGATCACGAGTCCGCCGCGCGCGGTCAGGAGCGCGTAGTCGCCGTGGTGCCAGACGCCGGGAAACCGCTCGAAGTACGCGGCACGGTATTTCCCGCCGTCCGGGTCGGCCCAGAATCCGACCGGCATCGAAGGAAACGGCGCGGTGCAGACGAGTTCACCGCGCTGTTCCGTGAGCGGCCGGCCATCCGCGTCCCAGACCTCCACCTTCATGCCGAGCCCGCGGCACTGGAGTTCGCCGCGGTACACGGGCAGCAGCGGATTGCCGAGGGCGAAGCAGGAGACGATATCGGTGCCGCCCGAGATCGAGGCGAGCTGCACGTCCGCTCCTATCGCCGCCGCCACGTGGTCGTATTGCTCGGGCGCCAGCGGTGAGCCGGTCGAGAGCATTGTGCGTAGCACCGCAAGCGCGTGATGCCGATTCGGCCGGTAGCCGGCCTTCTCGAGCGCCGCCAGGTACCTGGGGCTCGTGCCGAAGATCGTGACGGCTTCCTCCGCGGCCATGTCCCACAGCACCTGCGGCCCGGGGTGGAACGGCGAGCCGTCGTAGAGCAGGAGGGTCGCGCCGGCGGCGAGCCCGCTCGCCAGCCAGTTCCACATCATCCAGCCGCAGGTCGTGAAGAAGAACAGGCGGTCACCGGGCTTCACGTCGGTGTGCAGCAGGTGCTCCTTCAGGTGCTGCAGCAGCGTCCCGCCGGCGCCGTGCACGATGCATTTCGGAGGCCCCGTCGTTCCCGACGAGTAGAGCACATACAGCGGATGGTCGAATGGCATGCGCTCGAACCGGAGCGGCACGCCGCGTTCGCCGAACTTCGCGTAGCGCACGGCATTGCGGACCCGGGTCAGGTCCGGCGACGCCGCGACGTACGGCACGACGACGACGCAGGCGACAGATTCGAGCTGCGCCAGCACGCCCGCGACCGCCGTGAGCGAATCGAGGGTCTTGCCGGCGTAGAAGTAGCCGTCGGCCGCGAACAGGACCTTGGGCGCGACCTGGCCGAAACGGTCGAGCACGCCCTGGATGCCGAAGTCGGGCGAGCACGAGGTCCAGGTCGCGCCGACCGAGGCCGTCGCCAGCATCGCGACGACCGTCTCCGGCAGGTTTGGCAGGAATCCCGCGACGATGTCGCCGTCACCGACTCCGATCCCGCGCAGGCCTTCGGCGACGCGCCCGACCTCGCCGCGCAGTTCGCCCCACGACATCTCGCGCCGCTGGCCGCGTTCGTTGCGGAATACGAGCGCCGGCTCCGTGTCCGGACCGCGCAGCAGGTTCTCGGCGAAGTTGAGTTTCGCTCCCGGGAACCAGCGCGCACCTGGCATGCGATCGCCGCCGACGAGCACGGGGCCCGGGCCGCGCTCGGCGACCACGCCGGCGAAGTCGAAGAACGCGGCCCAGAACGCGGCGGGATCGGCGATCGACCAGCGATAGAGGGCGTCCCAGTCCGCGTCCGGCGCGCCGCGCTTCGCGGCGAAAGCCATGAAGCGGGTCAGGTTCGCATCGGCGATGCGAAACAGCGAAGGCGTCCAGATCGGATCGTCGGCACTCACAGGTTCTGGTAGTTCGGCCCCGATCCGCCCTCGGGGACCGTCCACGTGATGATGCCGTAGGGATCCTTGATGTCGCAGGCCTTGCAGTGCACGCAATTGGCGGCGTTGATCTGGAGCCGCCGGCCGCCCGCGCCATCGTCCACCATTTCATACACCTGCGCCGGGCAGAAGTTCTCGCAGGGATTGCCGAATTCCGTCGTACAACGCGTTGCGCAGATCGAGGTGTCGGCGACCTTGAGGTGCGCGGGTTGCGACTCGTCGTGCACGTTGCCGGCGTGGAACACGGCGGCGGGCCGGTCGCGCGGCGGCAGCGTGCGTTCGGTCCAGCCGCGGTCCACGGTCGGAAACGTCTCGAGCCGGTGCAGCGCCAGGTGGTTCTCGCGCTGCCCGAGCGTCCAGGGGCTGCGGCCGACGGTCAGCGTCTCGAGCGCCGCATTCGCGAGTCCCCACCACAGGCCGCGGTGGAAGCCCGGCTTGAAGTTGCGGACGCGCCAGAGTTCCCGGCCGCCCGGCGATTTGCGCCAGCGCGCCTCGTACCCGGCGGTATCGGCGCGCTCGGCCAGGTGTTCCGCCGCGAGCACGCCGGAGCGGATCGCCTGGTGCACGCCCTTGATCTTCGGCACGTTGAGCGTGCCCGCGGCATCGCCGATCACGAGCAATCCCGGCGCGTCCATGCGCGGCAGCGATTGCCATCCGCCGGCCGCGATGGCGCGCGCACCGTAGGCAAGAAGTTCGCCGCCCTCGAGCAGCGCGCGCACACGCGGGTGATGCTTGAACTGCTGGAAGGCCTCGAACGGCTTGAATCGGGGGTCGGCATAGTCGAGTCCGATCACGTAGCCCACGTACACGCGATCGCCATCGAGGTGGTAGGCGAAGCTGCCGCCGTAGGTCCGCGAGTCCACCGGCCAGCCGACGCTGTGCTGGATCAGCCCTGGTTCCGCGCGGCCGGGCGGCAGTTGCCACAACTCCTTGAAGCCGAGGCCATAGGTCTGTGGTTCGCGGCCGTCGGCGAGCCCGAGCTTCGCGACGAGCTGCCGCGTTACGCTGCCGCGGCAGCCTTCCGCGAGCACGGTGGTGCCTGCGCGGATGTCGGCGCCCGATGTGAAATTCGGACCCGGCTGGCCGTCGTGGCCGACGCCCATGTCGCCGAGACGAACGCCGGCGACGCGTCCGTCCTCCACGATCGCCCCGGCGGCCGCGAATCCGGGAAACACATCGACCCCCAGCGCCTCGGCGCGTTGCGCGATCCACGGCACCATCAGGCCGAGCGACACGATGAAGTTGCCGCGGTTGTGCATCTGCGGCGGGTTGGGCAGGCGGAAGGCCTTTTCGCGCGTGAGATACCAGAACTCGTCGCGCTTCGCGGGCACGCAGATCGCGGGCGGCGACTGCCGCCATTCCGGCAGCAGCGCGTCGAGCGGCTCGGGCTCCATGACGCAGCCCGACAGCATGTGCGCGCCGACCGCGGCGCCTTTCTCCAGCACGCAGACCGAGAGTTCGGGCTTCAGCTGCCTGAGGCGGATCGCGCAGGCGAGGCCCGCGGGCCCGGCGCCGACGATCACGACGTCGTACCGCATGACGTCGCGATCGGTCACGGCATCCTGGCTCCCCGGAGTTCCGGCAGCACGCGGACCGATTGCGCGACCTTCGCGAGATCGCCGGCGACGACCACCGTCATCTTTTCCGGGCGGATGAAGCCGGCCGCGATGCCGCTCACCTGCTGCGGCGTCACCGCGTGCACGCTGGCGACCCAACGCGACAGGAATTCCGCCGGCAGCCCGTGCAGATCCATGAATGCCAGTTGTCCGAGCACGCCGTTCGGCGTCGAGTTCGCGATCACGAACAGACCGGAGCGATAGGCCTTGATCGCGTCGAGTTCCACCGCCGGTGGCGTCTCGGCCGAGAGCCGCGCGATCTCCCGGTAGATCTCCCGGAGCGCGTCCGCCGTGTGTTCGGTCGTCACTTCCGCCGACATCACCCAGAGTGCCGTACCGCGTCGCTGGTTGATCGAGGAGTCTGGCGAATAGCTGTAGCCCTTGTCCTCGCGGATGTTCGCGGTGATTCGCGAGCCGAACGCGCCGCCCAGCAGGCTGTTCATCAGCGTGGTCGGAAAGTACTGAGGGTGCGCGGCGTGCGGCACCGGCACGGCCATGCGGATCGAGGACTGCGGCGCGCCAGGCGTGTCGATCAGCGCGAGCTGCAGCGCTTCGGCCGGGGCCGTCGGCAGGACGGAAGGCGCGATGCCCTCGCGCCAGGCGCCGAACGAACGCGTGAGTGCGGCCTCGATCGCGGCGCGATCATAGCGCCCGGCAACGTAAACATGCGTCCGGCGCGCGCCGAAGTTGCGCTCGTGGAAAGCGCGCACCGAAGCGATGCCGTAGCCGCCGAGCTGCCCCGGCTCGGGAAGCGCGCGGCCGAACGGATGATCGCCGTAGACCAGCCGCGCCAGCGCCTCGCCCGCGAGCGACTGCGGGTCGGATCGCGCGATCGCGATCGAGCGCTCGAAATTCGCGACCACGCGGGGCAGTTCCGACTCGGGGAATGCGGGACGCTGCAGCACGTCCGCCACCAGTTCGATGGCGCCGACGGCGTGCTCGGACAGCACCGAGATCCTGACCGTCGTCTGCTCGGCGCCGGCGCCGACATTGAGCGAGCCGCCCATACCCGCCGCCGCCTCGGCGATGGCTGCCGCGGAGCGCGTCGCCGTGCCTTCCTTCATCATCTCGACGGTCAGGTCCGCGAGCCAGGTGGACTCGCCGTCGTCGATATTGCCGGTGCGAACCACTGCGAGCACGGTCACCTTGGGAACCGTGCCCCAGTCGACGAAAGTGAGGGCGAGCCCGTTGCCGAGTTCGCGCGTCTCGCGCGAAGGGAGGCGGAAGTCGCGCGGCTCGCCCGGGACCGGCGACGGCTCGCGCCCGTCCGCGAACGCCGGCGCGCAGGCGAGGCACGCGGCGGCGGCGGCGAGCAGCAGCTTCATGGCGCCGCTCCCGGCGCGGCCGCGCCGGGCTCGACCACCTGCACGGTACGGCGCGCGGGTGTCAGGTAGCGACGGGCGACCTCGCTCACCAGTTCGGGTGTGACCCTGGCCAGCTCGGTCTCGATGCGGTTGACGCGCGCCGGGTCGTCGTCGAACAGCGCAAAGCAGGCGAAGAGGTCGAGGAGGCCGAAGCGCGTGCTGGAGCCGGCGAGGTCATAGAGCGCGGCGCGCGTCTTCGTCATCGCGCGCTGCATTTGCGCCAGCGTGGGCGGCGCCGCCTGGAGCCTTGCAATCTCGGCGTCGATGTCCGCGACGATCGCATCGGCCGCGACCGCGGGGTCGTGAACGAGGAAGACCATCCAGAGCATGGGGCCGTCGTAGGTGAACTCGTTGCCGAGCAGGTTGACGCCGCCGCCGACGGCGCCCGCGTAGCCGCGTTGCTGGACCAGGCGCTGCCACAGCAGGCTGTCCTCGCCCTGCAGCAGGATCTGGTCGAGCAGGCTGAAAGCCCAGTGTTCGGGCGTGCCGCGCTCGGGCACCTGCCAGGCGAGTGCGAGCGCGGGCCGCGGGGCGAGCCGGTCCGCATAAGCATGGCGCTTTTCCGCGCGCTGCTCGGGTTCGGACAGGTCGGGCAGCGGCGGGCGCGTGCGCGCCGGGATCGCGGCGAAGTGCTTGTCGATCCATCCGCGTGCGGCGGCGGCGTCGAAGTCGCCGGCGACCACCAGCACCGCGTTGTTGGGCGCGTAGTAGTTCTCGAAGAACTGGCGTGCGTCCTCCAGCGTCGCCGCGTCGAGGTCGACGAGGTCGCCGTAGAAATTGTGCGCGTTGTGCCAGTTCTCGTTAGCGACTTGCGGCAGCGTCAGCCAGGGGAAGCCGCCATAGGGCTGGTTCAGCACGTTGACGCGCACCTCGTTCTTGACCACGCCCTGCTGGTTCGCGAGGTTCTCCTGCGTGATCGCGAGCGATTTCATGCGGTCGGCCTCGGCCCACAGCACGGTCTCCAGCACATGCGCCGGCATGATCTGGAAGTAGTTCGTGTAGTCGAAGGTGGTCGAACCGTTCACCACGCCGCCATTGCCCTCGACGAGCCGGATGAATTCCATCTTCCCGAGGTTGGCCGAGCCCTGGAACATCAGGTGCTCGAACAGGTGCGCGAAGCCGGTGCGGCCCTTCGGCTCAATGCGGAATCCGATCCGGTAGTAGACGCCGACCGTCACGGTGGGCGCCGAGGCATCGCGCGACAGCACGACCCGCAGGCCATTGTCGAGCTTGTAGTACTCGACCGGGATGTTGATGCCCGGGGAAGCGCTCGCGGCTGCGCTCCCGGACTCGCCCGTGATCGGCTGCGCGACACATCCGCTGATTGCGATGGCGCCGATCAGCCCGATCCACGAGCGGACCGCGACCAGGCCGTGGGCGAGGCCGGCACTCATCGAGGCGCCATCCGGATGGCGCCGTCGAGGCGTATCGTCGTGCCGTTCATCATGGTGTTGGTGCAGATCGCGGCTACGAGTTCCGCGTATTCCTCCGGCCGGCCGAGACGCGGCGGGAAGGGGACCTGACTGGCGAGCGAATCCTGGGCCTCCTGCGGCAGTCCTGCCATCATCGGCGTCTGGAAAATGCCCGGCGCGATGCCGACTACGCGGATGCCGAAGCGTGCCAGCTCGCGTGCGAGCGGCAGCACCATGCCCGCAACTGCGGCCTTCGAGGTCGCGTAGGCGACCTGCCCGACCTGCCCCTCGTAGGCGGCGACCGAGGCCGTATGGATCAGCAGGCCGCGGCCGCCATCCACATCGGGCGCATTCGACTGCATCAGTGCGGCCGCGGCGCGATCCAGCAGGAAGGTGCCCTGCACGTTGATGTTCAGGACACGCTGGAAAGCGGCCAGCGCCAGCGGCCCGTCCTTGCCGAGGAGCTTGCCCGGCGTCGCGACGCCCGCGCAGGACACCGCCAGGTTGAGTCCGCCCATGCGGGCCGTGGCGTCCCGGACCGCGCCATCGACGTCTGCCTCGTTCGTGACGTCGCAATGGCGATAGCTTGCGGAGGCGCCGAGCCGCGTCGCGGCCCTGACGCCCGCTTCGTCCTGCACGTCGAGCAGGGCCACCCTGCCGCCGGCGGCGACGAGGCGCGCGGCTGTCGCGAGTCCGAGGCCCGAGGCGCCGCCGCTGACGATTGCGCGTACCTGTTCGAGTTTCATGGCCTTGTTCCCGGCGCCCAGTTTACAGCCCCGCGCGCCGGCAGGCGCCGCGGGCTGCGACGGAAGCCGTGCCTTCAGAGACGAAGGCCGCCGTCGACTTCGATCACGCGCCCGGTCACGAAATCGTTCTCGGCGATGAACACCGCCGTTTCCGCGATCTCGGCCGGCTGGCCGAGGCGGCGCAGCGGTACCGCGCCGGTGACGCGCGCGACGAGTTCCGGCTTCATCGCCGCCAGGATTTCGGTGGCGCAGAACCCGGGCGCAATCGCGGCGCTCCTGATGCCGTAGCGCGCGAGTTCCTTGGCCCAGACCACCGTCATGGCCGCGACGCCGGCCTTGGAGGCCGAGTAGTTGGTCTGGCCCACGTTGCCCTCGCGCGAGATCGAGGAGATGTTGAGGATCAGGCCGCCATTGCCGAGGCGGATCATGCGCTCCGCCGCCTCGCGGGCGCAGAGGAATACGCCGGTCAGGTTGACATCGACCACTGCTTGCCACTGCTCCCGCGACATCCGGGAGACGACCGCGCCGTCCTTCACCTTGACGAGCAGCGCATCCCGGGTGATGCCCGCATTGTTGACGACGACGTCGAGGCGGCCGAGATCCGCGACCACGCGATCGAGCGTCGAGCTCACCTGTGATTCGTCGGAAACATCGCATTCATAGGCCAGGGCGCGCACGCCTTTCGCCTCGCATTGCGCGCAGGTCGTACGTGACTCATCGGTGTGAATGTCGAGCGCCGCGATTGAAGCGCCTTTCGCGGCGAAGGCGGCGGCGATCGCGCGCCCGAGGCCGCGCCCCGCGCCCGTGACGGCGACAACCTTGCTGGCAAGCTGCATGATTTCCCTTACTGCACCCGCGAACGAGGGCGCGGCAGACGCAATGGGTTCAGGACCTTAGCGGCTCTTGCGTCGCAACACAACTGTCACACGGGCTCGATGTCGAAGAGCACCGCTTCGGCCTCGACCTGTTCGCCCAGACGCGCCAGTACCTGGGCGACACGCCCCGCGCGGCCGGCGCGGATTGCATGCTGCATCTTCATGCCCTCGACCACCGCCAGCACGTCGCCACTGGACACCGCGTCCCCGGTCTGCACGCGCAGGTCCACGACCCGGCCCGGCAGCGGGGAGGCCGGGTGCGCATCCGCGTCCTCGACGCCGCGCTCGTGCGGCCACGCGTGCGCCAGCGTGATTTCGTCGGCCCGCGTTCCCACCACCTGCAGGCGGGCGCCGTGGCGGATCAACTCGAGCTCGCAGGGACCGGCGCCGGCATCCACGCGGTAGCGACCGCCGCCTGCGTCGAGGACGCCGCCGGCCAGGCGCGCCGTCCCGGTGTCTGCCTCGATGCCACAGTCGACCCGGCGCGCGCGCAGCCGCAGGAAGGAGGGTGTGCGCAGTCCGATTGTCTGAAAGCTGCGACCCCCCAGGCGCCAGCCGTCCGCGCCCGACCAGGGCGAATCGGGGTCGGCGCCGCCGCGCCCTTCGAGCGCGAGCGAGGCCGCGAGCAGGAGCGCCTCGGGCGAGGGGTGCGATTCGCGCGTGAGCGCGGCGAGTTCGCGGTCCACGAACCCGGTGTCGACGTCGCCTGCGGCGAATTGCGGGTGGCGGGCGATGGCGCGCAGCAGCGGAAGATTCGTCGCGACGCCGAAGATCGCGCTGCGATCGAGCGCCTGCGAAAGCTGGGCCAGCGCCGCCCCGCGATCGGCGCCGCCCGCGATCACTTTCGCGATCATCGGATCGTAGTGCACGCTGACGGCGTCGCCATCCTCGATCCCTGAGTCCACGCGCCAGCCGTCGCCCTCCGCCGGGTGCACGAATCGCTCGACCGTGCCGACCGAGGGCAGGAATCCGCGTCGCGGGTCCTCGCTGTAGATGCGTGCCTCGATCGCGTGGCCGCTCTGCCGGAGACTTTCCTGAGGACGCGGCAGGCGCTCGCCCGAGGCGATGCGAAGCTGCCATTCGACCAGGTCAAGGCCCGTCACGGCTTCGGTGACCGGGTGCTCGACCTGCAGCCGCGTGTTCATTTCCATGAAATAGAAGGAGCCGTCCGCGCCCACGATGAACTCGACCGTGCCGGCATTGACGTAGCCGACCGCGCGCGCGGCGCGTACGGCAGCTTGGGTCATTGCCGCGCGCGTCGCCTCGTCGATGAAGGGCGAGGGCGACTCCTCGATGATTTTCTGGAAGCGGCGCTGCACCGAGCATTCGCGCTCGAACAGGTGCAGGCAGCCGCCGTACTGGTCGCCGAACACCTGCACCTCGATGTGGCGCGGCCGCTCGAGGAAGCGCTCGAGCATGAGCCGGCCGTCGCCGAAGGCGCTCTCCGCCTCGCCGCGCGCGCCTGCGACGGCTTCTGCGAGTTCTTCCGCGGCGCGCACGACGCGCATGCCCTTGCCGCCGCCTCCCGCGACCGCCTTGACCAGCAGCGGAGAGCCGACGCGCTTCGCCTCGCGCGCGAGCCGCGCGGGCGACTGGTCCTCGCCCATGTACCCGGGCACGACCGGCACGCCCGCCGCAGAGACGATCGCCTTTGCCTCGTGCTTGAGGCCCATCGCGCGGATCGCGGCGGGTGTCGGGCCGACGAACACGATCCCGGCCGGCGCGCAGGCCTCGGCAAATGCCGCGTTCTCCGACAAGAAGCCATAACCCGGGTGGATCGCATCCGCCCGCGTCGCGCGTGCGGCCGCGACCACCGCCGCGATGTTCAGGTACGACTCCCTCGCGGGCGGAGGCCCGATGCAGAACGCCTCGTCGGCCAGGCGCACGTGCCGCGCATGCCGGTCGGCTTCCGAATGCACGGCGATCGCATGCACGCCGAGACGGCGGCAGGTGCGGATGATGCGGCAGGCGATCTCGCCGCGGTTCGCGATCAGCAGGCGACGGATCATGGTTCGTCGCGATTCCAGCCGGGCTTGCGCCGCTCCAGAAAGGCCGTGAGCCCCTCGCGCGCCTCGGCGCCCGCCCGCACGCGCGCGATCCAGGCCGCGGTATCCGCGAGCATCGCCGCATCCGTCGCCTCGGTGCGCCCGGTGACGTGCCGGATCAGGCGCTTGATCTCGCGCTGGGCGGAAGGCCCGCCGGCGAGCAGCGTATCCAGGTGGCGCGCGGCGAGCGCCGCGACGCCCGGCGCATCCGCGACTTCATGCACCAGACCGATGTCCTGCGCCTGGCGCGCGCTCATCGCCTCGCCGCTCAGGAACCAGCGCCGCGCCTGCCGGGCCCCGATCGCCCGGATCACGAATGGCGAGATCATCGCGGGTACCAGGCCGAGCCGGACCTCGGAGAGTGCGAAACGCGCGCCCGGCGCCGCAAGCGCGATGTCGCAGCAGGCGACCAGGCCGACGGCGCCGCCCCTGGCGGCGCCGTTGACCACGGCGACCGTCGGCTGCGGCAGGCGCTCGAGCGCCTCCAGCATGCCCGCGAAGCGCCGCGCATCGGCCTCATTTTGCGCGGGCCCGGCCGCGCCGGCGGCGCGCATCTCGTGGATGTCGGCGCCGGCGCAGAACGCATCTCCCGAGCCGGTCAGCACCACGGCGCGCACGGCGTCATCGCCGCCAAGGGCTGCGAATGCGTCCACGAGGCGGGTGACGAGTTCGCCCGACAAGGCATTGCGCGAGTCGGGCCGGTCGAGCGTCAGCGTGACGACGCCGCGGGCATCGCGTTCGATGCGGAGCACTGGGGTCACATCCTGAACACGCCGTAGGACTCGGCGGCAGGAGGCGGCCCGTTCGCGACCACTGCGAGCGCGAGCCCGAGCACGCGGCGCGTGTCGGCGGGATCGATTACGCCGTCATCCCACAGCCGCGCGCTGGCGTAGTAGGGATTGCCCTGGCGTTCGTACTGCTCGCGGATGCCGTCCATGAATGCCTTTTGCTCGGTCTCGGGCCAGGAACCGCCCTTTGCCTCGACCCCGTCACGGCGCACGGTCGCCAGCACGCTCGCGGCCTGCTCGCCGCCCATCACCGAGATGCGTGCGTTCGGCCAGCTCCACAGGAAGCGGCCGCCGTAGGCGCGCCCGCACATCGCGTAATTGCCGGCGCCGAACGAGCCGCCGATCACGACCGTCAGCTTCGGCACGGTGGAGCAGGCGACCGCGGTCACCATCTTGGCGCCGTCCTTCGCGATGCCGCCGGCCTCGTAGCGCTTGCCGACCATGAATCCCGTGATGTTCTGCAGGAAGAGGAGCGGCACGCGGCGCCGGTTGGCCAGCTGCACGAAATGCGCACCCTTCAGCGCGGACTCCGAGAACAGGATGCCGTTGTTGGCGAGGATCGCGACCGGGTAGCCCCAGATGTTCGCGAAGCCGCAGACGAGCGTCTTGCCGTAGACCGCCTTGAACTCGTGGAGCTCGGAACCGTCCACGACGCGCGCGATCACCTCGCGCACGTCGTAGGGCTGGCGCAGATCGCGCGGCACGAGTCCGTAGATCTGTTCGGCGGGATAGGCGGGTTCCGCCACCGCCTGCGGCGCGAGCCAGGGCTGCGGGCGATGATTGAGGCTGCCCACGATCTCGCGGGCCATTGTCAGCGCATGCGTGTCGCTGTCCGCGAGGTGGTCCACGACGCCCGAGGTGCGCGCATGCACGTCGCCGCCGCCGAGCGTTTCGGCATCGACGACTTCTCCGGTCGCGGCCTTCACCAGCGGCGGGCCGCCGAGAAAGATGGTGCCCTGGTGCTTCACGATGATGGACTCGTCGCACATCGCGGGCACGTAGGCGCCGCCCGCGGTACAGGACCCCATCACGACCGCGACCTGCGGAATGCCGGCCGCCGAGAGTCGCGCCTGGTTGTAGAAGATGCGCCCGAAGTGCTCGCGGTCCGGAAACACCTCGTCCTGTAACGGCAGGAAAGCACCGCCCGAATCCACGAGGTACACGCAGGGCAGGCGGTTCTCGAGCGCGATCTCCTGCGCGCGCAGGAGCTTCTTCACCGTGACCGGGTAGTAGGTGCCGCCCTTGACCGTGGCGTCGTTCGCGACCACCACCACTTCCTTGCCGAGTACGCGGCCGATGCCGGCCACGAGCCCTGCGCCGGGCGCTTCGTCGCCGTACATGCCGGAGGCCGCCAGCGGCGCGATCTCCAGATAAGGGCTGCCGGGGTCGAGCAGCGCCTCGATGCGGTCGCGCGGCAGCAGTTTTCCCCGCGCGACATGCCTGGCCCGCGCCTCTTCGCCGCCGCCGGTCGCGACGCGCGCCAGGCGGCTCTTCAGATCCGCGACCAGGCCCGACAGGTACGCGGCATTTTCGCGGTACTCGGCGCTCCCGGCATCCACCCGCGAGGCGAGGCGCGTCATGGCGAGGTCGCCCGGAACAGTTCTCGCCCGATCAGCATGCGGCGGATCTCGTTGGTTCCTGCGCCGATCTCATAGAGCTTGGCGTCGCGCAGGATGCGCCCGGCCGGGTACTCGTTGATGTAGCCATTGCCGCCCAGCGCCTGGATCGCCTCGAGACCGGCTTGGGTCGCGCGTTCGGACGCGACCAGCAGGCAGGCCGCGGCGTCGTAGCGCGTGGTCTTTCCGGCATCGCAGGCGCGCGCGACGGCGTAGGCATAGGCGCGCGAAGCATTGCAGGCGGAGTAGAGGTCGGCGAGCTTGGCCTGCATCAGCTGGAAGCTGCCGATCGGGCGGCCGAACTGCTCGCGGTCGTGCAGGTAGGGCACGACGAGATCGAGCGTCGCGCGCATCAGGCCGAGCGGGCCGCCGGTCAGCACCAGCCGCTCGTAGTCGAGGCCGGACATCAGGATCTCCGCGCCGCCGCCCTCGCGGCCCAGCAGGTTCTCCGCCGGCACGAAGCAGTTGTCGAACACGAGTTCGCTGGTG
Organism: Gammaproteobacteria bacterium; assembly: GCA_052386355.1. Lineage (GTDB taxonomy): Bacteria > Pseudomonadota > Gammaproteobacteria > Steroidobacterales > Steroidobacteraceae > SCUD01. Next base: position 42,532 of record JBQTKF010000055.1, read on the forward strand.
TCGGAACCGCGCATGCCGAACTTGTCGAGCTTCTGCGCCGAGCGGTAGCCTTTCATGCCGCGTTCCACGATGAAGGCCGTGATGCCGGGGGCGCCGCTGCCGGGCGCAAGCGTGGCGTAGATGATCGCGGTGTCGGCCTCGGGGCCATTCGTGATCCACATCTTGCTGCCGTTCAGCAGGAAGCCGCCGTCCTTGCGGTCGGCACGCGTGCGCATCGAGACCACGTCGGACCCGGAGCCCGGCTCGCTCATCGCGAGCGCACCGACGTCCTGGCCGCTGACCAGGCGGGGGAGGTAGCGCCGCTTCTGTGCGTCACTGCCGAAGCGCCGCAGCTGGTTCACGCACAGGTTGGAATGTGCGCCGTAGGAGAGGCCGATCGAGCCGGAGACGCGGCTGATCTCCTCCATCGCGACCAGGTGTTCGAGGTATCCGAATCCGACGCCGCCGTACTCCTCGGGCACCGTGATGCCGAGCAGGCCCATGGCGCCCAGCTCCGGCCACAGTTCGCGCGGGAAGCGGTTGCTGCGGTCGATCTCGTCGGCCTGCGGCGCGATACGTCGCAGCGCGAACTCGCGCACGGCGTGGCGCAACTCGTCCACGCGTTCGCCAAGCTGGAAATCGAAGTCGACCTGGAACATGCCGGACCCCTGCCGGGTGGCCTTGCACCTGGAATAGTATTGTCCGACAATCAGACAGGCAAGTCCATGTTCCTGAAAGGGTGACCCATGTTCGAGCCCCTGGGTTATGCGCCCGCGTACTTGCGGGTTTCTGAGGAGATCCGGGACCGGATCCTGCGCCGCGAGCTGTCGGAGGGCCAGGCGCTGCCGACCGAAACGGAGCTCGCGCGCCAGTTCGAGGTCAACCGCTCGACCGTCAGGGAAGCCCTGCGCAAGCTCGAAAGTGCTGGGCTCCTGGGCCGCCGCCGGGGCGGCAAGCGCCTCTACGTGACGCGGCCGACGCGCGAGGCGGTGGGCGGCGGGCTGTCGCAGGCGCTGGCGCTGCATCGGGTACGGGTCGTGGACGTCTGGGAGGCACTGCAGGCGGTGCAGCCCGGCATCGCCGCGGCCGCCGCCGCGCGCCGCGACGAGGCCGCGCTTGCGCGGCTGGAGACCGTGGCCTGGCGCTGCGCGGCGCGCGCGGGCGGGCGCGAACAGGCGGTCGCGGACATTGCCGAGTTCTTCGATGCGCTCGGCGAGGCCAGCGGCAACCCGGTGTTCGCGCTGCTGAACGAACCCCTGTTGCGGCTGCTGCGACCGAGTCTTGCGATCATCATCGATCGCGTCTCGCAGGCGCGCAGCCGCATCGAGGCGGCGCAGGCCAGGGTGGTGGCGGCGGTGCGGGCGCGTGACGAGACGACGGCCGCCGAGTGGATGGCACGCCACGTGCGCGACTTCCGCCGCGGTTTCGAAGTGGCCGGGATCCCGCTCTCGACCGAGGTCGGGGCGCCCGATGCGGCGCTCAGCTGAGTTCGAGCGCGACCGCGGTTGCTTCACCGCCGCCGATGCAGAGCGCGGCCACGCCGCGCCTGCCGCCGCGGTGGCGCAGGGCATGGATCAGGGTTGCCAGGATGCGCGCCCCGGTCGCGCCGATCGGGTGACCGAGCGCGCAGGCGCCGCCGTTCACGTTGACGCGATCATGGGTGAGGCCGATGTCCTTCATGGCCGCCATCGTCACGACCGCGAACGCCTCGTTGATCTCGTAGAGATCCACGTCGGCTGGCTCCCAGCCCGCGGTCTTCAATACCTTGGCGATCGCGCCGCCGGGCGCGGTCGTGAACCATTCGGGCTCGTGCGCATGGCTCGCGTGCGCCACGATTCGCGCGACCGGGGCGAGTTTCGAAGCCTGCGCCGCTTCCTCGCGCGCAAGCACGAGCGCCGCGGCACCGTCGGAAATGGACGACGAACTCGCGGCGGTGACCGTGCCATCCTTGCCGAATGCGGGTTTCAGCTGCGGGATCCTGTCGATCGATACCGTGAACGGGGTCTCGTCGCGCTCGATCACGCGCTCTCCCTTGCGATCGGCGATCGTGACCGGCGCAATCTCGGCCGCGAAGGCGCCGGACTCGACCGCGGCGACGGCGCGTCGCACGGACTCGGTCGCGAACGCATCCTGGTCGGCGCGCGTGAAGCCGTACTTCGCCGCGGTCGCGTCCGCGAAGCAGCCCATGAGCTTCCCGTCCCAGGGGCTCTGCAAGCCGTCGTAGAACATGTGGTCGAGGATCTCGCCATGGCCCATGCGGTAGCCGGCGCGCGCCTTCGGCAGCAGGTACGGCGCGTTGGTCATCGACTCGAGCCCGCCCGCAACGACGAAATCCGCGCCCCCGGCCGCGAGCTGATCGGCCGCGATCATCACGGCCTTCATGCCGGAACCGCACATCTTGTTGACCGTGGTCGAGGCGACCGCATTCGGCAGGCCGCCGCCGAGTGCCGCCTGGCGCGCGGGCGCCTGGCCCTGGCCTGCCGGCAGCACGCAACCCATGATGGCCTCGGTGATCTGCGCCGGCTTGAGGCCGGAACTGGCGACCGCGGCCCTGATCGCGGCCGCGCCGAGGGCGTGCCCGGGGACCGGGGTGAAGACGCCGAGCATCGCGCCGATGGGCGTGCGCCGGGCCGAAAGGATGACGACGGTGTTCTTGGCCATAGGCCGTTATTTTGCCCTGCAAAAGCGCGCTTGTCTCCCGGGCCGGGAGGCAGCGTCGCCAGCGGCTACACTCTGGTTTCCCGCGGGAGGACCGCATGAGTAGCCCGGCCGAACGCATCGACAAGGCTGCCGCAGCGGCGCGCGGCCCGCTGCGCTTCGTCAGCGCTGCCTCGCTTTTCGATGGTCACGACGCGGCCATCAACATCATCCGCCGCATTCTCCAGGCGCACGGCGCCGAGGTGATCCACCTTGGCCACAACCGCAGCGTCGCCGACATCGTGCGCGCCGCCATCCAGGAGGACGCCGACGGCGTCGCTGTCAGCAGCTACCAGGGCGGGCACAACGAGTATTTCCGCTACATGGTGGACATGCTGCGCGACCAGGGTGCCGGCCACGTGAAGGTCGTCGTCGGCGGCGGCGGCACCATCGCCCCGCAGGAGGTCGAGGAACTCGAGGCCTACGGCGTCGCGAAGATCTATACCCCCGACGACGGCCTGCGCATGGGCCTCGACGGCATGATCGACGACGTGTTCCGCCGCGTGCTCGCGGCACCGCGACCGGCCTGGGAGGGCGGCACCGTTTCCGCGGAGGATCCCGTCAGGCTCGCCCGCGCGATCACGGCGCTCGAACTCGGCGCGGACGCCGACCTCATCGCGCGCATCCGCAAGGATTCGGGCAAGACGCTCAATCGGCCGCCGGTGCTCGGCATCACCGGGACGGGAGGTGCCGGCAAGTCTTCCCTCACCGACGAGATCCTGAACCGCATCGTCCGTTTCTTCCCGGACCGGCGCGTGGCGGTGGTCGCCATGGACCCGACCCGCCGCCGCACCGGCGGCGCGCTCCTCGGCGACCGCATCCGCATGAATGCGCTGGCGAACGACCGGCTGTTCATGCGCTCGCTGGCGACGCGCCGCCAGCACCTCGCGACCTCCGCGGTGCTCGCGGACACGGTACAGCTGCTGAAATCCGCTGGTTTCGACCTGGTCGTGGTGGAAACCGCCGGCATCGGCCAGAGCGATTCCGAGGTCGTGGACCTGGTCGACCTCTCGATGTACGTAATGACCGCCGACTACGGCGCTGCGAGCCAGCTCGAGAAGATCGACATGCTGGACTTCGCCGATTTCATCGTGTTGAACAAGTTCGAGAAGCGCGGCGCCGAGGACGCGCTGCGGGACGTGCGCAAGCAGGTCGGACGCAACCGCAAGCTGTTCAAGACGCCGCCAGCCGAACTGCCGGTGTTCCCGACGATCGCAAGCCAGTTCAACGACGCGGGCGTCAACGCGTTGTTCGCCGCGCTGTGCACACGCCTGCACCAGCAATGGGGCCGGCTGCGCCCGTGGGAGCCGCAGGGTCTGGCGCCGCAGGGCGAGCCGAAGCGCCAGGCCATCATCCCCGGTTCGCGGGTGCGGTACCTCGCGGAGATCGCGGCCGGCGGGCGCGGTGCGCACGGCAAGGCGGAGGAAGCGGCGCAGGCGGCATCGCGCGCGCACGGGCTCTACCGTGCGCTCGCCGCGCTGTCCGATCCGGGCCTGCCCCCGCCGCTCGAGCGCTATCCCGACGCGGCGCTCGCGGGCAGCGACGCCGTCCCGCGGTTGCGGCGCGAGTACCACGCGGCGCTCGATGCGGTCGGCGGCGAGGGCGTGGCGCTCCTGCAAGCATGGCCCGCGCGGCGGACCGCCGCCCAGGCCGATGAATACAGCTACCGCGTGCGCGAGCGCGAAGTGCGCGGGCCGAACACCACCGAGTCGCTGTCGCACCTGCACCTGCCCAAAGTCGCCGCGCCGCAGTTCGAGGACTGGGGCGCGCAACTGCGGTTCCTCATGACCGAGAACCTGCCGGGCAGCTATCCCTTCACCGGCGGCATCTATCCCTACCGCCGCGCGGACGAGGATCCGACCCGCATGTTCGCGGGCGAGGGCATGCCCGAGCGCACCAACCGCCGCTTCCACTACCTGGCGCGCGGCCACAAGTCGGCGCGGCTGTCGACGGCTTTCGACTCCACCACGCTCTACGGAGAGGACCCTGACGAGCGGCCGGACATCTACGGGCGCATCGGCAACTCGGGTGTCTCGATCGCCACCCTCGACGACATGAAGCGGCTGTATTCCGGCTTCGACCTGTGTGCGGCTTCAACCTCCGTTTCGATGACGATCAACGGCCCGGCGCCGATGATCCTCGCGATGTTCATGAATACCGCGGTCGACCAGCAGGTCGAGCGCTGGCTGCGCGAGAACGGCCGATGGGCCGAGGCCGAGGCCGCCATCGCGAAGCGCTTCACCGGCCGCGAACGGCCGCGCTACCGGGGCGAGCTGCCGCCGGGCCACGACGGCTCCGGCCTCGGCCTGCTCGGCGTCAGCGGCGACCAGGTTGTCGACCCGGAAACCTACGCCAAGATCCGCGAGGGCGCGCTCGCGCGCGTGCGCGGCACCGTGCAGGCCGACATCCTCAAGGAGGACCAGGCGCAGAACACCTGCATCTTCTCGACGGAATTCGCGCTGCGGATGATGGGCGATGTGCAGCAGTACTTCATCGACCACCGCGTGCGGAATTTCTACTCCGTGTCGATCTCCGGTTACCACATTGCGGAGGCCGGCGCCAACCCGGTGTCGCAACTCGCCTTCACGCTGGCCAACGGGTTCACGATCGTCGAGTACTACCTCTCGCGCGGCATGACGATCGACGCGTTCGCGCCCAACCTGTCGTTCTTCTTCTCGAACGGCATGGACCCCGAGTACGCCGTCATCGGCCGGGTCGCGCGCCGGATCTGGGCGCGCGCGATGCGCGAGCGCTACGGCGCTTCCCCGCGCAGCCAGATGCTGAAGTACCACGTGCAGACCTCGGGACGCTCGCTGCACGCGCGGGAAATCCAGTTCAACGACATCCGCACCACGCTGCAGGCGATGTACGCGCTGTTCGATTCCTGCAACAGCCTGCACACCAACGCCTACGACGAGGCGCTCACCACGCCCACAGAGGAAAGCGTGCGCCGCGCGGTCGCGATCCAGCTGATCATCGCGCGCGAGCTGGGGCTCAACTTCAATCAGAATCCCTGGCAGGGCTCATTCGTGATGGAGCGCCTCACCGACCTGGTCGAGGAGGCGGTGTACCGCGAGTTCGAGAGCCTGTCGGAGCGCGGCGGCGTGCTGGGCGCGATGGAAACCATGTACCAGCGCGGCAAGATCCAGGAGGAGTCGCTGTACTACGAGCAGAAGAAGCACGACGGCAGCCTGCCGATCGTGGGCGTAAATACTTTCCTGCCGGAGCATGCAAGCCACGACGAGATCCGGAACGCCGAGCTGATCCGCTCGACCGAGCAGGAGAAGCAGGCGCAGGTGGAGGCCGTCGGCGCCTACAACGAGGCGCACGCCGCCGCCCAGGGCGAGGCGCTGGCGCGCCTCCAGCGGACGGCCGCGGAGGGCGGGAACGTGTTCGGCGACCTGATGGAGACCGTGAAATCCGCCTCGCTCGGTCGCATCTCTCGCGCGCTCTACGCGGTCGGCGGCCAGTACCGCCGCAACATGTGAGAAAGGGGACGTTCGCCTTTTCTGCGCTGCAGAAAAGGTGAACGTCCCATTTTCCCTTTTTCTAGTTCCTACAGCAGCGGTTCGCCGACCGCGGCCGCAATGCGGGCGCGCACGCCGTCGCGCAGTACCGCCGCGGCGTCGCTCTGGCCGGTGGCTGGCACCTCGGGGTCCAGCGCCTCCACTTCGATGCGTCCCCAGCGCGGCAGCAGCGTCTTCGCCCGCAGGATCCGGCGCGTGCCGCGGATCGCGACCGCCGCGACCGGCACGCCGGCGCGCACTGCAGCGGCGAAGGCGCCGCTGTGGAATCGCCCGACGCCGGTCTCGGCGCGGAAGGTCCCCTCGGGGAAGAACGCGACTGCCTGCCCCTGTTCGACGGCGCGCAGGATGCGCCGGGCGTCGCCGGCTCCCTCGTGGCGGTTCATGCGCTCGACGAAATGGTGACCGAGGCGGCGCATCAGGAGTCCCGCGATCGGCAGGCGCGAGGCCTCCTTCTTGACCACGAATCCGAAGCGCGGCGGCAGGCAGGCGAAGAGCAGCGGCCCGTCCACGTAGCTCGCATGATTCGCCACGATAATGCAGGGGCCCGGCGGCAGCCGTTCCATGCCCGACACACGGACCGGCAGCCCGCAGAGCGGAAAATACGCGCGGCAGACGAATCGCGCGCCGGCGCGGCGCGCGCGGAGCGACGGCAGCAGGAGGATGGGCACCGCCGCCAGCAGCAGCATCGGCAGCAGCAGGAGCCACATCCAGATTCCCCACAACAGGCGCAACGGGTTCGGGAGGGTCACCGGCGGCGGTCCTCGGGCACGACGTACTGTGAACTGGTTCCGGTTATGTTAATGGTCGTCGGCGCCCTGTGAGCCGGGTCACGTTCGACCCTGTCGGAGGGGAACCATACTGCGTCTGCATTCTGTTGCACCAGCGTGCCGCGGGGGAGCCTGCGGCGGCGCCGCTGTCCGCGAACGGAAGCAGGACGGGCACATGAGCGCAGCTATGAAATCCTCGACCTCGGTGCGTGCGGCGACCCTCGCCGCCGCAGATGCGGCGGACGGGATGATCGAGCCCATGATCCTGCGCTTCCTCGACGCGGTCTGGATGGAGCGCGGACTTTCGCCGAATACGCTCGCCGCCTACCGCGCTGACCTCACGGCGCTGTCCCGCTGGCTGCGCCAGCGCGGCACCGCGCTCGCAAAGACCACGCGCAACGACCTGCTGGCCTTCATCGCCTGGCGCGTCGAGACCGGCGCGCGGCCGCGCTCGACGGCGCGCCAGTTGTCGAGTTTCCGGCGCTTCTTCCGTTACCTGGTACGCGAGGGCGCGATCCAGGAGGACCCGACTGCGCAGATCGCGATGCCGAAGATCGGGCGCAGCCTGCCGCGCTCGCTGACCGAGGCGCAGGTGGATTCGCTGCTCGGCGCCCCGCAGACCACCGACCCGCTCGGCCACCGCGACCGCACCATGCTCGAGGTGCTGTACGCCACGGGGCTGCGCGTCTCGGAACTGGTGAGCCTGCGGCATGGCCAGGTCAACCTGAACCAGGGCGTGCTGCGCATCGTTGGCAAGGGCAACCGCGAGCGCATGATTCCGCTCGGGGAGGAGGCGGTGCGCTGGCTCGGCGAGTTCGTGCGTGGCGCCCGCGGCGAAATCCTGCTCGACCGCCAGACCGACCACCTGTTCCCGACGCGGCGCGGAGACCGCATGACGCGGCAGGCGTTCTGGCACATCATCAAGCGCTACTCGAAGAAGGCTGGCATCGACAAGGACCTTTCGCCGCACACGCTGCGCCACGCATTCGCGACCCACCTGCTGAACCATGGCGCCGACCTGCGCGTGGTGCAGTTGCTGCTCGGCCACAGCGACCTTTCGACCACCCAGATCTACACGCACGTGGCGCGGGAGCGCATGAAAGAGCTTCACGCCCAGCATCATCCGCGCGGCTGATAGACTGACGGGGTCGAACCGCGGGCCCCGGCCGCGGTCAAACCATCGGCCCGTATCCGAGACGCGCGTGAAACCGACCCTCCGCCTGCTGATTCCCGTGGCCGCCGCGACACTGGTCGCCGCGGCCGCCTTGGGCGAGCCCGCCACCCGCCGCGACGTGCGCGCCGAGATTGCGCGCCGGCTCGAGGTCGACATCGAGAGCGTCAAGCCATCGCCGATCGCCGGTCTGTACGAGATCCGCTCCGGCGCCGAGGTCGGCTACGTGTCCGTGGACGGGCGCTTCTACGTCGACGGCGACGTGTTCGACATGCAGTCGCGCGAGAACCTCACCGAGGTGCGCCGCCAGGAAGGCCGGCTCGGGCTGCTCCACAAGGTGGCGGACGGCGAAGCGATCGTGTTTGCGCCGGCCGGGCAGATGCGCCACACGCTGACGGTGTTCACCGACATTGACTGCGCCTACTGCCGGCGCATGCACCAGGAGATGGCCGAGCTCAACCGGCTCGGCATCCGCGTGCGCTACCTGCTGTACCCGCGCGGCGGGCCGGGTTCCGAGTCCTGGAAGAAGGCCGAGGCGGTCTGGTGTAGCGCCGACCGCAAGGACGCGCTCACCCGCGCCAAACGCGGCGAAACGATGAAGGCGGGCCGTTGCGAGTCACCGGTCGCCGCGCACTATGCGCTCGGTCGCGAGATGGGCATCCGCGGCACGCCCGGCCTGATCACCGACCGCGGCGAATACCTGGCCGGCTACCTGCCGGCGGCGCAGCTGGCGCAATACCTGGAAGCGCCGGCCGCGGACGCGGCCTCCGACTGATCAGCGCTCGAGCAGCGCGGCCTTGTCCTTGACGTCTTTCCACTGGTCGGCGTCCGCCGGTGGCTCGCCGCGCTGCGTGATGACCGGCCACTCCTTTGCGAGTTCGGCATTGAGCGCAAGGTACTGCTCCTGCCCGGCGGGCACTTCCTCCTCGGAATAGATCGCCTCCACGGGGCATTCGGGTTCGCACAGCGTGCAGTCGATGCATTCCTCGGGGTCGATCACCAGGAAGTTCGGACCCTCGTGGAAGCAGTCCACGGGGCACACCTCCACGCAGTCCATGTACTTGCACTTGATGCACGATTCGGTGACGACGAACGTCATCGGCGCTCCGGTCGGTCTGGCAGCGGCGCATTGTGCCACAGGCACACGTCCGGGAAGCTCAGGCCGGTGGCGGGCGCTCGATCGCGGTGAAGTGCAGTTCCTGGCGGCCCGCCGCACGGTCCTCGAAGTAGCGGCGCAGCGCGAACGCGACGCTCGGGAAGGCGAGTTCCGGCCACGGAACGTCGTCTTCGGCCGCGAGCTTCACCTCGAGGCTCTCGGCGCCGACGCCGAAGTCCGGCCCTGCCAGCGTGGCGCGGAACATCACGTGCACCTGCGCTGCGTGCAGCACGTGCACGATTGCGCAGGGTCGTCCGATCTCGACGCGCGCCAGCGCCTCTTCCCAGCACTCGCGTGCGGCCGCCTGCTGCAGGGTCTCGCCGTTCTCCATGAAGCCTGCCGGCACCGTCCAGTAGCCGCGACGCGGCTCGATCGCACGGCGGCACAGGAGAATGCGGCCGCCGGCCTCCGGCACGCAGCCGGCGACCAGCTTCGGGTTCTGGTAGTGGATCGCGCCGCAGGCCGTGCACACATCCCGCGGGAGATGGTCGCCTTCGGGGACGCGGCGCGCCACCGGCCCACCGCAGGTCGGGCAAAAGTTCATCGGCGCGATTGTGGTCGCCTGCGGCGGTGCTGCCAAGCCGCGGCCCGCGCGCGACGGGGGACGGCCGCGGCCTTATACTCGCCCTCCGCGCGGCCGGGATGGCGGAATTGGCAGACGCAGTGGACTCAAAATCCACCGGTGGCGACATCGTGCGAGTTCGAGTCTCGCTCCCGGCACCAGCCTGAATAAATCGCTCCGGCCCGCGACCTTTTCCGGGCCAGGGGCATCTAAGCGCCCGATGCCCCGCATCAGTGACATCCAGATCCCGGCCACGCTGGTCGCGGCTGCGCGCCATGGTGACCCAGCCGCCCTGGAGGCCGTCTACCAGGCTACGGCCGGCGCGCTCTATACGCTGCTGCGGCGGCTGGTGCGGCGCCCGGCCATTGCCGAGGAACTGCTGCAGGAAACTTTCGTGGACGTGATCGAGCACATCGGCGCCTACGAAGGCCGCTGCCCGCTGCCGTCCTGGATTCGCTCGATCGCCGTCAACCGCGCGTTGATGTACCTGCGCTCGCCCTGGCACCGGAGCCTCGAATGGCTCGACAAGGATCCGGCCGGCGCGGATCGCCTCGCCGGCGTGGCGCTTGCCGCCGACGCAATGCCGGACGCCTCGCTCGAGCGCGCGCTGATGACCCTGCCGGCCGTATCGCGCGCCGTCGTGTGGCTGCACGACGTGGAGGGTTATACGCACGTCGAAATCGGCCAGGCGCTCGGACGGACGCCGAGCTTCTCGAAGACGCAGCTGTCGCGCGCACATGCGCGCCTGCGCACGGCGCTCGCGACGCCGGTTCCGCTCGCGGAGGGAACGCCATGCACGCCGACCTGAACGAATGGGGCGAGCGCCTTGCGTCCCTGCCGGCGTTCGCGCCGCCGGCTGGCGGCTGGCCGGCGGTGCGCGAGGCACGGCGCGCGCGTCATGCCGCCATTCCCGCGCGCTGGCCCGCGGTACTCGCGGCGGCGCTCCTCGCCGTGGCGGTGGGCCTCGGCTGGTGGCCGCAGTCGGCGCAGCGCCAGATTGCACAGATCGGGGAGGCTCGGACGGCCCTGCCGATGAGCGAGGCCATGCGGCTGGAGAATGCGCGGCTCGAATGGCTGCTGGCCACGCTGCCGGAACGGCGTGCGATGCGCGGCAGCACAGCCTTCACGGTCGCCGAGCTCGAGGATCGCCTGGCGCTCGTGGACGACCGGCTGAGCCGCGTGATGCTTGAGCCGAACGCGCCGGAACAGGCCGAGCGCCTGTGGCAGCAGCGCGTGGGGCTGCTGAACTCGCTGGTCCAGGTCCGCTACGCGGACGCGACCTTCACCTATTAGATCGCGGAGGACACGATGAAAAGGACGATGATCGCCATGACCGTCGCGGCGCTGCTGGCGGCCGGCACCGCGCAGGCCCAGGCCGCCGACGAGGCGGAGCTGGAGAAGCGGCTGCAGGCTGCGCAGGAACGGCTGGAAGCCGCCGCGCGCGAAGTCGCGGAACTGTCTGCCGAGGCGGGCGGACCGCAAATGCGCCGCTTCGAGATGCTGCTGCCCGGTCCGCAGCGCGCAATGCTCGGCATCAACCTCGGTGGCACCGAGGCCGGCGGCGTGCGGGTGAACAACGTGAGCCCCGGCGGACCCGCGGCAGAGGCGGGCGTCAAGGCGGGAGACGTCGTGGTGTCGATCGAAGGCACGCAGGTCGCGACCGGGCGCGAACTGGTCAAGGTGATGGAAGGCGTCGAGCCCGGCCAGAAGGTCGCGGTGGAGCTGCTGCGTGACGGCAAACCGGTCAAGGTCGCGGTCGAGGCGCGCCCGCTCGACCGGATCTTCTTCGCCGGCCGCGGCATGCCGGCGCCCGCCATCGCGGCGATCGAGGCGCTGCCGGCGATGCCGCCCGGGGATTTCGACTTCGATTTCGGCGGCGGCCCGCACTGGCTGCTCGAACAATGGGGCGACGCCGAGTTCGTGAACCTGACGCCGGGCCTTGGCCGCTATTTCGGCGCCGAGAAGGGCGTGCTGGTCGCGCGCGCGCCGGAGGATTCGACGCTCGGACTGCAGGACGGCGACGTGATCGTCGCGATCGGTGGACGCGAGCCGCAGAATGCGCGGCACGCCATGCGCATCCTGCGTTCCTACCAGCCGGGCGAGAGCGTGGAGCTGCGCGTGCTGCGCGACAGGCGCACGCAGACTCTGTCGGCCAGGGTGCCCGAGCGCGACGTGCGCAAGCACCGTGAAGTGCTGCGCCAGCGCGTGGTGCCGGCCCCGCGCGTGTTGGTGCCGCCGGCGGCACCGCGTCCGCCGCCGGCCCCGTCCTCGACCTGAGCGGAGGTCCCGCGGCCCTGTGCTAGTCTGCGCGGCCCATGCGCCGCGCCGACTTCTCCTACTCGCTGCCACCGGACCTCATCGCGCGCTACCCGTTGCCGGATCGCGCGGGCAGCCGGCTGCTCGCGCTCGACGGCGCGACCGGCAACTGGCGTGACCTCGCATTTGCCGACCTGCCGGCGCTGCTGGCGCCCGGCGACCTGCTGGTGCTCAATGACACGCGGGTGATTCCCGCGCGCCTCGCCGGCCGCAAGGCGAGCGGCGGCGCCTGCGAAATCCTCATCGAGCGCATCCTCGGCCCACACCGGGTCCTCGCGCTGGTGCACGCGAGCAAGGCGCTGCATGCGGGCGGCGTGGTCCACCTGGCGGGCGGCGCGAGCGCGACCGTCGTGGGCCGCCACGGCGAGTTCTACGAGCTCGAACTCGACCGCGACGCGCACGCCTTCCTCGAGGCGCACGGCAGCGTGCCTTTGCCGCCTTACCTGGACCGCGAGCCGGAAGGCACGGATCGCGAGCGCTACCAGACCGTCTATGCGCGGGTTCCCGGCGCCGTCGCGGCGCCGACCGCGGGCCTGCACTTTGACCGCGGTCTGCTCGATGCCCTAGCGGGGCAGGGCGTCGCAATGGCGACGCTGACCCTGCACGTGGGAGCCGGCACGTTCCAGCCGCTGCGCCGCGATTCTCTGGATGAGGTTCGCCTGCACGCCGAGCGCGTGTGTGTGCCTGCGGAGGCCGTGGCGGCTGTCGCCGCGGCGCGCCGCCGCGGCGGCCGCGTGATCGCGGTCGGCACCACCGTCGTGCGCGCACTCGAGGCCGCAGCCAGCGGCGGCACCCTTGTGCCGTTCGAGGGCGAGACCGGCATCTTCATCCGGCCCGGACACCGCTTTCGCATCGTGGATGCGCTGGTGACCAACTTTCATCTGCCGGAGTCGTCGCTCCTGGTACTGGTCGCCGCCTTTGCCGGACGCGAGCGCGTCCTCGCCGCGTATCATCACGCGATCGCCGGGCGATACCGCTTCTACAGCTACGGGGACGCCATGTTCATCACGCCGGATCCGGCGGCGATCATGCCGCGCACGCAGCGCGCATGAAGTTCCGCGTGCAGGGCCGCGACGGGAATGCGCGCCACGGGCGCCTCGAACTCGCGCACGGCGCTGTCGGGACGCCGGCCTTCATGCCGGTCGGCACCTACGGCACAGTCAGGGGTGTGACGCCGGAGGAACTCGAGGCCTGCGGCGCCGAAATCGTGCTCGCCAACACCTTCCACCTGATGCTGCGGCCCGGCCCCGAGGTCGTGCGAGCCCATGACGGCCTGCACGGACTGATGCACTGGCAGGGGCCGATCCTGACGGATTCCGGCGGCTATCAGGTGTTCAGCCTCGCGGCGATGCGCAAGGTGACCGAGGAGGGCGTGCGCTTCCGCTCCCCGGTCGACGGTGAGGAGGTGTTCCTCGACCCGGAGCGCTCGATGGCGATGCAGCGCGCACTCGGTTCGGATGTGGCAATGGTGTTCGACGAATGCACGCCCTACCCGGCGGACGAACGCCAGGCGCGCGCATCGATGGAGTTGTCGCTGCGCTGGTCGGCCAGGAGCCGCCGCGCCTGGGATGCGTCCGAAGGCGCAGGTGTGCTGTTCGGCATCGTGCAAGGCGGCATGCACCACGGCCTGCGCGCAGCCTCGCTCGCGGGACTCGAACGCATCGGCTTCGAGGGTCTCGCGATCGGCGGCCTGTCGGTCGGCGAGCCCGCGCCGGAGCGTGAGCGCGTGCTCGAGGAGCTGCTGCCACGGATGCCGGCGGGCAAGCTGCGCTACCTGATGGGTGTCGGCCGCCCCGAGGACCTGGTCGAGTCGGTCGCGCGCGGCATGGATCTCTTCGACTGCGTGATGCCGACGCGGCACGCGCGCAATGGCCACCTGTTCGTGCCCTGGGGCGTCATGAACATCAGGAACGCGCGCTACGCATCGGATACGGCGCCGGTCGATCCGCAATGCGGCTGCTACACCTGCCGCAACTACAGCCGTTCGTATCTTCGCCACCTCGACCGCTGCGGCGAGATGCTGGGGCCGCGGCTCGCGACGATCCACAACCTGCATCACTACCTCGACCTCATGGCGCGGATGCGCGAAGCGATCGCGGCCGGACGATTCGGTGAATTCCGTGCCGCGTTCCATGCCGCCCGGCAGCCGCCAGGCGCTATGGCATAATCACGCGCCCCAACCGGGCCGGCGCCGCCGGCCCCCGCAGAGGATGGACATGGACTTTTTCATCACCCCCGCCTGGGCCCAGGCCGCCACCGGATCGGGCATGGGCACCCTCGGCACCCTGCTGCCGCTCATCCTGATCTTCGTGGTGTTCTATTTCCTGCTGATCCGGCCCCAGACCAAGCGCGCCAAGGAACATCGCGAGATGATCGGCAAGCTCGCCGCCGGCGACGAGGTCGTCACGAATGGCGGCATCCTCGGCCGGATCACCGAAGTGGGTGATCATTTCGTGACACTGGAAATCGCGAAGGGCACCTCGATCAGCGTGCAGAAGTTCCAGGTCGGGCAGTTGATGCCGAAAGGCACGTTCAAGGGCGCCTGAGCGCCGCCTCCCCGGTCCGCGCGTGGCACCCCGCTATCCGGTCTGGAAAAACGTCCTGCTGGCGGCCGTGCTGCTGGCGGGCGTCCTGTTCGCATTGCCGAACTGGTACGGTGAATCGCCGGCGCTGCAGCTGTCGCGCCGCGACCGCGCGGCCTCCGACGCCGCGACGACGGCCGGATTCGAGGGCTCGCTCAGGGGCGCGGGCATCGGCTTCGAGGAAAGCTTCGTCGACGAGGAGGGGCGCCTCTGGCTGCGGTTCGCGGACGTTCCCGCGCAGCTTGCCGCACGCGACCTGATCCAGCAGCGCTACGAGGGCGAGTACGCGATCGCGATGACCTTCGCTTCGCGCGCGCCCGCATGGCTGCAGGCGATGGGACTCGCGCCGATGAGCCTGGGCCTCGACCTGCGCGGCGGCATGCACCTGGTGTACGAAGTGGACGTCGCGGGTGCGGTCGACCAGCTGCTGCAACGCATGGAGCGGGATTTCCGCAAGGTACTGCGTGACGCGCGCATCCTCTACGAGGAAGTGACCATCGAGGGCAGCGGCGTGCGCATCCAGTTGCGCGACACGACCCAGGCCGCTGCCGCGCGCACGGCCATGCTTGACTACGACCCGGGCCTTTCGGTGACCGAGGGCCCGGTGCAGGGCACACTGCTTGCGGCGCTGTCCGAAGCGCAGGTCCGCCAGCGGCAGGACTTCGCGATCCAGCAGAACATCACCGCGCTCAGCAATCGCGTGAACGCGCTCGGCGTTGCCGAGTCCGTGGTGCAGCGCCAGGGCCTGAACCGGATCGCGGTGCAGCTGCCCGGCGTGCAGGATGCCTCGGAAGTCGTGCGCCTGCTCGGCAAGGTGGCGACGCTCGAGTTCAGGCTGGTGGACACGGTCAACAGCCCCGCCGAGGCCGCGCGCACCGGCCGCCCGCCGCTCGGCAGCAGGCTTTACCGGGAGCGCAGCGGCAACCCGGTGCTGCTGAAGCGCGACGTGATCGCGACCGGCGAGCAGTTGATCGACGCCTCGTTTTCGCCATCCCAGGGCGAGCCTGCGGTCAGCGTGCGCCTCGACAGCCGCGGAGGCGAGGAGATGCTGCGCACCACGCGCGAAAACCTGAACCGGCCGATGGCGGTCGTGTTCATCGAGAAGGACCGCGAGCTGGTCGTACGCGAAGGGCGCCAGGTGGTACTGGACCGCTCAAAGGAGGAGGTCATCAGCGTCGCGACGATCCGCGGCGTATTCTCCAATAATTTCCAGATCACCGGCCTCTCGGCCGCCGAGGCGACGGAGCTCGCGAAACTCCTGCGCGCCGGCGCACTCGCCGCCCCGGTCTACATCGTCGAGCAGCGGGTGATCGGGCCGAGCCTCGGGCAGGACAACATCGAGGACGGTGCGCGGGCGCTCACGATCGCTTCGATCGCGATCTTCCTGTTCATGATCGTCTACTACCGCGTGTTCGGCGTCATCGCCTGCGTGGTGCTGACCTCGAACGTGATCTTCATCATCGCCGTGCTCGGGCTGTTCGACGCCGCCCTGACGCTGCCCGGCATCGCCGGCATCGTGCTCACGGTCGGCACGGCCGTGGACGCCAACATCCTGATCTACGAGCGCATCCGCGAAGAACTCGCGATCGGCGCCTCGCCGCTTGCGGCGATCAACGCGGGATTCGACAAGGCATTCTCGGCGATCGCCGATTCCAACGTGACCATGCTGATGTCGGGCATCGTGCTGTTCATGTTCGGTTCCGGGCCCGTACGCGGGTTCGCCGTCACGCTCTGCATCGGTATCGCGGCCTCGATGTTCACGGCGCTCGTCGGCAGCCGCGCGCTCATCCACCTGGTCTACGGCCGCCGCCGCCGCGTCGAACGGCTGGCGATCTGAGGGTGCGCCGATGATGCAGTTCCTCAGTCAGGTCCCCTCGATCCGGTTCATGCAGCGCCGGCGGCATTGGTACGCATTGTCGGCGCTGATGATCTTCGTCTCGATCGCGGTGATCGCGACGCGCGGCCTGAACCTGACCGTGGACTTCACCGGCGGCGTGGTGCTCGAGGTCGGGTTCACGCAGGTCGTGGATCTCGAGCGCGCTCGGGAGGCGCTCGACGCGGCCGGGTTCGAGGACTACCAGGTGCGCAACTTCGGCACCGCGAGCGAACTCGAGGTGCGCCTGCCGCCGGCGGGACCGGGCGAGGCGGCCGCGATCGCGGACCGCGTACTCTCGGCGCTGCGCGCGGCCGACCCGGCGGCGGAGTTGCGCCGCACCGAGTCGGTTGGCCCGCAGGTCAGCCGCCAGCTCGGCGAGCAGGCGGCGCTCGCCGTGCTGATGACGCTGCTGCTGGTGCTGGTCTACATCGCGCTGCGGTTCCGCTGGCGCTTCGGCATCGGCTCGCTGGTGGCGTCGCTGCACGACCCCATCGTCGCGACCGGGGCGATCGCGCTGTTGCAGATCCCGTTCGACCTCAACGTGGTCGCGGCGCTCCTGACCATCCTCGGTTACTCGGTGAACGACACGGTCGTGATCTTCGACCGCATCCGCGAGCGCTTCCGCTCGATGCGCAAGGCCGAGCCTGCGCAGGTCATCGATCGCGCCATCAACGAGACGCTCGGCCGCACCATCATCGTGGCGGGCTGCGCGCTGGCGTCGGTGTTGTTCCTCGCGGTGCTCGGCGGGGAGACGCTGCGCGGCTTCGCGGTCGCACTCTCGATCGGCATCGTGATCGGCACCTACTCCTCGATCTACGTCGCCGGCGCGATTGCGCTCGATCTCGGCGCCTCGCAGCGCGATTTCATGCCACCCGAGAAGCGGGGAGAAGTCGATGCGCTGCCCTGAGGGCGCGGGAGGCGCCGCATGATCGAATTGCTCGCCGATCCGCAGGTCTGGCTCGCGTTCCTGACGCTGACGCTGCTCGAGATCGTCCTCGGCATCGACAACATCATCTTCCTGTCGATCCTGGTCTCCAAGCTGCCCAAGGAACTGCAGCCGCGCGGCCGCATCCTCGGCCTCGCGTTCGCGATGGTTACGCGCATCGCGCTCCTGTTCTCGATCACCTGGCTGATCCGGCTCACCGCGCCGCTGTTCACCGTGCTGGGCGAAGAGATTTCGGGCCGCGACCTGATCCTGTTCGCGGGCGGGCTGTTCCTGCTGGTCAAGAGTGTCACCGAGATTCACGGAGCGCTCGAGGGCGCGGCGGACGCGCATGGCAAGTCGGTGAAACTGCGCGCCAACATCATGGCCGTGGTGATCCAGATCGGTCTGGTGGACATCGTGTTCTCGCTCGATTCCGTGCTGACCGCCGTCGGCCTGGCAGAGCACATCGAGGTGATGGTCTCCGCGATCGTGATCGCCGTGTTCGTGATGATGTTCCTGGCGCGGCCGATCCACGAATTCATCGAGCGCCATCCGACCATCAAGATCCTCGCGCTCGCCTTCCTGATCCTGATCGGCGTGGCCCTGATCGCCGAGTCGTTCGAGTTCGAGATCCAGTAGGCCTACCTGTACTTCGCGATTGCGGTCTCCGTCGGCGTTGAGATGGTCAACATCCGCATGCGCAGGCGCGGCGAGCCGGTGGACCTGCGCGGCCCCGACCTGCCCGAAGCCGGACCCAAGCAGGACTGATCGCGGCCAAACGCCTGGGCTGCAGCCAGCCGTGCGCGGGTCCGGGGCCGGCCGTGGTCCCGAAGCGAGCGAGTTGCTCCGATTCTTTCGAGCGAGCGAGGGAGCCCGGTCGGCCCCGGGCCGGGTCTCGAGTGCCGGCGGCTCAGGCGTTCAGCTTGCTATGCCGTCGGCTGTAGCCGAAGTAGATCAGCAGGCCAATCACGATCCAGCCCAGCATCCAGTGCCAGTTGTCCTTGAACGACTGGTAGAAGAGGTAGAGGCAGGCCGCGGCGCCAAGGATGCCGACCAGGGGTGCCGCCGGCACGCGAAAACCGCGGGGCAGGTCGGGGCGCGTACGGCGCAGCACCGGGATGCCGACGCACACGGTCGCGAACGCCAGCAAGGTGCCCATCGACACCATCTCGCCCAGCCTGCCGATCGGCAGCAGCGCAGCGAGGAACACCGCGGTGATGCCTACAACCACCGTGCCGATGTGCGGCGTGCGATGTTTCGGGTGGATCCGGCCGAAGGCGGCCGGAATCAGGCCGTCGCGCGCCATCGAGTAGAAGATACGCGGCTGCCCGACCATCATCACCAGGATCACCGAGGACAGGCCCGCGATCGCGCCGATCTCGACCAGCGTCTTGAGCCACAGCAGGCTCGGGTAGGTCTCGAGCGCGGTCGCGACCGGCTTCGGCGTACCGAGCATGGTGTACGGCATGATGCCGGTCATCACCGCGGACATCGCGATGTAGATCAGCGTGCAGATGAAGAGCGAACCCAGGATCCCGATCGGCATGTCGCGCTGCGGATTCTTCGCCTCCTGGGCCGCGGTCGAGACCGCGTCGAAGCCGATGTAGGCGAAGAACACGATTGACGCGGCGCGCAGCACGCCGTCCCAGCCGAATTGCCCGGGACCCTGCGACTCCGGTATGAAAGGGGTCCAGTTCGAGGTGTCGATGAACTGCAGGCTGAAGCCCATGAACAGCAGGATCACGACGAGCTTGATGGCGACGATGATCGAATTGACGAACGCCGACTGCGTGATGCCGCGGTAGCAGAGCGCGGCGATTGCGGTCGCGATGGCGACCGCAGGCAGGTTGACGATCGAACCCGTGGATACGACGCGGCCGTCCACCAGATCGAATGGTGCGGAGGTGAGCGCCGGCGGCAGCGAGACCGAGACGCCGAGGCCGCTGCCGATGGAGTCCAGCAGTCCGGTGAAGTAGCCGGACCAGCCGACCGAGACCGTCGCCGCGGCGAACGTGTACTCGAGCACCAGCATCCAGCCGATGAACCAGGCCGTGAACTCGCCAAGCGTCGCGTAGGCGTAGGAGTAGGCGCTGCCCGAGACCGGCAGCATCGACGCGAATTCCGCGTAGCACAGGCCCGCCAGGCCGCAGGCGACGCCGGCGATCACGAACGAGAGAACCACGGCCGGACCGGCGTGGTTCGCGGCGGCATGACCGGTCAGCACGAAGATGCCGGCCCCGATCACCGCGCCGATGCCGAGCAGCACGAGGTGCCGCGCCGTGAGCACGCGCTTCAGCGTGACCTCGCCAGGCTGGGCAGTATCGGCATCCATGACCGCTTGGCACGGCTTGGTGCGGAACAGGTTCATGCGCGGCCCCCCGGAAAATTCAGCGGACTCTACCCCAGCCCCGGCGTGATTGCGAGCCGCGGGCCCGCGCTATTGGCGAAGCTCGTCGTTCAGGAACGGCGCGAAGCTCTCGATGAGCGCCGCATACACGCGCGGATTGCCCGCGACGAGGTTGCCGCCGTCCTGGTACTCGCGGCCCGCGAAGGTGCCGATGAGGCCACCGGCCTCGACGATCATCAGGTTGCCTGCCGCGGTGTCCCAGGGCGCGAGGCCGACTTCCCAGAACCCGTCGAGGCGGCCCGCGGCGACGTACGCCAGGTCGAGCGTTGCGGCGCCGGGGCGGCGCACGCCCGCGGCCCGGTCCATGACGCATTCCAGCATGCCGAGGTAGGGCCGCATCCAGCGCTTGTTCTCCCGGAACGGGAAGCCGGTGCCGATCAGCGCGCCGTCGAGTCCGTTGTGGCGCGACACACGCAGCCGGCGTCCCTCGAGTTGCGCGCCGCCGCCGCGCGCGGCGGTGAACAGCTCATTGCGCACAGGATCCAGGATGACGCCCGCTTCGGCGCGACCACGGTGGCGGCAGGCCACCGACACCGCGAAATGCGGGAGGCCGTGCAGGAAGTTGGTGGTGCCGTCGAGCGGATCGATGACCCAGGTGTAGTCGTCTCCCTCGTGGCGGCCGCTCTCCTCGGCGAGGATGCCGTGGCCGGGGTAGGCCTTGCGGATGGTCGCGATCGCCGCCTGCTCCGCCGCGCGGTCCACCTCACTCACGAAGTCATTGCGGCTCTTTTCGCTGGCGGCGACGGTGCCCGCGCGATCGAGGCTGCGCATGATCAACTCGCCGGCGCGGCGCGCGGCGGCGGTCGCGATGTTCACGAGGGGATGCATGCCGTCTCCCGAAGTAGAATAGCCGCCATTCTCCGGGAATCACGATGCCAGCCGCAATCCACATCGTGCTCGTGGACACGACCCATCCGGGCAACGTCGGCGCCAGCGCGCGCGCGATGCGCAACATGGGCCTCGATGCGCTGGTGCTGGTGCAGCCCCAGGCGCCGGCCGACGCGGAATCGCTCACGCGCGCGGCGGGCGGCGCGGACCTGCTGCGCGCCGCGCGTATCGAGCAATCGGTCGAGGCTGCGATCGCCGATTGCGGGCTGGTGCTCGGCACCAGCGCACGCAGGCGCAGTGCGCATCACCGCGTGCTGGACCCGCGCGCGGCGGCCGCCGAACTGGTGGCGGCATCCGTGTCGCGGCCGGCGGCTTTGCTGTTCGGCGGCGAGCGCAATGGCCTTTCGAACGAGGACCTCGCGCGCTGCCACGCGGTCGTGCGTATTCCGGCGGATCCGGCCTACGAGTCCCTGAATCTCGCGCAGGCAGTGCAGATCCTCTGCTACGAGATCTTCCTCGCCGCGGGCGCGGTCCCTGCCGTGCAGGGCGTGGATCCGCCCGCCAGCGCGAAGGAGCTGGCGGCGCTCTGGGATCACCTCGACGCGGTCGCGCGGCGTGCGGGATTCATGCACGAAGGCAATGCGTCGCAGCTCGCGCCGCGCATCCGACGCCTGCTGGCGCGCGCCGTGCCGTACGCCGGCGAGGTGCGCATCCTGCGCGGGCTGCTCGCGGCCATCGAGCGACGGCTGCCGCCGGAGGCGGCCGGCCCGTGAGCGGCAACGGCGCCGTGTACCTCGACTGGGCAGCGACCGCGCCGCTCGACGCGCGCGTCGCGGAAGCGATGAGCGGCTGCCTCGCCGATCCGGCGGCGCAGGCGAACCCGTCCTCGGGACACGCGGCAGGCCGCGCAGCCGCGGAGGCCGTCGCGCGCGCCCGCGAGCAAGTCGCCGGACTGATCGGCGCGCCGGCCGATGCGCTCGTCTTCACCTCGGGCGCGACCGAGAGCGTCAATCTTGCGATCCTCGGCGCGGCGCGCGCGGCGCCTCGCCCGCACCGCCACGTCCTGAGCTCGCGCGTCGAGCATCGCGCGGTGACCGGCGCCTGCCGCGAGCTCGAGCGCGAGGGTTTCGAGATCGGCTGGCTGCCCCCGGACGCCGCGGGCGCGGTACAGCCGGCGGCGGTCGCCGCGGCATTGCGTCCGGACACGGCGCTGGTCACGCTCATGCATGTCAACAACGAGACGGGGGCGCTCACGGACATCACGTCCATCGCCAGGCTGTGCCGCCAGCGCGGCGTGCCGCTGCACGTCGACGCGGCGCAGAGCGCGGGCAAGCTGCCGCTCGACGTAAGCGCCGACGACGGCATCGCGCTGCTCTCATTCTGCGCCCACAAGCTGGGCGGGCCCAAGGGTATCGGCGCGTTGTATGTCCGCCGGCAGCCGCGCCCGCCGCTGCGGCCTCTGATGTCCGGTGGCGGGCACGAGGGAGGGCTGCGCCCGGGGACGCTCGCGACCCACCAGATCGTGGGCTTCGGCATCGCCTGCAGGATCGCGCGCCAGGCGCTCCCGGCCGAGGCAGCCCGCGTGTGCGCGCTGCGCGAGCGGCTGTGGCAGGCCCTGCAGCCGGCGGCGCCGCTGTGGCGCAACGGCGTCGCGCAACCCTCGGCGCCCGGCATCCTGAATGTCGGATTCGCCGGCGTCGAGGGCGAGAGCCTGCTGCTCGATCTCGACGGTGCGGTCGCCGCGACGAGCGGCGCGGCATGCCACTCCGGGGTCGCCGAGCCATCCTACGTGCTGCGTGCGCTCGGCCGCTCGGATCTCGCGATCCAGGCCTCGCTGCGCTTCAGCCTCGGCAGCGGCACCACCGCGAAGGAGATCGACCGCGCGGCCGCCCGGGTCGTCGCAGCCGTGTGCCGACTGCGCTCGGTGCTGCCACCGGGCGCACTGGAGCGGGTGGCATGAGCGGGGAACCCGTGCGGTACTCGCCGCGCGTGCGCGAACTGTTCGCATTGCTGCCGTGCGGCGGCGCACTCGCGCCGGGCGAGGGCAGGGCGGTGCATGGCGAGGCAGTTGCGCTCGATCGCGGCGCCTGGGTGCGTTTCGAGGCGCGCATCCACGACGGGCGCATTGCGGACTGCGCGTTCCGCGCCTGGGGCTGCCCGCACACGCTGGCGGCGGCTTCGCTGGTCGCTCAGGGACTGCGCGGCAGCGCCGTGGACGGCGCCGTTCCCGCGGCGGTGCGTGAACTGGCGCACGAAATCGGCGCGCCGCCCGCGAAACTGGGACGCTTGCTGGCAGTTCTGGACGCCGAGACCGCGCTGCTCGCCGCGGCACGTACGGTACAATGAGCCTCGCCATGGCCATCACGCTCACATCCGCGGCGGCCGACCGCGTGCGGCGCTTCCTCGCGGAGCGCGGGGCCGGCATCGGCCTGCGCCTCGGGGTGCGCAAGACCGGCTGTTCGGGCTTTGCCTACGTGATCAACTACGCGGACGAGCGTCAGCCCGGTGACCGGGTGTTCGAGAGCCAGGGCGTGCGGGTGCTGGTGGATCCTGACAGCCTCGCCCTGATCGACGGCACCGAAATCGATTTCGTGCGCCACGGCCTCAACGAGTCGTTCCGTTTCAGGAACCCCAACGTGCGCGGCGAATGCGGCTGCGGCGAGAGCTTCAGCGTCTGAATTTCCCTTTCGCGGCAGGCACTTCCGGGCCCGCGGCGATTGCCGCGGCGGTACCCCGGACGCTAGAATGCGCGGTCCGAAATGACCCGCAGCCGGTGAATCCATGGCGCTCGAGCGGACCCTTTCCATCGTCAAGCCCGACGGCGTCGCCCGCAACCTGATCGGCGACGTGTACCGGCGCTTCGAAGGCGCCGGGCTTCGCATCGTCGGCGCCCGCATGCTGCACCTGACGAAGAGCCAGGCCGAAGGGTTCTACGCGGTGCATCGCGAGCGTCCTTTTTTCCGCGACCTTTGCGTCTACATGACTTCCGGCCCGGTGATGGTGCAGGTGCTCGAGGGCGAGTCCGCGGTCGCCCGGAACCGCGATGTGATGGGCGCCACCGACCCGAAGAAGGCTGCGCCCGGCACGATCCGCGCCGATCTTGCGACCAGCATCGAGGAAAACGTCGTGCACGGCTCCGACAGCGCCGAGAATGCCGCGCGGGAGATCGCCTTCTTCTTCGCCGAAGTCGCACTTTGCCCTCGCACGCGCTAGGCCGGACGCCGCCATGAACACCGCCGGCCCGCGCACCAATCTCCTGGGCCTGACGCGACCGGAGCTGGAGGCCTTCGTGGCCGGCCTCGGCGCGAAGCCATATCGCGCGCGCCAGCTGCTGAAATGGATCTACCGCCGCGGCGAGTCCGACTTCGCGCGCATGACCGACCTCGCAAAGCACTTCCGCGCCCGGCTCGAGGCGGTCGCCGAGGTGCGCGTGCCCGAGATCGTGACGGCGCGCACCGCCGCTGACGGCACGCGCAAGTGGCTCCTGAGGATGCCCGGCGCGACCGCCGCCCAGCAGGTGATCGAGACCGTGTTCATCCCGGAGCCGGGGCGCGGCACGCTCTGCATCTCGAGCCAGGTCGGCTGCGTTCTCGATTGCGCCTTCTGTGCAACCGGTCAGCAGGGCTTCAACCGCAACCTGACCGCAGCCGAGATCATCGGCCAGGTTTGGCTCGCGCATCGCGAGCTCGGCCATGACCCGGACGGCGAGCGCATCGTGACGAACGTCGTGCTGATGGGCATGGGAGAGCCGCTCGCCAACTACCGCCACGTGCTGCCGGCCATGCAATTGATGCTCGACGACCTGGGCTACGACCTGTCGCGAAGGCGCGTGACGCTGTCCACTTCCGGGCTCGTGCCGCAGATCTACCGGCTCGCGGAGGACATCAATGTCGCGCTCGCGGTGTCGCTGCATGCGCCGAACGACGTGCTGCGCGACGAACTGGTGCCGATCAACCGCCGGCATCCGATCGCCGAGCTGCTGGCGGCCTGCTGGCATTATCTCGAGCGCCAGAACGGCCGCAGCGTGACTTTCGAGTACACCCTGCTGGAAGGCGTCAATGACCGGCCGGAGCAGGCGCGGGAACTTGCGGCGCTGCTACGCGGTCATGACGCGAAGGTGAACCTGATTCCATTCAATGCGTTTCCGGGCACGAGGTTCCGCCGCTCGCCTGCCGAGGCGATCCGCCGGTTCCGCGACCTGCTGATGCAGGGAGGCGTGATGGCGACCATCCGAAAGACCCGCGGCGACGACATCGATGCGGCCTGCGGCCAGCTTCGCGGCCAGGTGCTGGACCGCACCCAGGTGCGGCTGGGGAGCAAGCTGACGCGGCTTGCGGTGCGCGCATGAGGACCTGCATCCCGGCATGGGCGCTGGCACTCATGCTCTGCCTGCCGGCGGAGGCGCAGCAGCCGGCGGCGGACCCGATGATCGAGGCCGGGCGCATCAACGCGCGCCTCGCGATGGAGTACCTCAAGCGCGACCAGCTCGTGGTTGCGCGCGACAAGATCGAGAAGGCGCTGGTGCAGAATCCGAGGGACGTGACCGTGCAGCTGGCGGCGGGGCTGGTCTACGAGCGGCTGCTCGAGAAGAAGCGCGCCGAGAAGCATTTCCGCCAGGCGCTGCGCTCGGATGCCGACAGCCCGGAGGCGCAGAATGCGCTGGGCGCATTCCTGTGCCGCAATCGCGAGCACGCGAAGGGCGAGGCGATGTTCGTGAAGGCGGCCGGCAACCCGGTCTACCGCACACCGGCGGTCGCCTACACCAACGCGGGCGTGTGCGCGAGGAGCGCGGGCAGGCTCGAGCGCGCGGAGCAGTACCTGCGCCAGGCGCTCGCGATCTCCACCGCCTACCCGGAAACCCTGGTGCAGCTCGCGGGCGTCACGCACGACCGCGGCAACCATCTGCAGGCGCGCGCGTTCGTCGAGCGCTACCTGGCTGTCGCTCCCGCCTCGGCAGACGCCCTGATGCTCGGCTACCGGATCGAGTCGGCGCTCAAGGACACCGCGGCGGCCGCGGGATTCGCCCAACGGCTGCGCAAGGAATTCCCGGAGTCGGCGCAGCGGCGCATGCTCGACGACCTGGAAAGCCGGAACCGCGGATGAACGCGGGCCGCGCCGCGTCGCCGGGCGCCCGCTTGCGCGCCGCCCGCGAGGCCCTTGGCCTGTCGATCGAGGTCGCCGCGGAGCGGCTGCGCCTCAATCCCGCACTGGTGCTCGCGATGGAGCAGGAACGTTTCGCGCTCCTGGGCGCGCCGGTGTTCGCGCGCGGGCACCTGCGCAACTATGCGGCGCTCCTCGGCGTGCCGGAGGCCGAGGTGGTCGCCGGGTTTGATGCCGACGAGGTTCCCGAACCGAGTTTCCTGCCGGCGCTCGACCTCAAGCCCCGGGCGCGCAACCCCGCGCGCTGGGCCTGGCCGCTGGCCGCGCTCCTGCTCGCGATCGCGGTGGTGTTCGCGTTCTGGTGGTGGACGACGGTGCAGCCATGAACCACGGCCTCCAGTCCGTGCGCGGCATGAACGACCTGCTCGCCGGGGAGATGCCCTGGTGGCAGCTGGTCGAGCGCGCGGCCCGCGAGGTCTTCGCCGACTGCGGCTACCAGGAAATGCGCGTGCCGCTGGTCGAGCATGCGGAACTCTTCTCCCGATCGATCGGCGAGCACACCGATATCGTCGAGAAGGAGATGTACAGCTTCGAGGACCGCGGCGGCGGCGTGCTGTCGCTGCGCCCGGAGGCGACGGCGGGGCTGGTGCGCGCAGCCATCGAGCACGGCCTGCTGCACAACCAGAAGCAGCGCCTGTGGACGGCCGGCGCGATGTTCCGCCATGAGCGGCCGCAGGCCGGGCGCTACCGGCAATTCCACCAGATCGATTGCGAGGCCCTGGGTTTCGCCGGTCCCGACATCGATGCCGAAGTGATCCAGGTCGCGGCGCGGCTGTGGCGCCGGCTCGGCATCGCGGGCCTCACGCTCCGGATCAACTCACTCGGCACGCCGGAGTCGCGCCGCGCGTATCGTGCGCGCCTGGTGGAGTACTTCGGCAGCCACCGTGCCACGCTCGACGCGGACAGTCTGAGGCGCCTCGAGACCAATCCGCTGCGCATCCTCGATTCCAAGAACCCGGCGCTCGCCGGCGTGATCGCCGGGGCGCCGGCGCTCACCGACCACCTCGACGCGGAATCTCGGGCGCACTTCGACCGCTTCCGCGCGCTGCTGGAAGCCTGCGGCATCCGGCACGAGGTGGACGCGCGCTTGGTGCGGGGCCTCGACTACTACTCGCGCACGGTGTTCGAATGGACCACGACGGCGCTCGGCGCCCAGGATGCCGTCTGTTCCGGCGGCCGGTATGATGGCTTGGTCGAGATGCTGGGCGGTGAGCCGACGCCGGCGATCGGCTGGGCACTCGGCATTGAGCGGCTGGTCGCACTGCTGCAGGCGGCCGGAGTGCCGGCGCCGGGCACGGTCCCGGCGGTCTACCTGGTGCTGGCGGGCGAACGCGCGGAGCGCGAAGGCATCGCGCTCGCCGACCGACTGCGCGATGCCCTGCCCGGTGCCGGCGTGCAGGCCCACATGGGCGGCGGAAGCTTCAAGGCACAGATGAAGCGCGCCGACAAGAGCGGCGCGTCGTTCGCGGTCATCGTCGGCGAGGACGAGGCGGCGCGCGGCATGGCGGCGATCAAGCCGCTGCGCGGCGATACCGGGCAGCAGGAATGCGCGTTTGCGGAACTGGCGGCGCGGCTCGCGAAGCTGCTGGGCCGGGGCTGAGACAAGGGGAAGCATGGTCGACGAATTTCTTTCCGAGCGCGAGCAGGCGGAGCAGCTGAAGCAATGGCTGCGCGTGAACTGGATCTGGCTGTTTGCCGGCGTGGCGCTTGCGCTTGGCGGCTACTACGGCTGGCGCTGGTGGGAAGCGCGCCAGTCCGGCCGCTCACTCGCCGCGGAGTCGCGCTTCAGCGCGATGCTGGAAGCGCTCGCGCGCAACCAGCGCGAGGACGGCGTGCGCATCGCGGGCGAACTGACCGGCCAGTACGCGGACACCCCGTACGCGGACCAGGCGGCGCTGGTGCTTGCACGCCTCGACGTCGAGGGCGGCGACCTTGCAGCCGCGGCCGCAAGGCTGACGCAGGTCATGGATTCGACGCGCGATCCGGAACTGCGCCTGGTGTCGAGGCTCCGTCTGGCCCGCCTGCAGCTCGCCCAGGGGCTGCACGATGCCGCGCTCGCGACGCTGGACGGCGCCGCGACACCGTCGGTGGATGCCCGCGTCGCCGAATTGCGCGGCGATGCGCTGCTCGCGAAGGGCGATCGGGCGGGCGCGCTCGAGGCCTATCGCCGGGCGCAGGAAGCGGCCACCGGCGCGCCGCCGGGACTCGTGGACGGCGAGCTGCTCGGATACAAGATCGACGGACTCGCCGCCGCGGCGGCCACGGAGTAGGGCATGCGAGCAAATCACATGGTTTTCCTGCTGATCCCCGTCCTGGCCGCGGGTTGCAGCAAGGAAAAGGAGGTTGACCCGCCGGCGGAACTGGTCCGTTTCGAGCCCGTGCTCGAGGTCTCGCGCGCCTGGAGCGCCGGTACGGGCGGCGGCGACGAGGTGCTGCGCCTCGGGCTCCGGCCTGCCATCTCCGGGACTCGCGCCTACGTCGCCGGCCACGGAGGCGACGTCAAGTCGCTCGATCTCGCGACTGGCCGCGAACTGTGGCGCGCGGAGACCGAGTTCACATTCGCCGGCGGTCCCGGCGTAGGCTCGGGCCTGGTCGCGGTCGGCACCAACTCCGGCGAAGTCGTCGCGCTCGACGCGGAAAACGGCGCGGAGCGCTGGCATGCCGCGGTCGGCGGTGAAGTGCTCACCGCGCCGGCCGTCGCCGGCGGCCTGGTCGTGGTGCGCACCGTGGACGGCCGGGTGCTGGGACTGCGCGCGGCGGATGGCAGCGAGGCCTGGAGCTTCGAACAGCCGGTCCCGCGTCTCACGCTGCGTGGCAACGGCGCGCCGGTCGTCAGCGGGGACGTCGTGCTGGCGGGCTTCGACAACGGCCGCGTCGCCGCGCTCACGCTCGCCGAAGGTGAATTGCTGTGGACCGCGACGGTTGCGCCGGCGAAGGGCCGCACCGAGATCGAAAGGCTGGTGGACATCGATTCCCCGTTGCGCGTGCTCGGCGAAGACGTATACGTGGCCGGCTTCCAGGGCAGGGTCGCGATGCTCGCGCTCGACTCGGGCCAGGTCTGGTGGGGCCGCGACCTCTCGAGCCACCGCGGCTTCGCCGCCGACGAGGAGCGGCTGTACGTGACGACTTCCGACAGCGCCGTGGTGGCGCTGCGCCGCCGCGACGGCACCGAGATCTGGCGCCAGGAACAGCTGCTGCGGCGGGGGCTCACGGCTCCCGCGATCGAGGGGGATGTCATCGTGGTGGCGGACTTCGAGGGCTGGCTGCACTGGCTGGACGCCGCGAGCGGCGCGTTGCTGGCCCGCGGCAAGGCCGGCGGCCAGCGCATCAGCAATGCGCCGGTCATAGCGGGCGGACTCACGCTGGTGCAGACCGATGCGGGCGATGTGCAGGCCTGGCGCGCGGCGCGGCGCGCGAGCAGCTGACCGGGCCCGGATGGCGCGGCCATGCTGCCCGTCGTCGCACTCGTCGGCCGGCCGAATGTCGGCAAGTCAACGCTTTTCAATGCACTGACCGGCACCCGCGACGCCATCGTCGCCGACGAGCCCGGCCTCACGCGCGACCGCCAGTATGGCTACGGCCTGTTCGAGCCGCATCGCTTCATCGTCGTGGACACCGGCGGTCTGGTCGAGTCGCCGCGCGGCATCGAGCAGCTGATGGCGCAGCAGACCCGGCACGCGATCGAGGAAGCGGATCACGTGGTGCTGCTGGTCGACGGGCAGGCCGGCCTCGATCCCGCGGACCGCTTTGTCGCCGACGTGCTGCGACGGAGCGGCAAGCCGGTCACCGTCGCCGTCAACAAGTGCGAAGGAAGCGTTCCCGCGGTTGCGACCGCGGAATTCCACGCGCTGGGTCTCGGCGAGCCGCTGCCGCTGTCGGCGGCGCACCGCCAGGGGCTCGACGCGCTCGTCGAGCGCGCGCTCGACGGCCGCGCGCCGCCGCCGGCGCAGGAAGCCGCTGCCGAGCGCGCGATCCGGGTCTGCGTGGTCGGCAGGCCGAATGTCGGCAAATCGACGCTGGTCAACCGGCTGCTCGGGGAGGAGCGGATGATCGCCTTCGATCAGCCGGGCACGACTCGCGACGCGGTCGAAGTGCCGTTCGAGCGCGACGGGCGAGCCTATGTGCTGGTGGACACGGCCGGCGTGCGCCGGCGCGCCCGCGTCGGCGAAGGAGTGGAGCGGGTCAGCGTCATCAAGGCGCTGCAGGCGATCGACGACGCCCATGTCGTGATCGGCGTGCTGGACGCGCGCGAAACGGTCTCAGAGCAGGATGCGACGCTGCTCGGCATCGTCGCCGAGCGCGGCCGCGCGCTCGTGATCGCGGTCAACAAGTGGGACCATGTGGCGCCCGCACGCCGCGAAGAACTGCGCGGCGAGTTGGCGCAGCGGCTGCGCTTCCTCGATTTCGCGCCCCTGCACTTCGTCTCTGCGCTGCACGGCAGCGGCGTCGGCGAGCTGATGGACTCGGTGCGGAAGGCGCACGCCGCGGCG
>JBQTKF010000056.1:0-11652 GCA_052386355.1 Gammaproteobacteria bacterium
CCGGCGTTTCCGCCTCGCCCCCAGGACCCCCGGTGTGGCCCCGCAGCATGGTGATGCGTGCATTTCGATGCTGCGGGGCAAGAAGGGACCGGCTGCTACGGCCCGCGTTCCAACGCGTTCCGGGTCGCCGGTCCCGCAGGGCGGAGCGTAAGAGGCGCGTGTCGGCATGGCCATCTACCACCTGTCCGTGAAGCCGGTATCGCGCGGAGCCGGTCGCAGTGCGACGACCGCCGCGGCATACCGCGCGGCCGAGCGGATCGAGGATCACACGACCGGCCAGGTGTTCGATTACACGCGCAAATGCGGCGTCGAGCACGCCGAGATCGTGCTACCGGTCGAGGCCACCAAGCGCGACATCAACTGGGCGCGCGACCGTCAGCAACTGTGGAACGCCGCCGAGGTCGCCGAGAAGCGCAAGGACGCCAGGGTCGCGCGCGAGTACGAAGTCGCCCTGCCCAATGAACTGACCAAAGCGCAACGGCTGGACCTGACCCGGGAATTCAGCCAGGAAATCGCGAATCGCTATGGCTGCGCCGTGGATTTTGCGATCCATAAGCCGCATCGCGAGGGCGACGAGCGCAACTTCCATGCCCACATCTTGACGACGACCCGCCGCGTCGAGGCGACCGGCCTCGGCGCCAAGACCCCAATCGAGTGGGCCGACACGGACCGCGCCAAGCAAGGCCTGGGACCCGCCAAAGAGGAGGTCACAGCGATCCGGGAGCGCTGGGCAGCCCTGACCAACGAAAACCTTCAGTCCCTTGGTCTCGAATCCCGCGTCGACCATCGCAGCCTTGAGGCCCAAGGCGAAGAGCGGATGCCGGGTCAACACATGGGCCCGTCTGTCACGGCCATCGAGCGCCGCGGGGACCACTCCGAGGTCGGCTGGCGCATTCGAGAGGAAGCCGACGAGCGCCTGCGACTCGCCGCGGAACTGGGTCGAATCGAGCGAGAGCGGCAGATCGTCGAGCGTTCAATCCTGGACCTGACCGGGGATGTGCAGGCCGCGCGGCGCGATCGCGACGCGGAACCGACACCGCGTTATGACTTGGAACATGAACGTCAGGCAGCGCGCGACGCATGGCTCGAGTGGCGCGCCAACAGGCAAGAGCAGCTCGAGCGAGAGCCGCATACCTCCGCAAGACCGCCAAGGCTGGTTGCGCCCGACGACGACTTCGCCATGTAGGGTCAACATCCCGGTTGGCGCGCCCTGTTCTTGACAATCCCAGTTGGTAGGTATAATAACCACCATGAAAAGCGATGGCTTGATCCGGGAGCTGAAGAAAGCGGGCTGGATCGAGGACCGGATATCGGGCAGTCATCATGTTTTCAAGCACCCGACGATTGCGGGGCACCTTACGGTGCCGCATGCCAGGAAGGACCTGGGCAAAGGGTTGGTGCACAAGATCAGGAAACAGGCGCGACTGAAATGAAGTTCACCATTGCAATTGAGGCGGGAACGAAGAAGAGCGCATTCGGCGTCGTCGTGCCGGATTTGCCGGGCTGCTTCAGTGCCGGCGATACGATTGAGGAAGCCTTCGACAAGGCGCGGGAGGCGATCGAAGCTCACTGCGAGGTCCTGGCCGAGACCGGGAAGGCGCTGCCGCGGCCCAAGCCGATGAGCGCGTGGCAGGCAGATCGCGAGTACAAAGGCTGGACATGGGGGATCGTGGACGTCCCGGTCGAGAAGTATTTCGGGCCGGCCGAGAAGATCAACATCACGGTACCGGCGTCGACGCTGCGACGCATCGATGAATACGCCCGCAAGCACGGTGAGACGCGTTCCGGCTTCCTGGTGAAGGCGGCTGAACGCGTGATGCGGTCATAGCCATTCGGCTGACAGCAGGTCGTGAAAGTCTCGATTTGCGTTTCCGTACGGCTGTCCGTACGGCAATCGTGAAAACCGCAGAAATGCCGTAAGTGTCTGATTTAAATGGTGGGCGGTGCAGGGCTTGAACCTGCGACCCCTGCCGTGTGAAAGCAGTGCTCTACCACTGAGCTAACCGCCCGTTGGGGGCGCCGATTCTAAGGGCCACCGGCGGCGGGGGTCAACGGAGTGCGAGCCGGGCATCGCCCGCGCTACAGCGGCTATATTGCCGACAGCAGCGGGTGTCGTGGGAGCGCCGGTGTCGGAATCTGATTGGGATGCATTCGTGCTGGCTCACCCGCGCGCCACGCTGTATCACACCTGGCGCTGGAGCGGGCTCGCAGCCGAGGCGTTCGGCTTCACGATCCATCGATTCGCCACCCGCGATGCCGCCGGCCGGCTGACCGGCGCACTGCCGCTCATCGAGCAGACCGGCTGGATCATGGGCAGACGACTGGTCTCACTGCCGTTCGTCAATTACGGCGGACCGATCGGCGACACTGCGGATGTCGAGCGATCGCTGATACAGGACGCGACGGAGCTTGCGCGCCGATGCCGCGCCGCCGTGTTCGAACTTCGCGACAGCACCGAACGTCCGGAGTTTCACACGCGCAAGGACAAGGCCACGGTGGAACTTGCACTCCCGGCGAGCGCCGATGAGCTTGGCCGGTGCCTGGGCGCCAAGCTGCGCGCACAGGTGAAGCGCGCCGATCGGGAATCGCCCGTCGTTGCCTGCGGCGGCGCGGAACTCCTGGATGCTTTCTACGGGGTCTTCGCAGCCGCGATGCGCGATCTCGGAACGCCCGTGTATCCGCGGCGGTTTTTCGCGTTGCTGCTGGAACGCGCGGCCGCGGACTGCTCGGTCGTCGTCATCCGGCTGAACAACCGCCCCGCGGCCGCGGCGCTGCTGACGCACTTCCGGGACCGCACGGAGATTCCGTGGGCCGCGAGCCTGCGGGCGGCGCGTGCGACCTCCGTGAACATGCGTCTCTACTGGGAATGCCTGCTCCAGGCGATCGGGCGCGGCAGCCGCGTATTCGATTTCGGGCGCAGCACCGTCGACTCCGGGACTTATCGATTCAAGCTGCAATGGGGTGGCCGGCCGCGCCCCCTGTACTGGGCCTACCCGCTCCGCCCGCGCGACTCGGTGCAGTCCGGGGAGGGCCGGTTGCTCGGCTGGGCGAGGGCCGCGTGGACGCGCCTGCCGCTGCCGCTCGCCAATCGCCTCGGGCCGCTGATCAGCCCCGGACTTCCGTGGTAGCTTGGCGGCGGTCATGAACATCCGGACGCGATTCGCACCGAGTCCCACTGGCCTTCTGCACATCGGCGGGGTACGCACGGCGCTCTTCTGCTGGTTGTATGCCCGCAGGCACGGCGGCACCTTCGTCCTGCGGATCGAGGACACCGACCGCGAGCGCTCCACGCCCGAGGCGGTCCAGGTGATCCTGGACGGCATGGACTGGCTCGGACTGAAGGCCGACGAGGGTCCTCACTACCAGACCAAGCGCTATCCGCGGTATCGCGAGGTCATCCGGCAGTGGCTCGCGGACGGCCATGCCTACCGATGCTACTGCAGCAAGGAAGAGCTTGAGGCGATGCGCAACGCACAGCTGGCGCGCAAGGAAAAGCCCCGCTACGACGGCCGCTGCCGCAACGGGCGCCAGCCGCCAGCGGGTGTAACGCCGGTCGTGCGATTCAAGAACCCGCTCGAAGGCGCGGTAGTCGTCGACGACGCCGTGC
This sequence comes from Gammaproteobacteria bacterium, assembly GCA_052386355.1. GTDB lineage: Bacteria > Pseudomonadota > Gammaproteobacteria > Steroidobacterales > Steroidobacteraceae > SCUD01. The sequence goes on from JBQTKF010000056.1 coordinate 3,608, forward strand.
ACGGCAAAGTCGTATTCCAGAACGCCGAGCTCGACGACCTCATCATCGAGCGCTCTGACGGCAACCCGACCTACAACTTCTGCGTGGTCGTGGACGACTACGACATGAAGATCACCCACGTCATCCGCGGCGACGACCACCTGAACAACACGCCTCGGCAGATGAACATGCTGCGCGCGATGGGTGTGGAGCCTCCGGTCTTCGCGCACCTGCCGATGATCCTCGGCCCCGACGGCACCAAGCTCTCGAAGCGCCACGGCGCGGTTTCGGTGCTGCACTACCGGGAGGAGGGCTACCTGCCGGAGGCGCTGCTCAACTACCTCGCGCGCCTCGGCTGGTCGCATGGCGACCAGGAGATCTTCACGCTCGAAGAGATGACTGCGCTGTTCGACATCCGGGACGTCAATAAGTCAGCCTCGGCCATCAACCCGGACAAGCTGGCCTGGATCAACCAGCAGCATCTCATCAAGCAGCCGCCGTCGCGGATTGCCGCCGAACTGCGCTGGCAACTCGGGCGAATCGGCGTCGATGCCGGGCACGGCCCCTCGCTGGAGGCGATTGTCGAGGCGCAGCGAGAGCGCGCGAAGACCTTGAAGGAAATGGCGGCCGCCAGCCGCTTCTTTTTCGACGCGCCGCAGGCCTATGAGGACCGGGCCGCGCGCAAGCACCTGACGGCCGAGGCGCGCCCCCTGCTGGAACGGGTGCAGGCGGCACTGGCGCGTCTCGAATCCTGGAATGCGCCGGCCATCCATGGAGCAATCCAGGCGCTGGCCGACGCCAGCGGGTCGGGCCTCGGCAAGATTGCCCAGCCGATCCGCGTCGCCGTTTCCGGCGGATTGGTCAGCCCGCCCATCGATCTGACGCTGGCAATCCTGGGACGGGACGAAACGAGCCGGCGGCTGGCGCGCGCGGCGGCTCAGCTTATGTAAAGAACAGGGGGGGGGTGTCGCCCTGCTTTACGCCCTGGCCATGGCGGTTGCGCGCTCGTGTCTTAACACATTGATTTTCTTGCGCAAGTTCATTCTGGCATGGCATATGCATTTCTACGTTCAGGACGCCATCGTTCAAGGTATGACCATGCTTCGCCGGTTTGCCATTGCCACGACCCTGCTGCTGATCTCTTCGGCAGCCAATGCCACGTTCATCCTGGTCGACAATGCCGCTCCGGGCCAGTCGACCACCGGGATCGTCAGCAACAACAACTTTGCGTCGCAGCTGGCGGCGCTCGGCGTCACCACCTATTCGCTGGGCGCCTCGCTCGCGACCACTGGCGCCGGCTGGATCGACTTCTTCTACTACGGCAAGGAGGCCGGCTACCGGAACGTCTTCGTCGGCGGCGGCGGGTCGGCCTACCACGACACCGGCTATGCGCCGACGCTGCAGAACTACTTCGGCTCGCCGATTGCGATGGGCAGCATGGCGGTCACGGGCGGCTCGCCGATCGACTTCTATTTCTGCGCCTTCGCTGGCTCGCTGGTCGGTTGTCTCAGCAACGCGCAGAACGATTCGGCCAATTCGACGCGCTCCATCGCCTTCAGCGTCAGCGGTTCGCAGGCCTGGATCTTCTGGGACGACTCGGGCGCCGGGCCGGACGACAATCACGACGACATGCTGATCCGCGCCTATTTCCGCCCGCGCTCGGTGCCGGAGCCGGGGACGCTGGCGCTGATCGGGCTGGGTCTCGTCGGCCTCGGCTTCGCGCGTCGCATTCGCCGCTGAGCCGCGAATCCAGCCATTTCAAGCTCGCCGACGGCGCCCTGCGGGGCGCCGTCTGCTTTGGGCGGTCATTTGACACCCGGCAGCCCGATCAGGAGAATCCCGGCCCGCTGCGTGGGGCCATAGCTCAGCTGGGAGAGCGCTTGCATGGCATGCAAGAGGTCGGCGGTTCGATCCCGCCTGGCTCCACCAATTGATCTCCCAGGTCCCCATCGTCTAGAGGCCTAGGACACCGCCCTTTCACGGCGGCAACCGGGGTTCGAATCCCCGTGGGGACGCCACCGGCTGGTTGCTCAGTCGTTCTCTTTCAGGTGGTCGATGAGCTTGATGTAGGCCTTCATCGCCACGTCACGGCTCATGCCCTTGCGGGCTTGCCAGGCTTCGTACTTTGCGCGCGCCACGAAATCGATTGCGCCGGGCTTTCCGCCGCTCACGTCGCCTTCCGTCGCCTGCTTGAAGTAGGAGTAGATCTCGAGCAGCGTTTCGTTGTCGGGCCGTTGCTTGAGGTTCTTCGACTCGGCGGCGGCGCTGTGAAAACGCTCTTCGAGGTTCGGCATATCCATCTCCCCTTGGCTCTCCCCCCGGAGGCTGCCCCGGGGTGCGCGGCGCGTCAATTGCGACGGCCGGCCCGCCGCAAAGTGTGACGGAGTTCACGTCGGCCCGCATGACAGCCCAGGCCCCAAGGCTGGCGTCCCTGAGTGGTATCTGTTTGATTCGACGGGAGCTCCACGACCTGGTCCGCTTCTTGCATTTCAGTCAGACAACCGTTGCGGCTCACTCGAGGGACCCTGGGATGTCGCGCAAGAAATGGATTCCTGCTTCGCTGGCCACGCTCCTGCTGGCGCCACTGTCGGCGCAGGCGCTGTTCATCGTCAACGCCAACGACTATGAACCGTGCAGCAACTATCCGGTGGTCACGGCGCCGAATCCGGACGGCCGGCTGGTCGCCTGCGGCCCGCAAACGAGCCAGGCGGAAATCAACGGCATCATCGCGAGCTACCTCGACCCGACGCAGATCATCTTCAAGGCCGATGACGAGAATCCCAACGAGTACTCGGGTTCCCTGGAGTCGAGCTATCGCGCAATTTTCAATCCGGATGGCGATGCGGAGGATGCCCTGATCTTCCACCTCCCGTTGACGCCCACGAGTTCGGGCCACACGCACCTGCTGGTCAAGGACGGCAATTCGACACCGGCCTGGTGGCTGTTCGGCATCCTGGATTGGGACGGCATCGAAAGCATCGCGCTGGTCAATTTCTGGGACGGAGCGGGCTCCGCCGGCCGCGGCGCCATTTCGCACGCGACCATCTACGGCTCGACCACGACGGTGCCGGAGCCTGCGATTCTGGCGCTTTTCGGCATGGCAATGCTGGGCTTGGCTCTGATCCGGCGTCGCAAAGCCGCGGCCTGAACCGACTTCCGCACCAGGATTGATGGCAGGACCCGCCGGTTTCGGCGGGTCTCGCATTTAGGGGCGCCGGAATTCCTTTGTTTACATAATGTTGTGAGCGCTGTCTCGCTCGCGGCCGCCCATCCGGCCTAGAATCCTGTTCTGCCGGCCGAGCCTTCGTCGTCACCCGCGCCGGCACCGAATCTGCAAGCGAGCCGCGGCCGCGGGAGTGCCGGCACCGGACCAGCGTCCGGGCCGGAGCGCGCCACCGGCGCCGCCGCCGGCAGGGAGTCGCTGGGCAGGTGAAGGAAGCATGACCGTTCGACTTTTCAATCACTACATTCCGCTGCCGATCGTTTGCCTGGCCGCCGCCGAATTCCTGATTCTCGTGCTGGCGCCGTACTTCGCGGGGCGCTGGCTGGAAGGGACGCCATGGGGCGGTGCGCGCGACGACACGGTCTTCTCGCCCCAGAACCTGCTGTTCGCGCTGGCCATGATGACCGGCCTGCTGGCAGTCGGCCTTTACAACCCGCGCCAGCGCGCCCGCGTCGCCGGCCAGTTCGCGCGCGTGACGGTCGGCGTTTTCGCGACGCTCCTTGGCCTGGCGATGATCTATTTCGCATTACCGGACCTGGCGCTCGGCCGGTTCCGCATGCTGCTCGCAGCCGGTCTCGCGGTGCTCGGGGCGCTGGTCGTGCGCATCGTGTTCGAGAGCACGGTGGACGACGACCGCTTCAAGCGCAGCGTGCTCGTGTACGGCGCGGGACGGCAGGCGGCGACCATCGCCGCCCTGAGGCGCCGGTCCGACCAGCGCGGGTTTCGCCTGGTGGGTTACGTCGCGGGGGAAGGGGAACGCGCCGTCGAGACACCGGACAGCCAGCTCCTGGGCCGCGACCGGCCGCTCAGCGCATTGTGCGCCGAGCACGCCATCGACGAGATCGTGGTCGCCATGGACGATCGGCGGTCAGGTTTCCCGATGCGCGAGCTGCTCGAGTGCCGGCTCAACGGCGTCGAAGTCAACGAGGTCATCACCTTTCTGGAACGGGAAACCGGCCGGCTCCAGCTCGACGTGATGAATCCGAGCTGGATGATCTTCTCCGAGGGCTTCCAGCGCGGCCGCATCCATGCGGCGTTTGAGCGGGCATTCGACGTGCTGGCCAGCGTCCTGCTGCTGACGCTTTCGCTGCCGGTGATCGTCGCAGTCGCGCTCGCGATCAAGATCGAGGACGGCTGGAGCGCGAGCGTCCTCTACCGCCAGTCACGCGTGGGCCAGTACGGTCGGGAATTCCAGCTGCTCAAGTTCCGCAGCATGGCGGAAGCCGCGGAGCCGGACGGCCGTGCGCGCTGGGCGGAAGTGAACGACCGGCGCGCGACACGCGTAGGCGCCCTGATCCGCAAGCTGAGACTCGACGAGCTGCCGCAGCTGCTCAACGTGCTGCGCGGCGACATGAGCCTCGTGGGCCCGCGGCCCGAGCGGCCTGAATTCGTGGTGGAGCTCGAAGAGCGCATTCCTTACTACACGGAGCGCCACAATCTGAAGCCGGGCATCACCGGCTGGGCGCAGCTCTGCTATCCCTACGGCTCCTCCGAAAAGGATGCCCGCGAGAAGCTGCAATATGACCTCTACTACGTGAAGAACCACTCGCTGCTCTTCTATCTGGCGATCCTGGTGCAGACGGTCGAAGTCGTGGTCTGGGGCAAGGGCGCCCGGTGAACGCGTGACGAGCCTGGCGGGCGTGCTCAGTTACGGCGCAGCGGCAATCGCTTTCGCCGTGCTGACGGCGCTGCTCGCAACCAGCTGGCGCGGCCGTGCGCCGGGTGTGCGACTGATTGGTGCTTCGGGCATGACTGCAGCCTGGGCGGCCGGCATGGCCTGGTTCGCCTGGAACGGTTCCCTGCCGGTCATCGTCCTTTACTCGCTCGAGATGCTGCGTGCCGGGGCCTGGCTGCTCGTGCTGGTCGGATTCGTGCGGCAGGCGATTCCAGACTGGCTCGCCATCGGCAGCCACGTCCTGTGGGGGGGACTCCTGGCGGCAGGCTGGATCCTCGCGATACTGCAATCGCTGGCGATCGTCGATTTCGGCCCGGCGGGCCTGCTGCCCGCGGCGGGGCTCGCCATCGCCGTGTGCGTGCTGGTCCTGCTCGAGCAGATCTTCCGCCGCTCAGGCGGTGCGGGGCGGCACGGGATCAAGTTCCTGGTCATCGGCCTGGGCGGAGCCTATGCCTACGACCTGTTCCTGTACTCGCAGGCCGAGCTGTTCCGCCAGGTATCGGGCGAACTGTGGCTGGTACGCGGCGCGGTGAACGCGCTGGTTGCGCCGTTCATCGCCATCGCCGCGCGACGCAATCCGCAATGGTCGCTGGACGTCTTCGTTTCGCGCCAGGTGGTGGTGTTCACGACCGCCGTGGCGGCGGTCGGCGTGTATCTGCTGCTGGTTGCCGCCGGCGGTTACTACGTCCGCGAATTCGGAGGCACCTGGGGCACTGCGTTCAACGTGCTGTTCCTCGCCGGAGCGCTGGTCGTGCTTGCCGCCATCGCCATGTCGGGTGCCGTCCGCCGTCGCCTGCGCGTGTTCGTCAGCAAGCATTTCTTCCGCAACAAGTACGACTACCGCGTCGAGTGGCTGCGTTTCGTGGCGACGCTCTCGGCGGCGCGCGGTGGCGACGTGCGGCGCACCAGCATCGAGGCGATTGCGCAGATCTTCGAGAGCCCGGGCGGCGTGCTCTTCACCCTGGACGAGGCCGGTCGCGCGCTGCTGCCGGCGGCGGCCTGGCCGATGCGGCTCGAGGAGATGCAGGATCTCGCACCGCTGCCGGCCTCGAGTCCGCTTGCGGAGTTCCTGAGATCGCGACAATGGGTCGTCGACCTGGAGGAATACGCGCGTGCGCCCGGGCGATACGAAAACGTCGCCCTGCCCGGATGGCTTGCGCGGCTGCCGCGTGCGCGAGTCGTCGCACCGCTGCTGCAGCAGCGGGAGCTGGCGGGCCTCGTGGTGCTGTTCGAGCCGCCCCCGCCGTTCGAGCTGACCTACGAGGATCGCGACTTGCTGAAGACGATCGGGCGGCACGTGGCGACGATCGTCGCGCAGCACTCAGCGGACCTGCGGCTTGCGGAGAGCCGCCAATTCGAGGCCTATCACCGGCTGACCGCCTTCATGATGCACGACCTCAAGAACTCGGTCGCACAGCTGCAACTGGTCGTGCGCAATGCCGACCGGCACCGGCAGAACGCGGACTTCATCGACGACGCCTTCGCCACGATCGCGAACGCGGTGGAGCGCATGAACCGCCTGATCGGGCAGCTGCGCGACAGCGGCACCCGCGTGTCTGTGGCACCGGTGGACCTGGTGCCGATCGTGCGGCGCACCGTGGACCGTTGCGCCGATCGCGCGCCGGCACCGGCGCTGCAAGCGGCGGACGGCGCGCCGTTGCGGATCCGGGCGGACGAGGAACGCCTGGCGGCCGCGCTCGAGCATGTGCTGCGCAACGCGCAGGACGCAACCCGCGGCGAAGGCGAGGTGCGCGTGAGTGTGGCGGCGGCGGACGGTCATGCCCGACTCGAGGTGATCGATACCGGCGCGGGCATGACGCCCGAGTTCGTGCGCGAGCGGCTGTTCCGGCCGTTCGACAGCACCAAGGGACCCGCCGGCATGGGGATCGGCGCCCACCAGGTGCGCGAATACGTCCGCGGGCTCGGCGGTGACGTGGAGGTCGAGAGCCGCCCCGGCGTCGGCACGCGGTTTACCATGCTGCTGCCGCTCGACTTGCAGGAAGGGTCGCCACCTGATGGCTGAGGAAAAACGCCGCTTGCTGGTCGTCGAAGACGACGTCGGGCTGCAGAAGCAGCTCAAGTGGGCATTCGACGAGTACGAGGTGCTGCAGGCGACGTCGCGGGAATCCGCGATTGGCCAGCTGCGCCGCTACGAGCCGCCGGTCGTGCTTCAGGACCTGGGCCTGCCGCCGGATCCCGAAGGCGTCGAGGAAGGGTTCGCGACGCTGCGCGAGATACTCGTGCTGCTGCCGCAGACCAAGGTCATCGTCGTCACCGGCCACGCCGACCGCGACAACGCGATCAAGGCGATCGGCGCCGGCGCCTGCGACTTCTGCCAGAAGCCGCTCGACCTCGACATCCTGCGTCTGATCGTCGAGCGCGCCTTCCATGTGCAGGCGCTGGAGGAGCAGAACCGCGCGCTGCGGGAGGGGCAGGCCGGCGCGCCCCTGGCGGGTGTGATCGCGACCGATGATCGAATGCTCAAGGTCTGCCGCAGCGTCGAAAAGGTGGCTCCGACGGATGCCACCGTCCTGATCCTGGGCGAGAGCGGCACCGGCAAGGAGCTGATCGCCCGCGGCGTGCACGACCTGAGCCGCCGCCACAAGGGGCGGTTCGTCGCCATCAACTGCGCCGCGATCCCCGAGAACCTCCTGGAAAGCGAGCTGTTCGGCTACGAGAAGGGCGCATTCACCGGCGCCGTCCGCACCACGCAGGGCAAGTTCGAGCTGGCGGACGGCGGCACGCTCTTTCTCGACGAGATCGGCGACCTCGATCTCGGGATGCAGGCGAAGCTTCTTCGAGTCCTGCAGGAACGCACCTTTCGGCGAGTCGGAGGCACGGAAGACATTGCCGTCGATTTTCGCTTGATCGCCGCCCCCAATCGGGACCTCCAAAAGGAACTCGCACACGGAGCAATTCGTGAAGATCTGTAAATTAGGCTGAACGTCGTGACATTTGAGCTGCCGCCGCTACGGAAGCGCGTCGAGGATATCCTGCCGCTTTCCATGCGCGCACTGGTCCATTACGGACGGGAATTCGGGAAGGACGTGACCGAAATCGATACGGAGGCGCGTGCCATTCTGGAACGGTATGCGTATCCCGGCAATATCCGTGAACTGCAAAACATTATCGAACGCGCGATGATTTTCTGCCATGGGCGTGCATTGA
>JBQTKF010000057.1:0-7365 GCA_052386355.1 Gammaproteobacteria bacterium
CTCGGTGCTCCTGCACCTGGCGCGCAAGGCCTTCCATCCGGGCCCGTTGCCGTTCCCGCTGATGCACATCGACACGACCTGGAAATTCCGGGAGATGATCGAGTTTCGCGACCGCACCGCGCGCGAACTGGGCGTCCGGCTCATCGTTCACGTGAACGAGGAGGGCCTGAAAGCGAGCGTCACGCCGTTCACGCACGGCGCGAAGTACACCGACATCATGAAGACCGAGGCGCTCAAGGCGGCGCTCTCGAAGCACCGGTTCGACGCCGCCTTCGGCGGCGCGCGCCGCGACGAGGAGTAGTCGCGGGCGAAGGAGCGCGTGTTCAGCTTCCGCGACACGCAGCATCGCTGGGACCCCAAGAACCAGCGCCCCGAATTATGGAACCTGTACAACGGCCGCATCCACCAGGGCGAGAGCATCCGCGCCTTCCCGCTCTCGAACTGGACGGAACTGGATGTCTGGCTCTACATCCACCGCGAACGTATCCCGGTGGTGCCGCTCTATTTCGCGAAGCCTCGGCCGGTGGTGGACCGGGACGGCCTCCTGATCATGGTGGATGATGAGCGCCTGCCGCTCCTGCCCGGCGAGAGGCCGCGTCTGGAGACCGTGCGTTTCCGCAGTCTGGGCTGCTATCCGCTCTCCGGCGCCGTGCGCTCGACCGCCACGGACCTCACGGCCGTAATCGAGGAGATGCTCGCCGCCCGCACCTCCGAGCGCGGCAGCCGGGCGATCGACTTCGACCAGGCGGCCGCCATGGAGATGCGCAAGCGCGAGGGCTACTTCTGATGGCCGCGCCGCGCCTCGAGGAGTTCCTGCGCCGTCACGAAGCCAAGGAGCTGCTACGGTTCATCACCTGCGGCAGCGTGGACGACGGCAAGAGCACGCTGATCGGGCGCCTGCTGCACGACACGCAGCAGATCCTCGAGGACCAGCTGGCCGCGGTCACGTCGGACAGCCGCAAATGGGGTACGACCGGCGCGGAGGTGGACCTCGCGCTGCTGGTCGACGGGCTGCAGGCGGAGCGCGAACAGGGCATCACGATCGACGTGGCCTATCGCTACTTCGACACGGCAAGGCGCAAGTACATCATCGCCGACTGCCCCGGGCACGAGCAGTACACGCGCAACATGGCGACCGGCGCCTCGACCGCGGACGTCGCGGTGATCCTGGTGGACGCCTCGCGGGGTGTGCAGGTGCAGACGCGCCGGCACGCCTGCATCGTCGCGCTGCTCGGCATCCGCCACGTCGTGGTCGCAGTGAACAAGATGGACCTCGTGGGCTACGACGAGGCTGTGTTCCGCCGCATCCGCGACGACTGCTTCGGCATCCAGTCGATCCGCGATGCGGATGCCCGCGTCGTCCCGGTGTCGGCCCTCAAGGGCGACAACGTGGCCGCGAAAGGCGGCGCGATGCCCTGGTACCAGGGGCCTACGATCGTCGAGTGGCTGGATGCGGTGGAGTTCGGGCGTGACCCGCAGCTCCCGGACCTGCGCCTGCCGGTCCAGTACGTGAACCGCCCGGACGCCTCGTTTCGCGGCTACGCGGGAACCGTCGCTGCGGGAAGCATCGCCGTCGGCGAGCCCGTCATGGCGGTGCCGTCGCGGCGTGTCAGCAGGGTCCGCGGCCTGGTGCGCTTTGACGGCTCGGTCGGCAAGGCGGGCGCGGGCGAGGAAGTCACGGTGACACTCGAGGACGAGATCGACGTCAGCCGCGGCGACCTCCTGGTGCACCCGGACCGTGCGCCTTCGGTGGGGCGCATCTTCGACGCGCACCTGATCTGGATGAGCGATTCGCCGCTGCTGCCGGGCAAGCAGTACGAGTTCAAGCTGTCGCACCGCTACCTGCGCGGCACCGTCGAGAGCATCCATCACCGGCTCGACGTCAACGACCTGTCGGAGCACGCGGCCAGCGAATTGCGCCTCAACGAAGCGGGGCTGTGCCGCATCGTGCTCGCGGAACAGGCGACATTCGATACCTATGCCGGCTGTCGCGGTACCGGGGCCTTCATCGTGGTGGACCGCATCACGCACACGACCGCCGGGGCGGGCATGATCCTGCGCAGCGCCGCCCCGCAGGGTGCGCACCACGACGTGTCCGTGTTCTGGCAGCCGACCCGCGTACGCCACGAGCAGCGCGCCAACCAGAAGGGACAGCGGCCCTGCATCCTCTGGTTCACCGGCCTCTCGGGCGCCGGCAAGTCCACCATCGCCAACGCAGTCGAACAGGCGCTCTACCTGCGCGGCCACCACTCTTACCTGCTCGACGGCGACAACATCCGCCACGGCCTCAACAAGGACCTCGATTTCTCGGATGCGGGCCGCGTCGAGAATATCCGCCGCATCGGCGAACTGGCGAAGCTGTTCGTGGACGCGGGCCTGATCGTGGTCACGGCCTTCATCTCGCCTTTCAGGAGCGACCGGCGCATGGTGCGTGAGCTGGTGCAGGGCGGCGAGTTCATCGAAGTGTTCGTCAATACGCCGATCGAGGTCTGCGAGCGCCGCGACCCGAAGGGCCTCTACGCGAAGGCGCGCGCCGGCCAGATCCCGAACTTCACCGGCGTGAGTTCGCCCTACGAGGCGCCGGAAGCGGCCGAGATCGAGATCGACAGCTCAAAACTCGGTGTCGCGGAGAGCGTCGACCGTGTGATCCGGTATCTTGAGGCGCACGGCAGGCTGAAGAATTGAGCAAGCCACAGACACCTGTCCGCCTCGACCTGATCGCGGCTGCGCGCCCGAACTTCATGAAGATCGCGCCGCTGTGGCATGCGCTGTCGCGCGAAAAATGGTGCCGCCCGCGCATCGTTCATACCGGCCAGCATTACGACCCGAACATGTCGGACGCCTTCTTCCGGGATCTCGGGCTGCCGGACCCGCAGCTGCATCTCGGCGTCGGCAGCGGCAGCCATGCAGAACAGCTGGGCGGAGTGATGATCGCCTACGAGCGCGCAATCGGGAACGCCCGACCCGACTGGATCGTGGTGGTCGGTGACGTCAATTCGACCGCGGCCTGCTCGCTGGTCGGCGTGAAGCTCGGAATCCCGGTCGTGCACCTCGAGGCAGGGCTGCGCAGCCGCGATCGACGCATGCCGGAGGAGATCAATCGCCTCGTCACCGATGCGATCGCGGACGTGCTCTGGACCCCGTCGCCGGATGCCGACGAAAACCTGCTGGCCGAAGGAGTGCCTGCCGGCAGGATCGATCGCGTCGGCAACATCATGATCGACTCTTACGAACTGATGCGGCCGCAGATCGAGCGCGCCGGCACCCGCTCGGCGATGAGACTGGGCGGAATCAGCTACGGGGTGGTGACGCTGCACCGGCCGTCGAACGTCGACGATCAGGCGACACTTGCGATGCTGGTCGACGGACTCCTCAAGGTCAGCCGGCGGCTGCCGCTCGTGTTCCCGTTGCACCCGCGTACGCGCAAGAAGCTCGTCGAGTTCGGGCTGATGCAGCGCTTCGAGGGCGGCGCGGTGCGCGCCTGCGAACCGCTGTCCTACATCGAGTTCATGAACCTGGTGAGCGGCTCGGCGCTCGCGATCACGGATTCCGGCGGCGTGCAGGAGGAGACGACGTACCTCGGCATTCCCTGCCTGACGCTGCGCGAAAACACGGAGCGGCCGATCACCGTGACGCAGGGCACCAATCGCCTGGTGCAGCCCGCGGACCTCGATCGTGCCGCGGGCGAGGCGCTCGCCGGGGGCTGGACCCGCGGCAGCAGGCCCGATCTCTGGGATGGACGCACGGCCGGGCGCTGCGTCGCGTCGCTGCGGCGTCGCGCGGGGCTCGCGTAGAATCGCGAGGTCATGGCAATCGCCAAGCTGACCGTTCCGCTGCTGGACCTCAAGCCGCAGTACCAGGCGCTCAAAGCCGAGCTCGACGCGGCGATGCTGGGGGTCGCTGCCTCGCAGATGTTCATCCTCGGCCCCTCGGTGAAGGAACTCGAGGAAAGGGTCGCCGCCTATTGCGGCGCGAAGCACGGCATCGGGCTCTCGTCAGGGACGGATGCGCTCCTCATTGCGCTCATGGCCTTCGACATCGACGCCGGGGACGAAGTCGTCACCAGCCCCTATACCTTCTTTGCGACCGGCGGGACCATCGCGCGCGTCGGTGCGCGGCCCATCTTCCTCGACATCGATCCCGACACTTACAACCTGCGCCCGGATCTGGTGCGCGAATTCCTGCGCGACAGATGCGAGCGCCGTGCCGGCGGCTTGTTCAATCGCGAAACCGGCGGGCGCATCCGCGCCCTGATGCCGGTGCACCTGTACGGCCAGTCGGCGGACATGAATGCCTTCAACGCGCTTGGACGCGAGCATGGATTGCCGGTGATCGAGGACGCGGCCCAGGCGATCGGCGCGGAATGTCCGCCGCGCCGCCGCGCCGGCGGCATCGGCGACATCGGTTGTCTTTCCTTCTTCCCGACCAAGAATCTCGGAGCCTTCGGCGATGCCGGCATGTGCGTGACGAACGACGACGCGCTTGCGGCGAAGCTGCGCATGCTGCGCGTGCACGGCATGGAGCCCAAGTACTACCACGCCATGATCGGCGGCAACTTCCGCCTCGACGAGATCCAGGCGGCGGTGCTCGTGGTCAAGCTCCGCCACCTCGAGGAATGGCATACCGGGCGGCAGAAGAACGCCGCGTATTATGACCGCGCGATCCGCGCTACCGGGCTGACCGCCCGGATCTCGGTACCGACCGCCCGTCCGGGCTGGCGCCACATCTACAACCAGTATGTGATCCGCGTCCCGGATCGGGACCGTTTGCGTGCCTACCTTGCAGAATGCGGCATCGGCACCGAGGTGTATTACCCGGTGCCGCTGCACATGCAGCAGTGCTTCAGCTACCTCGGGCACCGGCCGGAAGACTGCCCGGAATCGGTTCGCGCAGCGCGGGAGACACTGGCGCTGCCGATCTACCCGGAACTGAAGGAAGAACAGTTGCAACACGTCATCGATTCCATCGCCGCATTCCATGCCCGGAATTGATCGCATGGACCTGTCCGGGTGCTTCAAGGCCTACGACGTGCGCGGCCGGGTGCCGGAGCACCTGAACCCGGAGTCGGTCTACCGCATCGGTCGCGCCTATGCGCAGTGGCTCATGCCCAAGCGCCTGGCCGTCGGCCGGGACATCCGGCTGTCGAGCGCCGAGCTCCAGAACGCGCTGATCCGTGGCTTGAATGATTCCGGAGTCGACGTCGTGGACATCGGGCTGTGCGGAACCGAGTGCGTCTACTTCGCGACCTTCTCGCTCAAGCTCGATGGCGGCGTCATGGTCACCGCGAGCCACAACCCGCCGGACTACAACGGCCTCAAGTTCGTGCGCGAGGACTCGCGTCCGGTGAGCGCCGACACCGGGCTCGAAGACGTTCGCCAGCTCGCGGAGGCGGGGATCTTCGAGCAAGCGCCCAGCCGCGGCAACATCGTGCCATTCGACATCATGCCGTCCTGGCGCGACCACGTGCTGTCGTACGTCGAGCTCGACCGGCTCAAGCCGCTCACGATCGTGGCCACGGCCGGCAATGGCGGGGCCGGGCTCGCGCTCGACCTGCTCGAGGACCGGCTGCCCTACCGCTTCATCAAGATCCAGCACGAGGCGGACGGCAGCTTTCCGAACGGCGTGCCGAACCCCATGATCGGGGAAAACCGCGAAGTCACCGCGCGCAACGTACGCCTTGCGAAGGCCGATCTCGGCATCGCCTGGGACGGCGACTATGACCGCTGTTTCTTCTTCGACGAGGACGGGCGCTTCATCGACGGCTATTACATCGTGGGACTGCTGGCGGGCGCGTTCCTCGAGAAGGAACCGGGCGCGAAGATCGTCCACGACCCGAAGCTGACCTGGAACATCCAGCAGATCGTGCGTGCACAGGGCGGACGGCCCGTGCAATGCAAGTCGGGCCACGCCTTCATGAAGGACTGCATGCGCAAGGCCGATGCGCTCTACGGGGGCGAGACCAGCTCGCACCATTACTTCCGCAACTTCGCCTACTGCGACAGCGGCATGATCACCTGGCTCGTGCTGGCGCAGCACCTGTGCCGCACCGGGAAGCCGCTCTCGATGCTCGTGAACGAGCGGATGAAGATGTTCCCATCGAGCGGCGAGATCAACCGCACGATCCGCGACGTGCCGGGTGCGATGGAGGCGGTGCGGCAGCGATTCGTGCCGGGCTCGGTGCGCACGGAAACCGTGGACGGGCTGTCGGTCGAGCACCCGCGCTGGCGCTTCAACCTCCGCAGTTCCAACACGGAGCCGCTGCTGCGCCTCAACGTCGAATCGCGCGGCGATGCCGCGCTCATGAAGGAAATGACGGCCGAGATCCTCGCGATCGTCGACCAGTACGCCTGATCAGGCCGTCAGGATCAGCTTCACCGCGGCGATCGTGAGAACGAGGGCCATGGCGGCGAGCAGCCAGCGGGTCGACAGCTGCCGCAATCCAAGCCGGGTGCCGGCAATGGCGCCCCCCATGACCGCGACGATCAGCCACGGCAGCTCTGCGGGCAGCGCTGCCCAGCTGGCCGTGCCGGCCGCCAATGCGACCGAGGAGTTCGCGAGGATGAAAGGCGCCGTGATGCCGCCGGTATGGCGCGGCCCGGCCCAGCCGGCCAGCAGCACGATCGGTGACAGGAAGATGCCGCCGCCCGTGCCCGTCAGTCCCGACAGCAGGCCGATCATCGCGCCGCTGACAATCGCTGGGGCCAGAGGAATGAGTGCCCGCTGTTGCGGATCTTCGGGCGGCGGACCGCCCCAGGCACGCCATCCGAGGATGATCGCAGAGAGAGCGAGGGCGATTCCCGCCAGCACGAAGTAAAGGTTATCGGTCAGCCACAGGGAGCCGCCCAGGGCGGCAAGCGGAATCGATCCCAGCAGGAAGGGCCACAGTGCCCGCCAGTTGAAATAGCCGGCCCTCCAGAATCGGTAGAACGTGAAGCTGGCGACCAGGATGTTGAGGGCAAGCGCGGTCGGGCGCATGGTCGCGGGCGCCACGGCCACGAGCGCCATCGCGGCGAGATAACCCGAGGCCCCCGCATGGCCCACGCTCGTATAGAGCGCGGCGAGCGCGAAGAAGGCCGGCAGCAGGACCAGGAGCTGTTCGGTTGTCATCGAGAGGAAATCTGGTGGGCGGTGCAGGGCTTGAACCTGCGACCCCTGCCGTGTGAAAGCAGTGCTCTACCGCTGAGCTAACCGCCCGTAGAGGGCGCGAATCGTACCCGCCCCGGGCCCGGGGCTGCAAGTCCGCGCCGTCGGTCTCATTGTCCGAACTGGGACAAGGGATTGTAGTACTCGTGGTTGAGCATCAGGTTGAAGGCGAACATGCCGTACAAGGACGGGCCCTGGGCGATCTGGCCGACGTCACGGTTC
>JBQTKF010000058.1:0-19266 GCA_052386355.1 Gammaproteobacteria bacterium
ATACTTTGTGTGTTTCACCTTCCATACCCCGCAACCCGGCCGCGGGGGCCCGCCGCCTACCCCGGCCCCTCCCCCACCGCTTACCCATTCACGGGTCCGGGCCGACACCCCCGAGGGCCGCCAGCCCGCTGCGGTCCATCGGGAGTCCATCGGCCGGTGCGCGCGGGCGTTGCACCTCGTCGCCGTGGTCTCGCCACGGCTTCCTCGGCGCGCCTTCGCGCGCCCCGGCGGATGGGCTCAGGACGCCAGGATATCCATGGAACACGACACTATGCGCCGCCGAAGACCCCGAATCCGCGCAGCCGGCGCTGCCGCTTGGACAGCAGCGCCGGCAGCTCCATCGCGGTGAGCGACGCGAGATGGCGACTGAGCGCACCGCGCAGTGCCTCCGCCATCGCCTGCGGCTCCCGATGCGCGCCCCCCAGCGGCTCCGGCACGACCTCGTCCACCAGCGCGAGCCGCGACAGCCGCTCGGCCGTGATGCCCATCGCCTCGGCGGCGAGCTCGCGCCGGTCGGCGCTCTTCCACAGGATGGACGCGCAGCCCTCGGGCGAGATCACCGAATAGATGCTGTACTGCAGCATCAGCAGCCGGTCGCAGATGCCGATGGCGAGCGCGCCGCCCGAGCCGCCCTCGCCGATCACGCAGCTCACCACCGGCACTTCGAGCCGCGCCATGTCGAACAGGTTGCTCGCGATGGCCTCGCTCTGGTTGCGTTCCTCCGAGCCGACGCCCGGGTAGGCGCCCGGCGTGTCGATCAATGTCACCAGCGGCAACCCGAAGCGCTCGGCCGTCTTCATCAGCCGGCGCGCCTTGCGGTAGCCCTCCGGCTTCGGCATTCCGTAATTGCGCCGCACGCGCTCCTTGGTGTCGCGGCCCTTCTGCTGGCCGATGACCATGACCGGCGTGCCGGCCAGTCGCGCGATTCCGCCGACAATCGCCTGGTCGTCGCCATACATGCGGTCGCCGTGCAGTTCCTGGAACTCGGTGAACACCAGCGGCACGTAGTCGAGCGTGTACGGGCGCTGCGGATGACGCGCGAGCTGCGTGATCTGCCAGGGCGTCAGGCTGGCGAAGATGCTGGTCGTCAGAATGCGGCTCTTGGCGCGCAGCTTGTCGACTTCCTCGGCGATGTTGAGCTCGGAGTCATTGCCGAGGAAGCGCAATTCCTCGATCTTTGCCTCGAGTTCCGCGATCGGCTGCTCGAAATCCAGGAATTGCAGCGCCATGCCGGCAGTATAGTGGCTGCGCGCGCTCAGTCGTGGCGAGGCCCGTACACCACCCTGATCGCGTCGCGTCCGACCAGGGCGCCGAGGGCTTCCAGCAGCGCCTTCGTCGGCCGCACGGACCAGTCGTCGGGAAGCGCGAGCGTCGCCCGCGCCTCGTCGCCGATGTATTGCACCGCCACGCCGCAGTGGCCGCCGCGGGCCGGCCGCAGCGTCTCCTCGAGTCGCGCGAGCAGCCGCTCGCCACCGGTGGAGTGCGGCAGCCGGATCAGCAGGCGCCGCGCCTCGCGCTCGCGATGCAAGTCGATGGGCGTGAGCCGCTTCGCATTGATGCGCCAGTCCTCGATGAACTCGTCATAGCGCAGCTGGCCCTCGACCACGAGGATCGCGTCCTTCGCGATCACCGCCCGGTGCTGCTGCCAGACGTCGTCGAACAGGCTCACCTCGATGCGGCCGCTCCTGTCATCGAGCAGGAGCGTCATGCGCGGTCCGCGGCGGCGGATCTCCATCACGAGCCCGGCGACGGTAACGTTGCGCGCAGCCTGGCCGCGCGCGTCCGCGCCGGGCCGTGGCCCGCCGAGGTCGGCAATCCGGAGCGGCGTCAACTGCCGCAGCTCCGGCTCGACCTCTGCGATCGGATGGCCGGTGAGGTAGAGCCCGAGCGTCTCGCGCTCGCCGGCGAGGCGCACCGCCGTGCTCCATTCGGGCACCGCCGCGAGATCGAGCGCGGTGGGCGCATCGCCCGTCGCCGCTGCCGCGACGCCGCCGAACAGGTCGTCCTGCCCGGCAGCCACCGCCCGCGTGCGTTGGTCACCGAGCTGCATGGCCGCGGGCAGCGCGTTCATGAGCGTCGCGCGATTCTGCCCGAAGCCGTCGAAGCAGCCGGCTTTCACCAGTGCCTCAAGCGTGCGCCGCCCCGCCAGCTTGAGGTCCACGCGCCGGCACAGGTCGGCGAGCCCGCGGAACGCGCCGCCCTGCGCGCGTTCGGCGACGATCGCGGCCACGGCGCCCTCGCCCACGCCCTTCACCGCACCCAGGCCATAGCGGATGCTGCCCGGCCCGGCCACCGTGAACACATAGCCGGATTGGTTGACGTCGGGCGGCAGCACCTCGATGCCGATCCCGGCGCATTCGTCGATGAACGACACGACCTTGTCGGTGTGTTCCATGTCGGACGACAGCACCGCGGCCATGAACGCTTCCGGGTAATGCGCCTTGAGCCACGCGGTCCGGTACGCCAACAGCGCATAGGCGGCCGAGTGCGACTTGTTGAAACCGTAGCCCGCGAACTTCTCGATCAGGTCGAAGATCGGGCCTGCCCGCGAGGCCGGCACGCCGCGCGCCACTGCCCCTTCGATGAATACGGAGCGCTGGGTCGCCATCTCCTCGGGCTTCTTCTTGCCCATTGCGCGGCGCAGCAGGTCGGCCCCGCCCAGCGTGTAGCCGGCAAGGGTCTGCGCGATCTGCATCACCTGCTCCTGGTAGAGGATCACGCCGTAGGTCGGCTTCAGGATGCCGGCCAGGCTCGGGTGCAGGTAGTCGATCGGGCCGCTGATGCGGCCATGCTTGCGGGCGATGAAATCCTCCACCATGCCCGACTGCAGCGGACCGGGGCGGAACAGCGCGACCAGCGCCACGATGTCATCGAAGCAGTCCGGCTGCAGCTTGCGCACCAGGTCGCGCATGCCGCGCGACTCGAGCTGGAACACGGCGGTCGTGCGGCAGGACTTCAGCAGCCGATAGGTATCGGCGTCGTCGAGCGGCAGCCGCGCCATGTCGAGCGGCGGCTCGCCTGCCTGCTCCCGCACCGCGTCGATGGTGTGCACGGTCCAGTCGATGATCGTGAGTGTCCGCAGCCCGAGGAAGTCGAACTTGACGAGACCCACCTGCTCGACGTCGTCCTTGTCGAACTGCGTGAGCACGGCGCCGCCTTCCGCTTCCGCGTAGAGCGCGGTGAAATCGGTAAGGGGCGTCGGTGCGATCACGACGCCGCCGGCGTGCGTGCCGGCATTGCGCGCGAGCCCCTCGAGCTGGCGCGCCAGGTCCACGAGGTCCCGCACCTCGTCCTCCTCGCGGTAGCGCCGGGCCAGCTCCGGTTCCTTGACGAGCGCCTCGTCGAGCGTGATGCCGAGTTCGAACGGGATCAGCTTGGCGACGCCGTCCACCAGTCCGTAGGGCAGCCCCTGCACCCGTCCCACGTCGCGCACCACGGCGCGCGCCGCGAGCGTGCCGAAGGTGATGATCTGCGACACGCGATCGCGGCCGTAGCGCTCCGCCACGTACTCGATGACGCGGTCGCGGCGCTCCATGCAGAAGTCGATGTCGAAGTCCGGCATCGACACCCGCTCGGGATTCAGGAAGCGCTCGAACAGCAGGTCGTGGCGCAACGGATCGAGGTCGGTGATGCCGAGCGACCAGGCGACCAGCGAGCCTGCGCCCGAGCCCCGGCCGGGGCCGACCGGTATTTCCTGCGCGCGCGCCCAGCGGATGAAGTCCGCCACGACCAGGAAATAGCCCTCGAAGCCCATGTCGCAGATCACGCGGTGTTCGCAGAGCAGCCGTTCGCGGTAGGACTCGATCGCGATTCCGGGCGCCGCGCCCGCCTGCGCGAGGCGGGTTGCCAGTCCTTCGCCCGCCAGGCGCTCCAGTTCTGCGGCCGCGGTGTGGCCCGCCGGCACCACGAAAGCCGGCAGAAAGACTCGCCCGAGCGACAGCGGCAGCGAACAGCGGCGCGCGATCTCGACGGTGTTCTCCGCCGCTTCCGGCAGGTCCGCGAACAGCCGGCGCATCTCGGCCGGACCCTTGAGGTACTGCTCCGGTGAGTGCAGCCGCGGCCGGCCGGGATCGTCGAGGCGCCAACCGCCGTGGATGCAGACCCGGGCCTCGTGCGCCTCGAACTCGGCCGGCTCGAGGAAGCGCACGTCATTGGTGGCGACGACCGGTGCCGGCGCCCGCGCAATCAGGTCGAGCACCGCCGCCACCTGCTCCTCGTCGCCGGCGCGGCCCGTGCGCTGCACCTCGAGGTAGTAGCGGTCGCCGAACAGACCCTGCCAGCCTGCCAGCAGCGCCTCTGCGTCGGCAGTCCGCCGCGCGAGCAATGCACGCCCCACGTCGCCTTCGGCCGCACCCGAAAGCGCGATGAGTCCCGCGGTCGAGCCGGGGTCGAGCCACTCGCGTTTCAGCAATGGCCGGCCGGACTGCTGTCCCTCGAGATAAGTCCGCGACACCAACCGCGTGAGATTGCGATAGCCCTCCGATGCCTGGGCGAGCAAGGTGAGGCGCGACGGCTCGACGCGCTCGCCGGGCTCGGAAAGCCACAGATCCGCGCCGATGACCGGCTTGATGCCCTGGCGTTCCGCCTCGCGGTGGAACTTCACCATCGCGAACAGGTTGCCATGGTCGGTGAGACCGACCGCGGGCATGCCGGCGCCCGACACCGCGCGCATCAGGCGCGGAACGCGAACGATGCCGTCGACCAGCGAATACTCGGTGTGAACCCTCAGGTGGACGAAAGAACCGTCACCCGGTCCTGCATCAGGCCGCCGCATGCACCGATCTTACCGGCGCAAAGCTCTGCCGGTGCAACCGGCAGGGGCCCTGGCCCAGCAGGCCGCGCAGGTGCTCCTGCGTCGGGTACCCCTTGTGGCGCTCGAAGCCGTAGCCCGGGTAGGCGGGCGCCGCGCACAGCATCCAGCGATCCCGGCTCACCTTCGCCAGGATCGACGCCGCGCTGATCTCGGCGATCCGCGCGTCCCCGCGAATCAGCGCGCGCACCTCGCATTCGAAGCCCAGCATCGCGATCGAGGGACAATGCCCGCCGTCGACCAGGACTTGCGCCGGCGCGAGCGCGAGACCTTGAAGGGCGCGCCGCATCGCCAGGAGACTCGCCTGCAGGATGTCGAGCACGTCGATCTCCGCCGCATCGGCCCAGCCGATGGACCAGGCCAGCGACCGGTCGCGGATCGCCGCCGCGAGCGCTTCGCGCCGTGCGGGCGGGAGCTCCTTGGAATCGCGCAGCCCCGCGATGGGCCGTCGCGGATCCAGGATCACCGCCGCGGCCAGCACCGGACCGGCGAGCGGACCCCGCCCCGCCTCGTCGACCCCCGCGACGGGCCTGCCCGGGCGTCCGGCACGTGCAGGGACCGCAGGCCTCAAGCGCGGCCTCCATGGGCGAGCGCGAGGATCGCGTCCGCGGCGCGCTCGCTCGCCCCCTGGCGCAGCGTCCGGTGGATGGCGTCGAACTCCGCCGCAAGCAGGGCGACCTGTTGCGGGCTGTCGAGCCAGCGTTCGACCTCGCGTCCCAGGCGCTCCGCGGTGACTTCTCCTTGCGCCAGCTCCGGAACGACCAGCCTCCCGGCCAGCAGGTTCGGCTGCGCGAAATGGGGCGCCTTCAGCAGCCCGAAGCCGCGCAGGGCGACTGCGGTCGGCCAGCCGAGCCGGTAGGCGACGACCATGGGCCGCTTGCACAGCAAGGCTTCGAGGGTCGCCGTCCCGGACGCCACGATCGCGACATTGGCGGCCGTCAGCACGGCGCGCGCCCGCCCATCGTGCAGCCCGACGGCGACACCCGCCGCTCGGCGCGCGAGCGCCGCTTCGAAGCGCTCGCGCGTCGCGCGGTCGGCGAAGGCAGAGACGAAATGCAGTCCCGGGCGGCGCGCAGCGAGCCAGGCGATGGCGCCGGCGAAGTCATCCGCAAGCCGGCGCACCTCGCCTGCGCGGCTCCCCGGCAGCACCGCGACGACGGAAACTTCCCCGGGAATGCCCAGCTCCCGGCGTGCGCCCGCCTGGTCGGGTTCGAGCGGCAGCTGGTCGGCCAGCGGGTGACCGGTGAAGATCGCGGCCAGGCCCGCTTCCTCGTAGACGGCGCGCTCGAACGGCAGCAGGCACAGCACGAGGTCGAGAAATGCCGCCATCCTGCGCGCGCGGCCGCGCCGCCAGGCCCAGACCTGCGGGCTCACGTACTGCACGGTGCGGATGCCCTGGGCGGCGAGCACCGGCGCCAGGCTCAGGTTGAACTCCGGTGCGTCGATGCCGACGAAGACATCCGGGCGCAACGACAGGAATTCACGGCGCACCCGGCGGCGCAGCGCCAGCAGCCGCGGCAGGTGGTGCAGCACCTCGAACAGCCCCATCACGGCAAGTTCGGCCGATGCGGCGAGCGGCTCGCAGCCCGCGCCTCGCATCGCGGGGCCCGCCACGCCCACGAAACGCGCACCGGGTTCCCGCGCACGCACCGCGGCGATGAGTGCCGCGCCCAGATTGTCGCCCGAGGACTCGCCGGCGACCACGCCGATCGTGAGCGTGCGGGCGCGCGCCATCAGCGGATGATGCTGCGTTCGCTGGCCGCCAGGAATCCCACGAACGGCGCGAGTTCGGGCTGGGTCGCGGCGAGCGCGCCAAGCTGCTCCGTCGCCTCGGCCAGTTTCAGCCCGGAGCGGTAGAACAGGCGGTAGGCGCTCTTGATGTTCGCGATCTGCGCCGCGTCGAAGCCGCGCCGCTTGAGCCCTTCGCTGTTGACGCCCTTCGGTTCCGCCGGACTGCCGGCGACCAGCAGGTAGGGCGGCACGTCGCGCGTCACCGCCGCATTGTTGGCCAGGAACGCGTGCGCGCCGATTTTGCAGAACTGGTGCACGCCGGCGTAGCCCGACAGGATGACCCAGTCGCCGAGCTCGACGTGGCCTGCGAGTGCGGTGCAATTCGACAGGATGCAGTGGTCCCCGACGATGCAGTCGTGCGCGACGTGCGAGTAGGCCATGAACAGGCAGTCATTGCCGATCCGCGTCACGCCGCGCCCGCCCGCGGTGCCGCGGTTCACCGAACAGAACTCGCGGAACACGTTGCGGTCGCCGACTTCAAGCCGCGTGGGCTCACCCTGGTATTTCCGGTCCTGCGGCGCGTCGCCGATCGAAGCGAACTGGAACACCTTGTTGTCGCGGCCGAGCGTGGTGGGACCGTTGATGACCGCGTGCGGGCCCACCCAGGTGCCGGCGCCGATCTTCACGCCCGCGCCGATCACGGTGAACGCGCCGATCCCGACGCCGTCCGCGATCTCGGCATTGCCGGCCACGATCGCGCGCGCGTCGATCAAGGCGCGACCTCCGGCGCCACCATCATGGTGGCCGAGGCCACTTCCTCTCCCGCCACCTCGGCCACGGTGGCGAATTTCCAGATGCCGCGGATCGCGCGCTCGAGCGTCGCCCGGAGCACGAGCTGGTCCCCGGGCACCACGGGCTTGCGGAAGCGCGCGCGGTCGATGCCGACGAAATAGAAGCGCGACTTGTCGTCCGGCACCACGCCCGCCGTCTTGAACGCGAGGATGCCGGCGGCCTGCGCCAGCGCCTCCAGGATCATGACGCCCGGCATGGTCGGGCGGCCCGGAAAATGCCCGGGGAAGAATGGCTCGTTCACCGTGACGTTCTTGAGCGCTTCGATGCGCTTGCCGGGAACGCATTCGACGACCCTGTCCACGAGCAGGAACGGGTAGCGGTGCGGCAACTGCGCCAGCACCGCCTGGATGTCCATCGCAAACCCCTCGTTCATCCGCCCTTCTCCCTGCCCTTCTTCCGGCGATCGGCGTCCAGGCGGTGCAGCCGCGCGACCGCGCGGCGCCACTCGGCCGCCGCGATCGCCGGCATGCCGGACGAGTACGTGCCCGGCCCCGGCAGCGAATGCGTCACCATCGAGTATCCGGTGACGATCACGTCGTCGCCGATCTCGAGGTGGCCGGCGATGCCCACGGCGCCGCCGATCATGCAGCAACGCCCGATGACGCTGCTGCCCGAGATTCCCACGCAGCCCGCGACCACGGTGTGCGCACCGATGCGGCAGTTATGGCCGACCTGCACCTGGTTGTCCAGCTTGACGCCGTCCTCGATCACGGTGTCCTCGATGGTGCCGCGATCGATCGTGGTGTTGGAGCCGATCTCGACGTCGTCGCCGATCACCAGGGAGCCGAGGTGCGGGACCTTGACATGGCCGTCGGCGTCGGGAGCAAAGCCGAATCCGTCGCTGCCGGCGACCGCTCCCGGTTTCATCACGCAGCGCGCACCGACTCGGACACCGCGGCAGACCGTCGCGCCGGACTGCAGGCAGCAGTCGTCGCCGAGGCGCGCATTCGCTTCGATCACGCAATGCGGCCCGATCGAGCAGCGCTCGCCGACCGAGGCGCCCGACTCGACGACGGCGAAGGGTCCGATCCAGGCACTGGCGGCGACCGTGGCGGTTGCCGCGATGTGCGCCGTGGCGTCGCGGCCAGGGGAAATGGCAGGAGCCGGATGGAGCCAGGCCGCGATGCGCGCATAGCTCGCATAGGGACGTGCGGAAACGAGCGCGGCCACCGGGCATTCCGCGACCAGTTCCCGCGGCAGCACGACGGCGGTGGCGCGGGTCGCGGCGAGTTCGCGGCGGTGCTTGGCGCCGGTGCAGAAAGTGAGCGTGCCGGGGGTCGCGGACGCGAGGGGCGCGACGCCCTGCACCGCCTGCCCCGGATCGCCGGCGAGTTCGAGCCCGAAGCGGACCGCAATCTCGCCGAGCGTGGTCGCCATGCCGGCGCTCCGCGGGGCCCGGCGCGGCCTCAGGTCCTGGGCGGCGTGGCGGGCGCGGGAGCCTTGGCCTTGAGCGCCGCGACGACCTGCGGCGTGATGTCCACCACCTCGGCGGCGAACAGCACGCCTTCGCTGACCACCAGCTGATAGCCGTTCGCGCGCGCATAGGCCTGCACCTCCGCCAGCAGGGCCCGCTGCATGCGGCCCACTTCCTCGTTGCGGCGCAGGTTCAGGTCCTCCTGCAATTCGTTGAAGCGCCGCTGCAGGCTGACCTCCAGGTCGCGCACCTCGCGCTCGGCCCGGACGCGGTCGGCCTCCGACATCACGGCAGCTTCGCGCTTCAGCTTGTCGCGCTTCTCCTCGAGCGATTTCTGCTGCGCCGCGACGTCGCGCTGCCGCGGCAGGAACTCGCCCTCGAGCGTCTGCTGCGCCGCCTTGGCCTGCGGCGACTCCTCGAGCAGCCGCCCGAAGTTGACGTAGCCGATCTTGAGTTCGGCGGCCTGCGCCGCCGGCGCCGCCGCCAGCAGCGCAGCGAGCGCGAATGCGCCGGAGACGGAATGGATGGTCATTGGATTCATCTTGCCTCGGGTATCAGAACGCGGAGCCGATCGAGAACTGGAATTCCTCGGCCTCGTCCGGGTAGCGGATGCCGTCGCCCTTGAACTGGTTCAGCGGGATGCCGTAGCTGAACCGGAAGATGCCGAGCGGGGCCATCCATTGCACGGCGATGCCGGCGGATTGCTTGAGCTCATTGTAATCGAACTCGTAGTCCACTGGCGTCACGCCGTCCTGGCCGACGAAGTTGATGCCCATGCCCTGCGAGAATACGTTGCCGATGTCGAAGAACGCGCTGATGCGCGTGCTCGTGCGCCACTTGGCCGGCACCGGAAACAGCAGCTCCGCGCGGCCGATCACCTTGATGTTGCCGCCGTACGGATTGCCGAAACCGTCCTTGGGGCCGAGCCGGCTCTCGGCGTAGCCGCGCACGGTATCCGGTCCGCCGGCGAAGAACTGGCGGTACGGGGGCAGCCCGGTCGACTTGCTGCCGAATGCGTCGCCATAGCCGAGCTCGGCCGACAGCGCCACCGTCCACTGGCGCCAGACCGGGATCAGCTGCAGGTACTCGTAGTTGAAGACGAAGTACTCGACGCCGCTGCCCGGCGCGGTCGCCGACAGCGAGAGTGAGTGCCGCATGCCGCGATTGGCGAAGATCGCCCGGTTGCGCGAATCGAAGAACCACCCGGTCACCAGCTCGTAGGTGTCGAATTTGGTGCCGAACAGCGTGGTGGTGACGATGTCCGGATCGGTGTCCGGGTCGGGCCCGTCGGGCACCGTGTTCTCGATCGTGCGCGTATAGGGGTTGCCGTTGTTCTGCACCCACTGGACGGCCTCCGGCGCGCTGGCATTCGGGTTGACGATGAGATCCGACTGTTGCGCGATCAGGCCGAAGCGCAGCCCCTGAAACTCGGTGATCGGGTAGCCGTACTCGAGCGATGCCGACATCGTCGTGGTCGAGAAGTCTGACGCCGCAGACACGAACTGCGTGATGTCGCGGTACTGCAGGCCGATGGTGCGCGACAAGCCGTCGGCGCTGCGGTAGGGATCGGTGTGCGAGATCGTGTAGGACTTCGAAAAGCGGCCCGACAGCAGCTCCACCGCGAGGCGCTCGCCGGACCCCATGAAGTTCGAGTGCACGAAGCTGCCATTCAGGATGAACGACTGGGATTCGGAGTAGCCGACGCCGCCGCTGAACTGCCCGGGCAGGCCTTCCTTGATGTCGAAGTCGACGTCGACGAGGTCCGGCGTGCCGGGCACCGGCTTCGTCTCGAATTCGACCTTCTCGATGTACGGCAGACGCTGCAGGCGCTCCTTGGAGCGCTCGAGCAACGCGTTCGACAGATAGGAACCTTCCATCTGCCGCATCTCGCGCCGCAACACCTCGTCGTCGATGGCGCTGGTGTTGATGAAGTTGATGCGTCGCACGTAGGCGCGGCTGCCCGGGTCCACGAAGAACGTCAGGTTGATCGTCTTCGCGGCCTCGTCGGCCTGGGGCACGGGATCGATCTTCGCGAACGCATAGCCCTCCACGCCGAGCCGGTACGACAGCAGCTCCTGGGTCTGCGTGATCAGCTTGCGCGAGTAGGTCTGTCCCTTCTGCACCAGCAGCAGCGCGCGGAGCTGCTCCTCCGGGACCTTCAGGGTGCCCGCCAGCCGGACCTCGCCGACCTGATAGACCTCGCCCTCGCGCACGTTGATCGTGATGAACATGTCGTCTTTTTCAGGTGCGATCGCGACCTGGGTCGACTCGATGTCGAAATTCGCGTAGCCGCGGTCCTGATAGAACGACTGCAGCTTTTCCAGGTCGCCCTGCAGCGACTCGCGCGAATAGCGGTCATCCTGCCGGTACCACGAGAGCCACCCCGGGGTCCGCAGCTCGAACTCCTCCAGCAGCTTCTCGTCGTCGTATGCCGAGTTGCCGACCAGATTGATCTGGCGGATGCGGGCGCGCTTGCCCTCCACGACCGCGATCTTGACGCGCACCTTGTTGCCGGGCACCTCGTCCACGGACGTGTCCACGCGCACCGCGTACTTGCCGCGACTGAAGTACTGGTCGGTCAGGTAGCTCGTCACTTCCTCGAGCACCGAGCGGTCGAAAGTCTTTCCGGTCGCGAGCCCGACGGAGCGCAACGACTTCTGCAAATCCTCGGTCTTGATGTCCTTGTTGCCGGCGATCTCGAAGCTCTCGATCGACGGCCGCTCGAGCACCACGACCACGAGCGTCGCGCCATCGCGCCGGAGCTCGATATCGCTGAAGAAGCCGGTGCCGAACAGCGCGCGTATCGCTTCCTGGAGACGGCGCGCATCCAGCCGGTCGCCGATGTTGACCGGCAGGTAGTTGTAGATCGTGCCCTCGGAGATTCGCTGCAGGCCCTCGACGCGGATGTCGCCGACCACGAATGCGGAATCCTGCTGCGCCTGGGACGCAGCCGCGTAGCAGAGCAGGAAGGCGCCGATCAGGGTGCGAATCATGCCGTGGCCCCTCGCGCGCTCAGCCGAAGAGCCGCGTGATGTCGTTGTAGAACGCGAATCCCATCAGCGCCACCAGCATCGCGATGCCCACCTTCTGGCCCACCACCTGGGCCTGCATGGACAGCGGCGATCCTTTCGCCATCTCCGCGAGCTGGAATACCACCTGGCCGCCGTCCAGTACCGGCACCGGCAGCAGGTTGAGCACCGCGAGCGAAATCGACACGAGCGCCAGGAAGCCCAGATAGTAGATGAATCCCTCCGACGCCGTGATCCCGGCGTACTGGGCGATGTTGATCGGTCCGGAGATGTTCTTGGCCGAGACGTGTCCGGTCACCATGCGCCACAGGAAGCGCACGGTCAGCGCACTCTTGTGCCAGGTTTCCCGCAGCGCCGGCACGATGGCCGCGACCGGCCCGTAGCGTTCGGTGGTCTGCATCGCCGCCGGGAAGGCCGCGCCCGCGTCGCGCGCCGCGCCCAGGCCGATCTTGCCCACCGTCCGTCCGTCCTCGACGGCCGCGCGCGGCACCAATTCGAAGGTCATGTGCCGGCCATCGCGCAGGGCGACCACTTGCGTCGGCTGGCCGGGACGCCCGCGAATCGCCGTCACGAATGCCCCGTAGTCGCCGATCCCGACGCCCTCCACTTCGACGATGCGGTCGCCAGGCTCGAGCCCCGCGCGCACCGCGGGCTCGCCCGGCGTGAGTTCCGCGACGACGACCGGCTGCGGTGGGTACCAGAACGAGAAACCGAGGCCTCGCATCAGGATGCCGGGCTCGGTCAAGCGGCGCCGGTCGGCCTCCGGCACCTCGATCGCTACGCGCCGCGCCCGGCCGTCCGTGTCCCGCACCTCGAGCAGCACGCGCCCGTCCTCGATGACCTGCTCGAGGATGCCGAGCACCGCCGCCTGGCGCGTGCCCGCGGGATCGCCTCCCACGGCGACGATCTCGTCCTGCGGCGCAAGTCCCGCCGCGTCCGCGAGCGTGTCCGGCGCCACCTCGCCGATCACGGGCTTGAGCCCGGGCACGCCCTGGATGAAGAGCAGCCAGTAGGCGAAGACCGCAAAAAGGAAATTGGCGGCGGGGCCCGCGAGCAACACGGCGATCCGCGCGAGCGGCGGCCGCCGGTTGAAGGCGCGGTGTTCGTCGCCCGCTGGCAGCGGTCCCTCGCGTTCGTCGAGCAGGCGCACGTAGCCTCCGAGCGGGATCGCGGCCAGCACGTATTCGATGCGGTCCGGGCCGCGGCCGATGCGCGTCAGGAGCGGCCTCCCGAAGCCGATCGAATAGCGCAGCACCTTGAAACCGAGGCGCCGGGCCATCCAGTAGTGGCCGAACTCGTGCACCGACACCAGAACGCCGATCGCGACGATGAAAGCCGCAACGGAAACCAGGACCGCGAGGCTCATGCCCCTGCCGCCCGCGGCGCCGCCAGCAAGGCTTCGGTCCGCTCGCGCGCCCAGGCATCCGCGGCCAGGGCGTCGGCCAGCGTCGTCACCGGCCTCGTTTCGTGCTGCTGCAACACGCTCTCAATGACCCCCGCGATCCCGGCAAAGTTCAGCCGCCTCGCCAGGAAGGCGGTCACGGCGACTTCATTCGCCGCGTTCAGGACGGCCGGCATGGAACCGCCGGCGCGGGCGGCCTGACCGGCCAGCGCAAGGCAAGGAAACCTTTCTAAATCAGGCGCTTCGAACGATAACCTGCCAACCTGCAAGAGGTCCAGCGCCGGTGCCCCGGAGACAATCCGCTCAGGCCAGCCCAGCGCATGGGCGATCGGCACGCGCATGTCGGGCTGCGACAGCGAAGCGAGCAGCGCGCCGTCCTCGAATTCGACCAGCGAGTGCACGATGCTCTGCGGGTGGATCACGATTGACACGTCGTCCGGGCGCACGGCGAACAAGTGGCAGGCTTCGATCAGTTCCAGGCCCTTGTTCATCAACGTGGCCGAGTCCACCGAGATCTTCGGTCCCATGCGCCAGTTCGGGTGCGCGATCGCCTGCTCGGGTGTCGCCGTCGCGAGTTCCTCGCGCCGGGCACGCAGGAACGGGCCGCCGGATGCGGTCAGCACAATGCGCCGCACGCCGGGCGCCCGGCCCTCCGCGCGTGGGTACGGCAGGCACTGGAAGACCGCGTTGTGCTCGCTGTCGATCGGCAGGATGCGCGCATTGGCGCGCCGCGCCGCCTCGATCAGGAGCGGCCCCGCGAGCACCAGCGCTTCCTTGTTCGCCAGCAGGAGCTGCTTTCCGGCCGCAGCCGCCGCGAGCGTCGGGGCAAGCCCGGCGGCTCCCACGATCGCCGCCATCACCAGTTCCGCTTGCGGCAGGGTCGCGGCCATTTCGAGCGCCTGCACACCCGAGAGCACGCGGGTCGGTATCCGCGCCGCGCGCAGGCGGGCTGCAAGGCGTGCCGCGGCGGCCGCGTCGAGCATCGCGGCCAGCTCCGGCCGGTGACGTTCGCATTGGCGGAACAGTGTCTCATCGTTCGAGCGCGCGGTAAGCGCGACGATGCGAAAGCGCTCTGGATGTGCGCTGGCGACCGCCAGCGTGTTCTCGCCGACGGTTCCAGTCGAACCGAGCACGACCAGACCCTTCACGCGATCACCCCCAGCCAGGCGAGGCCGAGCGCCAGCAACGGGACCGAAGCCGTGAGGCTGTCGATACGGTCCAGGATGCCTCCGTGGCCCGGCAGCAGGCTGCCGCTGTCCTTGAGACCGCGCTGGCGCTTGAACATGCTTTCGAGCAAGTCGCCGACCACGGAGGCGAGCACGGCGGCAGCGCACAACGACAGGAAGGCGAGCGGCGGCGGCTTGAGCCAGGCGAGCGCTGCGAGTGCGATGACGAGGCCCCCGACGAGCCCGCCGAGTACGCCTTCCCAGGTCTTGTTCGGGCTGACGTATGGCGCGAGACGCAACCGCCCGAAATGGCGCCCGGCGAAGTAGGCGCCGATGTCGGCGAACCAGGCGAGCAGCAGGGCGAACACCACCAGCCATTCGCCTTCTGCCTGCAGGTAGAGCCTCGCGAGCGCGAGCCAGGCTGGCGCGAGCGCCCACAAACCGGCCACGCCGGCGAGCCAGGCCGGCCCGCGACGGGGCGCGAACAGGATCCAGCCGAACAACGGGATCCAGCCCGCCATGGTCGCGAGCATGACGCGCTCGAAGTCCGCGGGCTCGCCGGTCACGCTCCAGAGTGCGGCCATGGCGACGGCGCAGGCGACCACATAGGCGACGCGCACGCCGGGCCGGCGGATACCCGCGAGTGCCGACCACTCCCAGGCGCCAAGCAGCATGAAGCCCGCGAGCGCCGCAACCGCCGCCGGCGGCGGCAGCACCAGCAGCACGAGCGCGAGCACCGCGACGAGGCCGACTGCCGTCACCACGCGAATGCCGAGCATCAGACCGCCCTCACCTGCGCGGCGGTCCGGCCGAAGCGCCGCTGGCGGCCGGCGAACTCGGCCAGCGCCGCTGCAAACATCGCCTCGTCGAAGTCGGGCCACAAGGCATCGGTGAACCAGAGCTCGGTATAAGCCAGGTCCCACAGCAGGAAATTGCTGATGCGCCGTTCGCCGCCGGTGCGGATGAAAAGATCGGGCGCGGGACGTCCCGCGGTCGCGAGTCGCGCGCCGAGCGCCGCCTCGTCGACCGTTGCCGGATCGATGCGGCCGCCCGCCGCGTCGGCGGCAAGACGCTGCGCCGCCTGCGCCAGGTCCCAGCGTCCGCCATAGGCGACCGCGACCACCAGGTCCAGCCGGTCGCGGCCCGCCGTGCGCGCCTCCGCGGCGGCCATGCGCTCGACGAGGGCGGGCGCGAGGCGTGCCCGCTCGCCGATGAAACGCAGTCGCACGCCGTTGGCGTCGAGTTCCGCGACCTCACGGTCGAGCGATTCCAGGAACAGCTGCATGAGCAGGCTGACTTCCTCCGCAGGGCGCCGCCAGTTCTCGCTCGAGAACGCGAACAGCGTCAGTGCCCCGATAGCCAGGCGCACCGACTGCTCGACGATGCTGCGCACCGCGCGGGCGCCGGCGCGGTGGCCCGCCGCGCGCGGCAGCGCGCGTTGCTCGGCCCAGCGGCCGTTCCCGTCCATGATCACGGCGACGTGGCGCGGCACCGGGTGGCTTCCGGTTTCCCCGGCGGCAGGTGAGGACATGTCAGACCTGCAGCAGCTCTTTCTCTTTCTCGGACAGCACCGCGTCGATGTCGTGCACGTGCCGGTCGGTGAGCTTCTGGATCTCCTCCTGTGCGCGGCGA
Source organism: Gammaproteobacteria bacterium (assembly GCA_052386355.1). Classification (GTDB taxonomy): domain Bacteria; phylum Pseudomonadota; class Gammaproteobacteria; order Steroidobacterales; family Steroidobacteraceae; genus SCUD01. The sequence continues at coordinate 16,037 of JBQTKF010000058.1, forward strand.
TTCTCGTCCTCCGAAATCAGCCGCTCCTTCAGCCTGTCCTTCAGCTCGTTCATGAGGTCGTGGCGCACGCCACGCACCGCGACGCGCGCGTTCTCGGCCTCATGGCGTGCGACCTTGCTGAGTTCCTTGCGCCGTTCCTCGGTCATCGGCGGCAGCGGCAGGCGGATCACCTGTCCGGCCGTGTTGGGCGTGAGCCCGAGGTCGGACTTCAGGATCGCCTTCTCGACGGCGCCGACCGCGGACTTGTCCCATGGCGACACCACCAGCGTGCGCGAGTCCTCGACGTTGATGCTGGCCACCTGGTTGAGCGGCACTTCGCTGCCGTAGTACTCGACCTTGAGGCCGTCGAGCAGGCCCGTGTTGGCGCGGCCGGTCCGCATCTTCCGATAGTGGTCCTTGAGCTGCGCCACGCACTTGCCCATGCGCTGGGTCGCATCCTTGTTCATCGCGTCCTGCATGGCCCTCCCCTCCGCGCCCGCTACAGCCCGTTGGCGACCAGCGTGCCGACGTCTTCGCCGTCGACGATGCGCAGCAGGTCGCCCTCGTTCATCAGGTTGAACACGCGCAGCGGCAAGCCGTTGTCGCGGCACATCACGATCGCCGTCGCGTCCATCACGCCCAGGCGGTCGTCCAGCACCTTGTCGAACGACAATTTGCGATACCGGTTCGCCTTCGGGTTGCGCGCCGGGTCGTCGTCGAAGATGCCGTCGACCTTGGTGGCTTTCAGCAGCAGGTCGGCGCCGATCTCGATCGCGCGCAGCGAAGCCGCCGTGTCGGTGGTGAAGAACGGATTGCCGGTGCCGGCGGCAAAGATCACGCAGCGGCCCTTTTCGAGGTGACGCACGGCACGGCGGCGGATGTAGTCCTCGCAAACCTCCTGCACGCGCACCGCCGACATCACGCGCGCATGCAGTCCGAGCGACTCGAGCGCGTCCTGCAGCGCGAGCGCATTCATCACGGTCGCCAGCATGCCCATGTGGTCCGCCGTCACGCGATCCATGCCGGCGCGCGCGAGCCCTGCGCCGCGGAAGATGTTGCCGCCGCCGATTACGACTGCGACCTGCACGCCGCGGCCCAGGACGCCCTGGATTTCGCCCGCGACGCGCTTGAGCACAGCCGGATCGATGCCGTAATCGGCGGATCCGAGCAGCGCCTCCCCGCTGATTTTCAGCAGGATCCGTGTGAGCGGCTTGCGGGCCTGCATGTCCGCCATGCCCTACCCCCTCCGGTGCCGGGTCGTACTTTCGTACTCTGGCTCCACCCCATGATGCCGTGTCGCCGATTCGCAGTCAGCCAGACTACGAACGTACGACCCGGCACCATTCAACGCCGGCCTTCGGCCGCCTTGACCTGGGCCATCACTTCCGCCGCGAAATCCGCCTGCTTCTTCTCGATGCCCTCGCCGACCTCGAAGCGCAGGAAGCCGGTGACCCTGGCACCCGCCTGTTGCAGCAGCTGGCCGACGCTGGTGTCCGGAGCCCTGACGAAAGGCTGGCCGGTCAGGCAGATTTCGGCCAGGTACTTGCCTAGCCGCCCCTCGACCATCTTCTCGGCGATATTCGCCGGCTTGCCTTCGGCCGCAGCCTGCGCCATCAGGATCTCGCGTTCCTTGGCGACCGTCGCCGGCGGCACATCCTCGGGCCTCACGAACTGCGGGCTGGCCGCGGCCACATGCATCGCCAGGTCCTTGCCGAGCGCAGCGTCTCCGCCTTCGACGCCGACCAGCGTGCCGATGCGGATACCGTGCACGTAGCTGCCGACCTGCGTCGGCGCGCGCAGGTGCCCCGCGCGACGCACCGTGATGTTCTCGCCGATGCGGGCGATCAGCTCGCGCCGCAGGTCGTCGACCGTCCTGCCACCGGCGAGCGCCAGCTTGCCGAGCGACTCCGGGTCAGCCGCGCCCGTGCCGAGCGCCGCCTGCGCGACCATGCCTGCGAAGTCCCGGAACTCCGGCTGGCGCGCGACGAAATCAGTCTCGCAATTGACCTCGACCAGCGCCGCGCTCCGGCCGTCTCCGCCTTTCGCGACCGCGAGCACGCCTTCGGCCGCCGTGCGGGCGGCCTTCTTGTCCGCCTTGGCGAGGCCCGCCTTGCGCATCAGCTCGACCGCGGCGTCCAGGTCGCCGCCGGTTTCGATCAGCGCCTTCTTGCACTCCATCATGCCGGCGCCCGTGCGCTCGCGCAGGGTCTTGACGGAATCCGCCGTGATCGTCATGACTCAGTTTCCGTTCCTGTCGGACTTGCGGGCTGCGGGACGGCGCCGCACCGCTGGCTTTGCGCGCGGCGCGTCCGGCGTCTCCGGCGTTTCCGGCGTCTCCATGAGTTCGGATTCGGCCTCGGCTTCGGGCGCGTCCGCGGCCTTCGCAGGGGTCTCCTCGGTACCCGGTACCGGCATCGTCGCGGCGGAGGCGGTCTCCGCCACCGCGCGCGCGCGGCTCGCCTGCTTGCGGCGCACGCTCGCAGCCTTGCGCGGACCCCGGCCCGCGCTCTTGCGCCGCGGTTGACCGGCCTCGTCGAGCTCGACGAACTCGTCCTCGCCGGCGGGCACTGCCGGCACCGCGGCCTTGCCATCCAGCACCGCATCCGCGATGCCCGCGGCGTAGAGCTGGATCGCCTTCATCGCGTCGTCATTGCCCGGAATCACGTAGTCGATTCCGTCGGGCGAACAGTTGCTGTCCACCACCGCGACCACCGGGATGCCGAGTTTCCTTGCCTCGTGGACCGCGATCTCTTCGTGGCCCACGTCCACGACGAAGACCGCATCCGGCAGCGCGCTCATGTCCTTGATGCCGCCGAGGCTCCTCATCAGCTTGTCCATCTCGCGGCGCAGGGTCTGCGCCTCCTTCTTGTTGCGGCGCTCGAGCGCGCCGGAATCGCGCAGGTCCTCGAGCTCCTGCAGCCGCTTGATCGACTGGCGGATGGTCTTGAAGTTGGTCAGCATCCCGCCGAGCCAGCGCTGGTTCACGTACGGCATGCCGCAGCGGACGGCCTCGGCCTGGATGGCGTCGCGCGCGCCGCGCTTGGTGCCGACGAAGAGCACCCGGCCGCCGTCCGCGATCACGCCCCGCACGAACACGGCGGCCTCGTTGTAGAGCGGCAGCGTCCGCTCCAGGTTGATGATGTGGATCTTGTTTCGTTCGCCGAAGATGTACGGCGCCATCTTCGGGTTCCAGAAGCGGGTCTGATGGCCGAAATGAACCCCCGCCTCGAGCATCTGCCTCATGGACAAGC
>JBQTKF010000059.1:0-4252 GCA_052386355.1 Gammaproteobacteria bacterium
GACGGCATCAGCGCGCCGCCGCGCGAGATGACACGGGCCGACATGGACGAGGTGCTCGCGCAGTTCGTGGCCAGCGCCCGCTTCGCAGCGGACGCCGGATTCGACATGCTGGAACTGCACATGGCGCACGGCTACCTGCTGGCGAGTTTCCTGTCGCGGCTCACCAACCAGCGCCGCGATGGCTACGGCGGCAGCATCGGGAACCGCCTGCGCTACCCGCTCGAAGTGCTCGCGGCGGCGCGCGCGGCCTGGCCCGCGGACCGCCCGCTCTCGGTGCGCCTGTCGTCTTCCGACTGGGCGCCGGGCGGCCTCTCCGAGGATGAGCTGATCGTCATCGCGCGCGCGATGAAAGACGGCGGCGCCGACATCCTCGACCTGTCGAGCGGCCAGACCGTGCCGTGGCAGAAACCCGTGTACGGCCGCATGTGGCAGACGCCGTTCTCGGATCTCGTACGGAACACGGTCGGCGTCCAGACCATCGCAGTCGGCAACATCTTCGAGGCCGATCACCTGAACTCGATCATCGCCTCCGGGCGCGCCGACCTTTGCGCGCTCGCGCGGCCGCACCTCGCGGATGCGGCCTGGACGCTGCGCGCCGCCGCGGAGCAGCATTGGCAGGACCAGTGGTGGCCGAAGCAGTACCAGTCGGCGAAGCGGCAGCTCGAGCGCAATCTCGAGCGCGCGGCGCAGTCAGCCGGGCCGGTATGAGGAGAACGTCATGAGCGGACCGCTCGCGGGCCAGCACGCACTCGTCACCGGCGGCGGCCGCGGCATCGGCGCCGCGATCGCCGCGGCGCTCGCCGATGCGGGCGCCCGCGTCACGATCGTCGGCCGCGCGCTCGCGCAGCTCGAGGAAACCGCGGCGCGCCTGCCGGGCGGCACCACGGCGATCGCCGCGGACGTCACGATTCCTGCGCAGGTGGCCCAGGCCTTCGAGTCCGCGCGCGGCGCTGCCGGCGAGGTCACGATCCTCGTCAACAACGCGGGCCGGCCGGCGAGCCGCGCGATGGCGAAGAGCGACGAGGCCTTCTGGCGGGAGATGCTGGAGGTCAACCTGACGGGCGCGTATCACTGCACGCGCGCGGCCATTGGCCCGATGCTGGCCGCAAACCGCGGCCGCATCGTCAACGTCGCGAGCACCGCCGGGCTTCGCGGTTATGCGTACTGCACTGCCTACTGCGCGGCCAAGCACGGAGTCATCGGCATGACCCGCGCACTCGCGCTCGAGGTCGCGAAGACCGGCATCACCGTGAACGCAGTCTGCCCGGGCTACACGGATACGGGCGTGGTGCGCGATGCGATCCGGAACATCAGCGAGAAAACGGCGCGCAGCGAAGCCGAGGCACGCGAAACGCTCGTGTCCTTCAACCCGCAGCAGCGGCTGGTGCGGCCGGCGGAGGTCGCGAACGCAGTGCTGTGGCTGTGCCTGCCCGGCAGCGAGAGCATCAACGGCCAGAGCATCGCCGTCGCAGGCGGCGAGGTCACGTGAGACCGGCACCCGCCATGGATGCCGAGACCCGCGCCGCGAGCGATGATCACGGCGCGATCCGGCTGTGGCTCCGGATGCTCGCGACCAACCGGCTGGTCGAGACCCGCACGCGGAGGCTGCTGCTCGAGCGCTTCGGCACGACCCTGCCGCGCTTCGACCTGATGGCGCAACTCGAGCGCTTCCCGCAGGGCCTGCGCATGAACGAGCTGTCGAAGCGCATGATGGTGACCGGCGGCAATGTCACCGGCATCACCGACCTGCTGGAGCGCGAGGGTCTGGTCGAGCGCGTGGCGGACGCTGCGGACCGCCGCGCCTGGCTGGTGCGGCTCACGCGCGCCGGCCGGCGCGCATTCGCGGCCATGGCGGCGGAGCACGAGCGCTGGGTGGTCGAGGCGTTCGGCGCGCTTTCGGCGCGGGAGATGGCGACGATGGCGGCCCTGCTGGCACGCCTCAAGGCGCACCTGCGGTCCCTGGAGGAGCGAGAAGCATGAGCAAAGAGATCGGCGATCCCGCGGCCTATGCCGCGAAAAACTTCCTGTGGCGCGTCGAAGCCCGCGTCGGGCGCATCACGCTCAATCGCCCCGAGCGGCGCAACCCGCTGACCTTCGAATCCTACGCCGAGCTGCGCGACCTGTTCCGCGCGCTCACGACCGACGACGAGGTCCGCGCCGTGGTGATCGACGGCGAGGGCGGCAATTTCTGCTCGGGCGGCGACGTGCACGAGATCATCGGGCCGCTGACGAAGATGACGAAGCCGAAGCTCCTCGAGTTCACCCGCATGACCGGCGACCTGGTGCGCGCGATGCGCGCCTGCCCGCAACCGGCGATCGCCGCGGTGGACGGCACCTGCGCCGGCGCCGGCGCCATGATCGCGCTCGCCGCGGATTTCCGGCTCGCGACGGCGGCGGCGAAGACCGCGTTCCTGTTCGTGCGGGTCGGGCTCGCGGGCTGCGACATGGGCGCCTGCGCCTTGCTGCCGCGCATGATCGGACAGGGGCGGGCGGCGGAACTCCTCTACACCGGGCGCACCATGAATGCGGAAGAGGGCGCGAGCTGGGGCTTCTTCAACCGCCTGGTGCCCGCCGAGTCCCTGCTGCCGGAGGCGATGCGCCTCGCCCGTGAGATCGCGTCGGGGCCGACCTTTGCGCATGCGATGACCAAGCGCATGCTGCACCGCGAGTGGGCCATGGGGCTCGACGAGGCGATCGACGCCGAGGCCAAGGCCCAGGCCGTGTGCATGCAGACCAACGACTTCCGCCGCGCCTACGAGGCGTTCGCGGCGAAGAAGCAACCGCTGTTCGAGGGCAACTGATGGCTATCCACGACGATCGTCTGTACTGGCCCTTCTTCGACGAGTCGCACCGCAAGCTCGCGCAGGAGGCGCAGGCCTGGGCCTCCGCGAACCTGGCGTCCGCCGCGCATCCCGAGGGACGCACGGCGGTGGACGCGCGCTGCCGCGAGCTGGTTGCGGGGCTCGGCCAGGCGGGATTCCTGAGGCACTGCGTGCGCGCCGCCGACGGCGGCGTCGCCCCCGAGTTCGACGCGCGCTCGATCTGCCTGCTGCGCGAAACGCTCGCCTACTACGACGGCCTCGCGGACTTCTCGTTCGCGATGCAGGGGCTTGGCAGCGCGCCGCTCTCGCTCGTGGGCGCCGAGCAGATGCGCTCCCTGTGGCTGCCGCGGGTCGCCGAGGGCAAATCGATCGCCGCGTTTGCGCTCTCCGAGCCCGGCGCGGGCTCCGACGTCGCCGCGATGGAGACGACCGCGAAGCGCGACCACAACAACTGGGTGCTGAACGGCTCGAAGACCTGGATCAGCAATGGCGGCATCGCGGACTTCTACTGCGTATTCGCGCGCACCTCGCCGGGCGTCCGCCGCCCCGACGGGGCCCTGTCGGCCGAGGGCATCAGCGCCTTCCTGGTGAAGCCCGGCGACTCCGGGTTCGCGATCGCCGAGCGCATCGACGCGATGGCGCCGCATCCGCTCGCGCGGCTCACCTTCGAGGACTGCCGCATCCCCGCCGCGCGGCTGATCGGCGAGGAAGGCGAGGGCTTCCGCCTGGCGATGCGCACGCTCGACGTGTTCCGCACCTCGGTTGCGGCAGCGGCCTGCGGATTCGCGCGCCGCGCACTCGACGAGGCGCTCGCCCACGCGCGCGCGCGCAGCATGTTCGGCAGGATGCTCGCCGACTTCCAGCTGACACAGAGCGCGCTCGCCGAGATGGCGACCTCGCTCGAGGCCGCGGAACTCCTCACCTACCGCGCCGCCTGGATGCGCGACCGCGGCATGCCGTTCACCGCGGCGGCCGCGATGGCGAAACTGACGGCCACCGAGAGCGCGCAGGCAGTCATCGACCGCGCGTTGCAGATGTTCGGCGGCCGCGGCCTGGTGCAGGGCGAAGTGGTCGAGCGCCTCTATCGCGAGATCCGGGCGCTGCGCATCTACGAGGGCGCGAGCGAGGTGCAGAAGCTGATCATCGGCCGGGAGCTCCTCAAGTGAGCGGCAGGGTCCTGCAGCCGCCCGGCTGGGCTCGTCCGCACGGCTATGCGAACGGCATCGCGGCCGAGGGCCGGCAGCTGTTCGTCGCGGGGCAGATCGGCTGGGACGCGAACCAGAAGATCGTGAGCGGGGACTTTGCCGCGCAGGCGCGGCAGGCGCTCGCCAACATCGTCGCGGTGCTCGCCGAGGCGGGTGCTGGACCCGAGCATCTGGTACGGCTCACCTGGTACGTCACGAGCCGCGACGAGTACAACGCCGCGCTTG
>JBQTKF010000060.1:0-4107 GCA_052386355.1 Gammaproteobacteria bacterium
GACGTTTTACGGCGCGATTATTGTGACGGGGCTCTCACTCCCGGACGCAGCGAATGCAGGCCGAAAAGCGTCGTTCAGGGGGTGGTGGCCAGGGCGGGAATCGAACCTGCGACACGCGGATTTTCAGTCCGCTGCTCTACCAACTGAGCTACCTGGCCGTACTCGAGGCTGCGTATTAGACCGGGGCCGCTCTGCACCCGTCAAGAAAGCAAAGGTCAGGCTTTGGCGTCGGGATTCACGTAGCCCTCAGGCCTGCTCGATCCGGCGCCGAAAAAGTACTTCTCCATCTCCCCGACCAGGAATTGGCGCGCCTTCGGCTCGAAGGTCACGAGGCGGTATTCGTTGATCAGCATCGTCTGGTGCGCGAGCCATTTCTGCCAGGCTTCCTTCGAGACGTTTTCAAGGATGCGCTGGCCGAGCTCCCCCGGGTAGGGCGCGCGATCGAGACCCTCCGCCTCGCGGCCGAGCAGTACGCATTTCACCATTCTCGCCATTGCCCGACTCCCGGGAGCGGCCGGCCGCCAGGCCGCCGCGGATCAATCTTGCCACGGGCGCGGGCAGTCCGACCTGAGTCCGTGCCGCGATCACCTGCCAGCGCTGCCCTGCGACCCTCCCGCCACGACCTTCGCCGGTCAGCGCCAGCACCCAGGGCACGATGTCGAGATCGAAGTGCGTGAAAGAATGTGTGACCACGGGCAACCGCCGCGGCGCGCGAAGTCGTGATCCGAAGGTCGTCTCTGCCCAACGGTTGGCTGCACTGGCATCCGCGAATTCCGGCGGCGCCCACAACCCGCCCCAGATCCCGCGCGGCGGCCGCCGGCTGAGCAGCAACCGGCCGCCGCGTGTCACAAGGAGCATGTGGGTGCGCCGACGCGGCCGCCGCCTGCGGCGCTTGCGCGCCGGGAGTTCATCCACGAGGCCCGCGGCGAATGCAATGCAGTCACCCTTCAGCGGGCATTGCACGCAATCCGGCCGCACGCGCGTGCAGACCGTAGCGCCCAGATCCATGATCGCCTGCGTGTACTCGGCAATGCGCGACGGCGGCGTGCACTCCTCCGCGAGCGACCAGAGTCGCGACGACGCCTGATCCGGCGGCTCGCGGACCGCGAATACGCGCGCGAGCACGCGCTTGACGTTGCCATCGAGGATCGGCTGTCGTTGTCCATGCGCGAGTGCGAGGATCGCGCCAGCGGTCGAGCGCCCGATGCCGGGCAGCGCGACGAGTTCTTCCAGCGTCTCCGGCAGCCGTCCGCCGTGGCGCAGCATGACCTCGCGCGCGGCACGGTGCAGGTTGCGGCCGCGCGCGTAGTAGCCGAGCCCGGCCCAGAGGCGCAGCACCTGGTCCTGCGACGCGGCGGCAAGCGCCGCCATTTCCGGAAACCGGCGCAGGAAGCGCACAAAGTACGGAATCACGGTCGCGACCTGCGTCTGCTGCAGCATGATTTCCGACACCCAGACACGATAGGGCGAAAGTTCGTGCTGCCAGGGCAGGTCGTGGCGGCCGTGCCGCTCGAACCAGGGCAGGAGCCTCGCCGCGATCCTGCCGCTTGCGGGCCGGCGGCTCATTCGCCCGCCTGCCGCCGCTCGATGCGCAGCACGACGTCTGAGAGCTTCGCGCCAGCGACTCTCGCCTCCTCGATACGGATCTCGGCGTCGAGGTCGAGCTCGCGAAGCTGCGCGACCGCAGCCTCGAGCGTCGCCTTCTTTTCACGTCGCGATTCATCGTCGGGCGCCAGGTAGCGATCGAGCTCGATCCGGTCCGCCTGGAGCCGCAGGAGCCGCTGTTGCGGGACGGCGCGGACCGTTATCTTTGTGTCGTCGAGCTGGGCTTCGATCGGGTCGAAGGTGAGCAGCCCCTCGGCGAGCGTACATGCGAAGCTCGCCTGGACCAGGCCGAAAGCGTCGGGGTCGGCCGTCCGCGGCAGCGGGCGCCCGATTGCGACCGCGGCGGCGCGCGGCGCGAAAGCCTCGGTCTTCACGCTCAATTGCATTCGCAGCTCCGGGCCGCCGAGTTCGAGGCGGCCGTCGAACGCGCCAGGCACGCCCGCCAGATTGAAGGTGCCGCCCGTGAAGTTCGCGGATTCCGATGCCGCCGCCCAGGCGACGGACTCGAGGCGGCCGGCAAGCTCGATTCCCGCGAGCGGCAACGGCTCGCCGCCCACCCAGCCGCGGTAATTGAGCGCTTGCGCGCGGTAGTTCCCCGTATCGGGGTCGAGGCGCGCCGTGCCGTTCGCCGCGAAGTGAAACGTGTTCGGCCCGAAGACGCCCGCGAGGCTCAGTTCGAGAGGAAATCCGGCGCCGGGACTGGCGCCATCCGCCGTGAGCGTGATCGCGGTCAGTCGCCAGCGCGTTTCCGAGACTGCATTCTCGAACTCAAGTGCGCCGCGCAAGACTTCGAGCCGGCCGATGGACCAGTCCGCTTCGCCCTCCCCGCCCAGTCCGTCGAGCCGCTCGATCAGCGCCGACCAGTTGTCGGCGCCGTCCGCCGCGATCGCCGGACGCAGCACGGCGTCCTCGATCGTGATCGTACGGAGTGCGATGCCGCCGAAAAGCGTCGCCCAGGGCGCTTCGATGCGCGCGCGGCCGATCTCGACGATCGCCGCCTCACCGAACCCGGCCGGCTGAGCGAGCGACAAGCCACCGAGTTCCAGCGAGGGCCCGCGAAGCCAGCCGAGCCGCAGCCGTTCCACGCGCGCGGGCAGACCGGCGGTCTCGGCGATCCAGTTGCCCGCCGCGCGCCTCGCCCAGGGCGTCATGGCTGCGAGCGGCAGCAACAGCAAGGCCGCCAGCGCGAGGATCGCGATGGCGGCCGGAATGATGACCAGGGGTCGTTTCAGTCGCATGAACCCGGGAGCCCAGGGGGACTCCCGGATTCTATCAACGGTCGCAGATGCTGATGCCGCCGCTCAGGGTCTTGATGTAAACGCGGGCGCTGCCGTTGCCCTGGGTCGTGCGCAGTTCCTTGCCGGGCCCGTACTGGCTCCGGGAACGCGCCTTGCCGCCGAAGCAGCTCTCGATGTCGCCGCTGAACGAGTCGACGTCGAACTCCGCGTTGACCGGCGGCTTGATGGTGAGGCTCACCTCGCCGCTGATCGAGCCGAGATTCGCGCGCCCGGCCGATGCCAGCTCGGCGCTGGCGCGCAGGTCGCCGGAGACGGTCTTGGCGCTCAGGCGGTCCGCCGCGGCCATTGTGACGTCGATGTCGCCGGAGACCGCCTCGCCCTCGAACGAGCCGCGGATACCGGTGACGATGGTCGTGCCGCTCACGTTGTCGGTCGAGACCGCGGCCTTGCCGCCCTGGCCCGACACCGTCAAGTCGCCGGAAACCGCGCGCACGCCGACCGGTTCGTCGAAGGCCTGCGTGCGCAGTTCGCCGCTCACGGTATCGAGGCCCTGCTCGCCGCGCACACCGCCGACGGTGATGTCGGCGCTCACGGTGCCGACGTTCAGGCGCACGCCCTTCGGCACGCGCAGCGTGAGGTTCGCGTCGTCTTCGTCGTCGTGCCAGCGCTTGTGGTCGTCCGGCCGGCGCACCTTGATGCGGACCTCGTTCTGGCTCGCCTCGAACTCGAGCGTGTCCTTGTCGCTCTCGAGCACGGCGGTGAGCTCGACTTCATTGCGATCCCAGGCCGTCACGTCCACGCGGCCCTGGACGTTCCACACGTCCACGGTCGCGTTCGGTGCGACCGAGGCGCGTTTCAAGATGTTCTGGGCCGCGAGCGCGGGCGGCGCAATGGCCGCGAGCGCCGCGGCGGTCAACAGGGCATTCCGGATCCTCATCTCAAGTCCTCCTCGTGGAGCCGTCACCGGAGGTGACGACCTTCGAATACAGTTCGAGTTCCTGCTGGTAGGTTCCGACCAGCAATTCATTCAGGAGTCCGCTCGCGGGGTCTTTCGCGAGCGCCGCATCGATTTCGTCGGCAGCCTGCTGGATGACCGCGAGATTTTTCAGTACCGCCTGCTGGGTCACCGGCGCGAGCAGTGCGAACCGCCGCCGGAACTCCGGCATCAGTTCGTCGCGCGCCGAAAGCTGCGCGGCGCCGAGCGCCGAGTTCGGCCCGTAATTCACGGGCACGATGGCCGCCGGCTGCCTGGCCATCACGGCCG
>JBQTKF010000061.1:0-3100 GCA_052386355.1 Gammaproteobacteria bacterium
GCAGCGTGAACCACGGGCCGGCCATGCCTCAGTGTAGAATCCGGACATCGCCAATGCCGACAAACGAATGAAATCAGGCACTTCCACCACCCCTGGCGGCCGCACCGTGGACTTCGGCTACGAGCACGTCCCGGTCGCCGAGAAAGCGGCGCGTGTACGCGGCGTGTTCGATGCGGTCGCGGGAAAGTACGACCTGATGAACGACCTGATGTCCGGCGGCCTGCACCGGCTCTGGAAGCGTTTCGCGCTCTCGCAGACCGGGCTCAGGCCCGGCATGCGCGCGCTCGATGTCGCCGCCGGCACCTGCGACCTCGGCGCCGGCCTCGCGCGCCAGGTGGGCGCAGGAGGCCTCGCCGTGCTCACCGACGTCAACCGCGCGATGCTCCTGCGCGGACGCGACCGCCTGCTCGACGAAGGCATTTTCGGCAACGTCGCATTTGCGATCGCCGATGCCGAGCGGCTGCCATTCCCGGATGCGAGCTTCGACTGCTTGACGATCGCCTTCGGGCTTCGGAACGTCACCGACAAGCCGGCCGCGCTCGCGTCGATGCGCCGCGTGCTGCGCCCGGGCGGGCGGCTCCTGGTGCTCGAGTTCTCGAAGCCGCGCGGCGAGGCGCTCCGCGCGGCCTACGACGCCTGGTCGTTCAACGTGCTGCCGGCGCTCGGGCGCATGGTCGCGGACGACGAGGCGAGCTACCGCTACCTCGCCGAGTCCATCCGCATGCACCCGGACCAGGAAACGCTCGCGGCGATGATGCGGAACGCCGGGCTCGAGGACGTGCGCTTCCACAACCTCGCGGGCGGCATCGTCGCGCTGCACGTCGGCTGCGTGTACTGAGCCCGTGACGCCCGAACTGCTGAAGCCCCTGGAGTCGCTCCTCAACCGCAATATCGCGGGCTCCTCGCGCGCCCGCGGCCTGCTCGCGCAGGTCGCGGGGCGCTCGCTGGAACTGCGGCTCGCCTCCACTCCCCTGAGCCTGCGTTTCCTGGCCGGCGCCGACGGCCTGACGCTCGCGACCGCGGGCGATACGCCCGCCGATGCGACCATCGAGGGCACGCCTTTCACCTATGCGCGGCTCGCTTTCGGCGACCCGATGCAGTCCTTGCGCGCCGGCGGCGCACAGGTCACCGGCGATGCCGAGATCGCCCAGGTGTTCCAGAAGCTGTTCGAGGCCGCGCAGCCGGACTTCGAGGAGGAACTGTCGCGCCTGACCGGAGACGTCGCCGCGCATCATCTCGGAAACCTCGCGCGCGGCGCGGCGGACTTCGCGCGACGCGCGCGCGACACCTTTGCCCAGAACGTCTCCGAGTACCTGACCGAGGAGAGCCGCGACGTGCCGCTGCGCGCGGAAGTCGAGGAGTTCCTCGCCGGGGTGGATGGCCTGCGCGAGGCGACGGATCGCCTCGAGGCGCGGCTCGCGGCGCTGGAGCGGCGGCGGTGATCTCGCTTCGCGTCGCCGGGCGGCTCCTGACCATCCACCGCGTGCTGGTGCGCTACGGGCTCGACGATTTCGTGCGCGCGACGCACCTTTACCGGCCGCTGCGTTTCGTGTTCTGGCTCTCGCCCTGGACCTGGTTTTCGCGCCGCCGCGGCAGCCGCGGCGAGCGGCTGCGCCGCGCGCTCGAGGACCTCGGGCCCATCTTCGTGAAGTTCGGGCAGGTCGTCTCGACGCGCCGCGACCTGTTGCCGCCCGACATCGCCGACGAACTCGCGAAGCTCCAGGACCGCGTGCCGCCGTTCCCCGGCGCAGCCGCCCGGGCGCGCATCGAAGAAGCGCTCGGCAGGCCGGTCACGGAGCTGTTCGGCGAGTTCGATGAATCGCCGCTCGCGGCAGCCTCGATCGCGCAGGTGCACGCCGCGCGGCTGCGCGACGGCCGCGAAGTCGTGGTCAAGGTGCTGCGTCCCGGTATGCGCGAGGTGATCGGGCGCGACCTCGAGGTGCTGCACACGCTCGCCGGGCTCGCCGAGGACTACTGGCCCGATTCGCGGCGGCTGCGCCCGCGCGAGATCGTCGTCGAGTATGAGAAGACGATACTCAACGAGCTCGACCTGATGCGCGAGGCCGGCAACGCCTCGCAGCTCAAGCGCAACTTCGCGGGCTCGCCGATGCTGCACGTGCCCGAGATCCACTGGGACCTGTGCCGGCGCGAAGTCATGGTCATGGAGCGCGTCCACGGCATCCCGATCTCGGAAGTCGCGCGGCTGCGCGAGCTCGGCACCGACATCCCGAAGCTCGCCGAGAACGGTGTCACGATCTTCTTCACGCAGGTGTTCCGGCACAACTTCTTCCACGCCGACATGCACCCCGGCAACATCTTCGTGGACGTATCGGACCCGGCTAACCCGCGCTACGCGGCGGTCGACTTTGGCATCGTCGGCTCGCTCGATCCCCGCGACCAGCTCTACCTCGCCGGCAATTTCCTCGCCTTTTTCGAGCGCGATTACCACAAGGTCGCGGTGCTGCATCTGGAGAGCGGCTGGGTGCCCTCGGGCACGCCGGTGCACGAGGTCGAGGCCGCGGTGCGCACCATCAGCGAGCCGATCTTCGACCGGCCGCTGAAGGATATTTCCTTCGCCCTCGTGCTACTCAACCTGTTCGAGGTGGCGCGGCGCTTCCAGATGCAGATCCAGCCGCAGCTGATCCTGCTGCAGAAGACGCTGCTCAATATCGAGGGCCTCGGGCGGCAGCTCTATCCCGAGCTCGACCTGTGGAAGACCGCGCTGCCGATCCTGCGCGACTGGATGCGCGAGCGGAACAGCCCGCGCGCGCTCTTTTCCAACCTGCGCGCACACTGGCCGGATATCGCCGAGGCAGTGCGGGAGCTGCCGGTCATCGCGCGCCGCGCGGTGCGGCGCGCCTACGAGGACGAGTTGGTCGTGCGTACGGAGTCCGAGGCCATCGAGAAGCTGCGCGCGGAGTTGCGCCGCGACCGCCGCCGCACGGATTCCATCGTCGCGGGGGCCACGCTCTTCCTCGGCGGCATCATCTGGCTCTCGCTCGGCACCCGGCCGTCCTGGTTCGGCTGGCTGTTTACCGCCGGCGGCGGCCTCTGGCTCCTCAACCGCCTCCGCCACTAATGGTGCCGGGTCGTAATTTCG
>JBQTKF010000062.1:0-75243 GCA_052386355.1 Gammaproteobacteria bacterium
GCCGACCAGCGGCCCATCGAGCGCTCCGCCGTCAACATCCACCGCGTGCTCGAGCATGTCCGGCGCATCGCAGAATCGGGCTTCGCCCGGGGCATGACGATCGCCGAGCACTACGACCCGTCGCTGCCGCCGGTCTTCGGCAATCGCGACCTCCTGGTCCAGCTCTTCCTCAACCTGGTCAAGAACGCCGCCGAGGCGGCCGGCGTGCCGGACGGCGCCATCCAGCTGTCGACGCGCTACCGGCAGGGGGTCCGGCTGACGGCGCCCGGCAGCGACGCACGCGTCCTGCTGCCGCTGCTGATCAGCGTGCAGGACAACGGACCCGGCATACCGGAGGATCTGCGACCGCATCTGTTCGACCCGTTCGTCTCGACCAAGATGGGCGGCAAGGGACTGGGCCTCGCCCTGGTGGCGAAGATCGTCGGCGACCATGGCGGCGTCATCGAATTCGTCAGCGAACCGCGCCGCACGGTGTTCCATGTCATGCTGCCGATGGCGCCGCAGCCGGAGGAAGAGGCGTGAGCGCCGCAACGACCATCCTGATCGCCGACGACGACCGCGCCATCCGCACGGTGCTGGACCAGGCGCTGGGCCGCCTCGGCCACACGGTGCGCACGACAGGCAACGCCGCCATGCTGTGGCAGTGGATCAACGAAGGGCAGGGCGATCTCGTCATCACCGACGTCGTCAGGCCGGACGAGAACGGACTCGACCTCATTCCGCGCATCCGCAAGCTGCGGCCGAACCTGCGGGTCATCGTGATGAGCGCCCAGAACACGCTGCTGACGGCGGTCAAAGCGACCGAGAGCGGCGCGTTCGAATATCTGCCGAAGCCGTTCGACCTGCACGAACTGGTCGCCACCGTCGAGCGCGCGCTGAACCAGCCGGTTTCGCCGGCCGAGGCGCCGCCGCCGGCCGACGATGCGCTGCCGCTGATCGGCCGCTCGCCGGCGATGCAGGAGATCTACCGCGTGCTGGCGCGCCTGATGGCGACGGATCTGACGGTGATGATCCATGGCGAATCCGGCACCGGCAAGGAACTGGTGGCCCGCGCGCTGCATGACCTCGGCAAGCGCCGCAAGGGTCCGTTCGTCGCCATCAACATGGCGGCGATCCCTCGCGAGCTGATCGAGATCGAGAAGTTCGGGCGCGAGAAAGGCGCCTTCACCGGAGCGCTGGCGCGCAGCACCGGCAGGTTCGAGCAGGCCGCCGGCGGCACGCTCTTTCTCGACGAGATCGGCGACATGCCGCCGGCGCTGCAGGCGAAGCTCCTGCGCTTCTTGCAGGAGCGCATCATCGAGCGCGTCGGCGGGCGCGAGCAGATCGCAGTCGATGTGCGCGTGGTCTGCGCCACCAACCAGGACCTCGCGGCGCTGATCGAGCGCAAACAGTTCCGCCAGGACCTGTATTTCCGCATCAGCGAGGTGCCGATCCAGCTGCCGGCGCTGCGCGAGCGTGCGGGCGGCGCCAACGTGCTCGCGCATGCATTCCTGCGGCGCTTCAGCGTGCAGGAAGGCATCCCGAAACGCGGATTCACGCCGGATGCCGTGGCGGCGATTCAGGCCTATGCCTGGCCGGGCAATGTGCGCGAACTCGAGAACAAGGTTAAGACCGCGGTCATCATGTCGGACGGGCCGCTGGTGACGGCGGCGGACCTCGCCCTCGCGCACGCCGGTTCGGTCGCGCCCGCGTTCAACCTCAAGGAGGTGCGCGCGCGCGCCGAGCGCGATGCCATCCACGAGGCGCTCGCGATCGCGGACGGGAACATCTCCAGGGCCGCCGACCTGCTCGGCGTCAGCCGGCCGACGCTCTACGATTTGATGGATCGCTACGGCCTGCGCCGAGGCGACGAGGCCGGTTGAGCGGGGTGAGCGCCTTCGTCCTCGCCGTCGCGCTCGCCGCGGCCGCGCTCGCCGCAACCTGGCCGAGCCTGCAATCGCTCTTCGACCACTGGGTGGCCGTGCGCGACTACCAGTACGGCTTGCCGATCGCCCTGATCGCGCTCGTGTGGATCGTCGCGGCCGCGCGCCAATCCCGCGTTCCGCCGCAGCCGAGCTGGTCCGGAATCCTCGCCCTCGCGGCGAGCCTCCTGGCCTGGCTCGTCGCCCACAACGCGCACAGCCAGGTGGTGCACCAGATGTTGATGCCGGTTGTGGTCTGGACCGCCGTACTGGCCGGTGCCGGCCGCACGATGGCCCGTCGGCTGATGCTGCCCACGGCCTACCTGTTTTTCGCCATCCCGATCTGGGACTACGCCGTGCCTGTACTGCAATGGCTGAGCGTCATCGCCACCGAAACGACGCTGGCGCTCGCCGGCGTGCCGGCGGAGGTCAGCGAGTTTCGCGTGACGCTGCCGGTGGGGTCATTCGAAATCGTCGAGGGCTGCAGCGGCAAGCGCTACTTCATGGTGACGCTCGCGGTCGGCGTGCTGGCCGTCGCGGTGAATCGCATGCCGTTGCGTCGCGCGACGGCGTATCTCGCTGCGTGCGGCGTCCTGGCATTGCTCGCGAACTGGCTGCGCATCTTCGTCGTCATCGTCGCAGGGCACGTGTCGAACATGCGGCACTACCTGGTTGCAGTCGAACACGAAACTTTCGGCAACGTGATCTTCGCGCTGCTGGTCATCGCAGTCCTGCTGATGGCGCGACGCTTCGGATCCGCAGCCCCGCGGGCCGCTGCCGCCGGCGGCGCGGATGCCGCCGGGCAGCCGTTGCGGTCCGCAAGCCGGCTGGCGCCGGCCGGTCTCGCGCTCGCGATCCTGATCGCGGCGGCGGCACTGCCGCATGCGCGGGCACGCCTCGCGACGGATGCGCGGAGTCTGCCGCCGCTGCCGGTCACGACGGCGCACTGGCAGGGCCCGCTGCCGGGCGAAGCGCGCTGGGATCCGCGGTTCCAGGGCGTGTCGGCCGAGCGACGCGCCCGCTATTCAACCGGGCAACATGCCGTCGAGGTTTATGTCAACCTCTACCTGCACCAGGCGCAGGGTGCCGAGCTCGTTCTTTTCGAGAACCGGCTGGACGCACCGGGCCCCTGGCGGCAGAGCTGGCCGCCAGTCCGTGTCGCCCTGACGACGCCATCCGGCCAGCGACTTATGTCGTTCGAAGCCGGCGACCCCGCCGGCGTGACCTGGCTCTTCGTCTATCGCTACCAGATCGGCGCCTGGGGCACGACCTCGGACGGGCTGGCGCAGATCGCCTACGGACTGCAATCCATGCTCCGCCCGGCACCCTCCGGCATGGTAGCCTTAGCAATGCGCTGCGATACGAATTGTGAGTCCGCGCGGGCACTTGTGATGACTTTCTGGGACGAGATGGCAGCTCCGATCCTGGTCATGATCGGGAGTCGGAATTGATCCATGTGCGCACCCTGTAGACGGCTGTCGACACTGGCCGGCCTGGCGCTGCTGCTGGGCACCGGCGCCTGCGACCGGCTGCTGAGCGTCGAGAGCCGCATCGAGCGTGCGGCGGAGTCGTTCGAAACGGGTCGCTATGACGCCGCCATGAACGACGCCAAGTCGGCGCTCGAGAGTGAACCGGAAAATGTGGCTGCACGCCTGCTGCTGGCGCGTATTTCGCTGCGCATCGGCGACGTGGAATCCGCACGCAAGGAACTGGACCGTGCGATCGCGGCCGGCGGCGAGAGCGCGGAAGCCCGGCAGCTGCACTACGACATCATGCTGCGCGAGGGCCGGTACCAGGATGCGCTGATTGCCGCGGCTGCGGACGAGGACATGGATCCCGTGCAGCGGCAAGTCGTGATCGGCACGTCTCATGCGTCTCTCGGCCAGTTCGAGGAAGCGGGCAAGGCGGCCAACGAAGCGCTCAAGCTCGACAAGTCGAGCCGCAAGGCCGGCCTGCTGCAAGCGCGACTGGACATGGCGGGCGGGCGATTCCAGGAATCCGACAGCCTGCTGGACGACCTGGTTGCGCGCGATGCAGAAGATGCCGAGGCCTGGCTGTTCAAGGCGCGTCTCGCATTCAGCACCGGGGACGCCCGTGAAGCGGAGGAGGCGTTTGCCGCGGCACTGCGCACGGGCGCCTCGCGGCTGGACCTGCCGGATCTGGCGACGGCCCATGCCGGGCTGATCGAGAGCCGCATGGCGCAGGGCAACGACGAAGGCGCCGAAGCCGCGTATCGGGAACTGCGGACCCTGGCCCCGGAAGGATTCGTGACGCGATACCTGGGCGCCCGGCTCGCCATGCAGCGCGGCGATTCCGCCGTAGCCGTCGGAGAACTGCAGCGCGCGCTCAACCAGCAGCCCCGCTTCATGCCGGGCCGCCTGTTGCTGGCGACGGCGCTGCTGGACCAGGGGTCCACGGAGCAGGCCGAATCCGAACTGACCGGGCTCCTGGCGGAGCAGCCCGACAACCTGCAAGCGCGACGGCTGCTGGCGCGCATTTACCTTGCGCGCGGTGACGCGACTGACGCGCGCCGCCTGGTGGCGGACATGCCGGCAGGACCGCAAGGCGATGCCACGACGGACTGGTTCGCCGGCGCGATCATGTCGATGACGGGGGCGCGGGCGGAAGGCCTCAGGCGCTTCGAAGCGGCGGCGAGCGTGGATCCGGACAACGTGCCGCTCAAGCTCGACCTGACGGCTGCGTATCTTGCGGCCGGCCGGCGCGAGGAGGCCACGCAGGTACTGGCATCGATCCCGGACGGGGACGGCGGCCTGCGCCGGCGCCAGTTGGAAATCGTGGCGACGGTCATCGGCCAGGATCCTGAAGCGGCCAGGCGCGGCATCGACGGGTTGGCCCGGCAGAATCCGAAGGATGCAGACCTTCTCGCGCTTGCGGGCCTGTACCTCCTCAACAACGCCGGCGACGCGGCAGGCGCCGCCACGCTGTTGGAGCGGGCACTGGCGCTGACGCCCGGAAACGTCGAAGCCACGCTCGGCCTGGCGGAGGCAGCGCATCACCTGGGTGATTCCGCGCGGGCCACCGCGCTCCTGCAGCGGGCGATCGAGGCGGCGCCGCGTGACGAGCGTGCCTACGTCACGCTGTCGCGCATGGAAGCGATGCGCGGCAATCATGCGCAGTCGAATCAGCTCCTGGAACGGGCGATCGGCGCGGAACCTGCGGCGATCGAGGCGCGTCTCCAGCTTGCCGACTTCGCGCTCGCGGATGGAGACCAGGCGCGCATGAAATCGCTGGCGGAGCAGGCGCTGTCCGTCGCCAAGAATGAAGCTCGGTTGCTCGACCGGATCGGAGCGCTCTATATGCGCGCCTCGCTCTACGACGATGCACTCGTGCTGTTCAACCAGGCGGCCAACAAGGGCCAGGACGAGGCCGGCGTCAATGCCGCACTTGCCTTGCGTTCCCTGGGGCGCGAAGACGAGGCCCGGGCCCGGCTCGAATCGATCGCGGGCCGCCGGCAGGACTGGCTCACTCCGGTCGCGCACATCGTGGCGCAGGAGATCGCCCAGGGTCGATTTGACGCCGCGCTCGAGCGCGTGGCGGCCTTCCAGCGCGCGGGCGGAGAAGCGGCGCAGGTGGAGGAATTGCGCGGCGACGTGCAACGGGTCGCAGACCGCGCGGCGGATGCGACGGCGTCATACCAGCGGGCATTCGCCGCCAGTCCTTCGGCGGCGCTCGCGATCAAGCTGTTTCGGGTCCGCCGCGCGGCCGGGGTCAAGTCCCCGGAGGCGAGCCTGCGGCAGTGGCTCGGGACCCATCCGCGCGACCCGGTGGTGCGGATGATGCTCGCCGAACAGCTGCATGCGCGCGGTGACCGCAAGGCCGCGGTCGCCGAGTACGAGCGGGTGCTCGCGCACACGGCGAGTCCCGCCGCGCTCAACAATCTCGCCTGGCTCTATCACGAGGCGGGCGATGCGCGCGCGGAGGCGATTGCGAAGCGGGCCTACGACGCCATGCCGCAGAACCCCGCCATGGCCGACACCTATGGATGGATACTGGTCGAGAAGGGCAAGGTCCAGGAAGGATTGCCGATCCTCGAGAAGGCGGCCGCGGGGGCCGCGGAAAACCGCGAGATCCAGTACCACTACGCCACGGCGCTGGTGCGGGCGGGCCGCAGGGAGGAAGCCGCCGAGACGCTGCGCAAGGTGCTGGGTGGCGGCGTCGACTTGACGCTCAAGCAAAAGGCCGAGCAGATGCTGAAGGAGTCGACGAGTCCATGAGGATGGAGATTCCTGCGTCGGCATTGCCCCCAGGCTGGTTACCGGCGATCTGCGGGCCGCTGGCGCTTGCGGTCGCGTTTTCCGCCGGCGCCCAGCAGGAGGCGCCGCCGCCGGCCGAGGCGCCGCCGGTTGCTGTCGCGGCGCCGCAGCCCGCCACGACCTCCGACTACATCATCGGCCCCGGTGACAGTCTGCAGATCTTCGTCTGGCGCAATCCGGAGCTGTCCGTGAATGTACCGGTGCGCCCGGACGGCAAGGTCTCGACGCCCCTGGTCGAGGACATGGTCGCGGTTGGCAAGAAGCCCTCGGAGCTCGCGCGTGACATCGAGGCGCGGCTCGCGGAGTACATCCGCAGCCCGCAGGTCAACATCATCGTCACCAACGCCCAGAGCAGCTTCAGCAAGGTCACCGTGATCGGCCAGGTGCGTTCGCCCCAGACCGTGCCCTATCGCGAGGGCATGCGGATCATGGATCTGCTGCTTGCGGTCGGCGGGCTGACGGAATTCGCCGCGGGAAACCGCGCGCGGCTCGTGCGCAAGGACGAGGGCGGCAAGGAGACGCGGCTCAAGGTGAGGCTCAAGGACCTGCTGACCGAAGGCCGGCTCGACGAGAACCATTCCCTGCGTCCGGGCGACCTGCTGATCGTCCCGGAATCGGTTTTCTAGGATCACGCGCATGGCGGCACAGGAACTATTTCATCAGGTGCTCGACGAGGTGCGGGGCGCGTGGCGCTTTCGCTGGCGCGGCCTGTCGGTTGCCTGGGCGGTCTGCCTGGCGGGCTGGCTGCTCGTGCTGCGCCTGCCGGACACCTACGAGGCGAACGCGCGCGTCTTCGTGGACACGCGCAGCATCCTGCGGCCGCTGCTCGAGGGCCTCGCGGTCAATCCCGACGTCGCCTCCGGACTCGATCTCGTGCGCGCGGCGCTCCTGAGCCGGCCGAACATCGAGAAGGTCGCGCGCGAGACCGACCTGGACCTGCGGGCGAAGACCCCGGCGGAGATGGACACACTCGTCCGCAGCATCCAGGAACGCATCCGCATCGAGGCCGTGGACGCCCGCGCCACCACGCGGCCCGGCGAAGGTCTCTACCGCATCGGGTTCGAGGACAACGACCGCCTGAAGAGCATCGAGGTGGTCGAGACGCTCCTGAACGCCTTCGTGGAGGATGCGCTCGGCGAGAAACGCACGGGGCAGGAGACGGCCGAGCGATTCCTCGAGGAGCAGATCGCCGATCACGAGCGGCGCCTGACCGAGGCGGAAGGGCGGCTGGCCGAGTTCAAGAAGACCAACGTCGGCTTGATGCCGGATACGCGTGGCGACTATTTCGCCCGGCTCCAGGAGGCGATACTGGCCGCGGAATCGCTGCGCACCTCGCTGTCGGTTGCGGAGAGCCGCCGCGCCGAGGTGGAGCGCCAGCTGGCCGGCGAGGAGCCGTTCCTGTTCGGGTTCGACGCGGGTCCGGAGACGACCACGGCCACGGGCGCCGCCGGCGACCTGACATACCGCATCCAGCAACTGGAAAAATCCCTGGACGAACTGCTGCTGCGGTACACGGAAAAGCACCCGGAAGTCATTTCCACGCGCGCCACACTCGAGGAGCTGCGGCGCCGGCAGGAGGAGGAGCTCGAGCGCATCAAGTCGAGCGGCCGCGGTACCGGCAGCCTGTCCTCCTCGCTCAAGTCGAACCCGGTGTACCAGAACCTGGAGATCGAGTTGAACCGGACCCAGGTACGGGTCGCCGAGCTGCGCCAGGAACTGGGGCAGGCGCAGGCGCGCGTCGGCGACCTGCGTCGCCGGGTCGACACGGTACCGGAAGTGGAAGCGGAGCTCGCGCGGCTCAACCGCGACTACGAGGTCACCCGACAGCGCTATATCGAACTCGTGCAGCGACGCGAGAAGGCCGCGATCTCGCAGGAGGCGGATCGCACCGGCACCGTGAAATTCCAGGTCATCGACCCGCCGTCCGGGGACTTCAAGCCCATTGCGCCGAACCGGCCGATGCTGCTGACGGTCGTCCTGCTCCTTGGACTCGCGATCGGCGGCGGCTACACCTGGCTCATGAACCAGATCAAGCCGGTCTTCCACGGCGTGCGCAGGCTCGCGGAAGTGACGGGCGTCCAGGTGCTCGCGGCGGTGAGCCGCACCTTTGAGGACCGCCATCGCCACGAGCGCCGGCGCGAGCTGCTGAAATTCTCGGCGGCGACGCTCGGGCTTGTCGCCGCCTTCATCATCGTATTCCTGGTGCAGGCGCCCGGTGTGGCCGCCATGCAGCGGCTGGCCGGGTGAACCGCCCATGAGCCTTGTCGAGAAAGCGCTGACCAAGCTCAAGGCCACGTCGCCGTCGCCCGCGACCGGCACGGCCGAGCGGTCCCAGGTGCGAATCGGGCGCGTCGTGGACGTCGAGCGGCCGGCAGCGGCGCACTTGAGCATGCCGCAGCCGAAGCAGACGATCGGCAACGGCGTGCGGACCATCCGCATCCAGTACGAGGCGCTGCGTACCAGTGGCCTGCTGCCGCCCGCGGACCACGAGCGCGAACTCGCCCACCAGTTTCGGACCATCAAGCGCCCGCTGATCCATCATGCCTTCCCGCCGGATGCGCTGTCGGCCGGGCAGGCGCCGTCCGCCGGGCGCTCGATCATGGTCTCGAGCGCGCTGCCCGGCGAAGGCAAGACGTTCACTTCCATCAACCTGGCGCTCAGCCTCGCGATGGAAAAGGACCATGCAGTCCTTCTCGTGGACGGGGACGTCGCCAAGCCCAACGTCAGCCAGATTTTCGGTGCCGCCGCCGAGCCGGGCCTGCTTGACCTCCTGTCCGACAGCTCGCGCCCGGTCGAATCCGTGGTCCTGTCGACCGACCTGCCGCGGCTCAGCCTGCTGCCAGCGGGCAAGCGCTCGGACCAGGCGACCGAATTGCTGGCCAGCGCGCGCATGCGTCAGGTCCTCGACGCCCTCGAGCGGCTCGACCGGCACCTGCTGATCGTGGTCGATTCGCCGCCGATCCTGCTGACCAGCGAGGCGCGCGTGCTGACCGGCCTGTTCGAACAGGTCGTGCTGGTCGTGCGGGCCGGCGAGACGCCGCAGCAGGCGGTCCTGGATGCAATCGAGGCGATCGGCGACAAGCCGGGGCTGCGACTCGTGCTGAACCAGGCGACGCACATCGGGCCGGGAGGCAACTACTACGGCTACGGTTACCACTACGGGCTTGCGGCGGGCGAGTCCGATCACGGTGCACAGGCGACCAAAACATGAAATCCCAACTCTGCCGATCCTTCTTCGTCGCGATCCTGTCCATGCTGGCGGCGGCTGCCGCAGCCCAGGAGACCCATTTCTCCATCAGCGTCGGAGCCACGTACTCCGACAACGTCGGCCGTACGGGTGCCGGCGAGGAGGACGAAGTGATGCCGGAAGCCGGCATGCAATTCTCCATCCAGCGGACGGGACGCCTGACGACGGACGTCGCCATGGACCTCCAGTACCGGACCTATTCCGACGATGCTTTCGACGACGAGTTGCTGGGCGGAGTGGACGGCTCGCTTGTCTATGATTTCGTGCCGGGTCGCTTCAGCTGGTCCGTGCAGGACAACTTCGGGCAGAGCTTCATCGACCGGCAGGCGGTCGAGACGCCGGACAATCGCCAGAACCTCAACTACTTCACGACCGGGCCCAGGATCACGCTGCCGCTCGGTGCACGCACCGAGCTCACCCTCTCGGGGACCTGGTCGCAGATTGCATACGAGGAAAGCAATTTCGACAACGAACGCCTGGGCGGACAGCTTTCCCTGAGCCGTTCGCTGAGCGACACGAGCTCGCTGTCGGTGAACGCGAGCACGCAAAGCGTCGAGTTCGATGAGGTGCCGCCCAACACCGACTACGACCTCCATTCGGCGTTCCTCGCCTGGGAGGCGAGCGGCGCGCGCACGACCCTTTCGCTGCAAGGCGGCATCACCAGGCTGCGGAATTTCGGCGACAATACCGACGGGCCTCTCGCAGACCTGGCGCTGACGCGCAAGATCGGCGCGCGCTCGACGCTGACCCTCAATGCGGGAACGCGGCTGTTCGATACGGCGGATGCATTCCGCCACGACCGCGGCCTCGGCGGGATCGGGCTCGGCAACGAGGACGTGGTCGCGTCGCAGGATCCGTTCCAGCAGGACTACCTGACGGTGAACTGGTCGATCGAGGGCGCGCGAACTTCCCTGCAGCTCGGGGCGGACTGGCGCAGCGAGGACCGCGAGACCGTGACCGCGCTCGACCGGAAACACGTGGGCGCGCATGCGGGGGTCTCGCGCCGCATCGGACCGCGGCTGACCGCCTCCTTGAATGCCGACTACCGGGACGAAGCCTTCGACACGAACGACGTCGATTTCGACGAATGGTCCGCTGGCGTCGGTCTCGACTGGAGCCTGTCATCCGCGATCGGGATCGCGTTGCGGGCCGCGCACCACGAGGGCAGCGGCGACACTTCCGCCGGCACCGGCCTGCGGGATTTCGCCGAGAACCGCTACACGCTGAGGCTCACGTATTCCGCAGGCAACTGAGCCGGGCGGGCTCCCCGTTGCGATGAGCATCGTCAACGCCTTCTCGGTCGACGTGGAGGACTACTTCCACGTCGAGGCCCTGGCGCAGGCGGTGCGGCCGGAGGACTGGCATCGCCTTGAGTACCGGGCCGAGCGCAACACGCGCCGCTTGCTCGATATCCTGGCCGGGGAGGGCGTGCGCGCGACCTTCTTCCTGCTCGGTTGGATCGCCGAGCGCTCGCCTGGCCTGGTGCGCGACATCCACGCCGCCGGGCATGAAATCGCCTGCCACGGCGAGAACCACCAGGTCATTTACCGGCAGTCGCGTGCTGAGTTCGAGCAGGAGACGCGCGAGGCCAAGGCGCGACTCGAGGAGGCGACCGGCGTGCCCGTCGCGGGCTACCGCGCGGCGACCTATTCGATCCGGCACGACTCGCTGTGGGCGCTCGAGGTCCTGGAAGCGCTCGGTTTTCGATACGACTCGAGCATCTTTCCGATCCACCACGATCTCTACGGCATCCCGGACGCGCCGCGCTTCCCGTGGCGCCCGGGCAAGGGTCGGCTGCTCGAGATTCCGATCACGACCGTTCAGTTTCTGGGTCAGCGCCTGCCCTGCGGCGGCGGCGGCTATTTCCGCCTGCTGCCCTACCGCCTGTTCCGCGCCGGGTTACGGCGCGTGAATTCGCGCGACCGCCAGCCCGGGGTCTTCTACTGCCATCCCTGGGAGATCGACCCGCAGCAGCCGCGCGTCGCGGGGCTGTCGTGGAAGTCGAGGTTCCGACATTACACCAATCTCGCACGCATGGAAGGCCGGCTGCTCCGCCTGCTGCGCGATTTCCGCTGGGGGCGCATGGACGAGGTCTTCGCCGCCGGGTCGGGCGCCTGAGATGTGCGGCATCGTCGGCATCGTGCAGGGGCAGGGCGGTGGCGCAGCGATCGACGACGTGCGCCGCATGGCGGACGCGATTCGCCACCGCGGGCCGGACGACGAGGGATTCCTCGCCAGCGGGAATGCGATCCTGGGCATGCGCCGCCTGTCCATCATCGACCTCTCGGGCGGACACCAGCCGATCCCCAACGAGGACGAAACGGTCTGGGTGGTCTGCAACGGCGAGATCTACAACTACCGGGCTCTGCGCACGGAGCTCGAGCGCCAGGGCCATCGCTTCCGCACGCACAGCGACGTCGAGGTCATCGTGCACCTGTACGAGGAGCACGGCCTCGACTTCGTGAGCCGCCTCGGCGGCATGTTCGCGATCGCCCTCTGGGACGTGCGCCGCAGCCGGCTCGTGCTGGTGCGAGATCGCTTCGGCCAAAAGCCGCTCTATGTGGCGGAGCATCGTGGCGGGCTTGCCTTCGCCTCGGAGGTGAAAGCCTTGTTGCGGTTGCCGGGCTTCCGGGCGGAGCTGGACCGCGGGGCGCTCGGCGAGTACCTGACCATGGGCTATGCGACGGCGCCTCGCACGCCGTTTTGCGGCGTGACGAAGCTGGCGCCCGGCAGCCGCCTGGTCCACGATCAAGGCGGCACGCACAGCGACGTCTGGTGGTCCCTGCCGGAGCGGGTCCGCGGCGGATTCGACGAACAGGCCTGGATCGGGGAGGTCCGGCGTGAACTGCGCCGGGCGGTCACGGAACACATGGTCGCGGACGTGCCAATCGGCGCGTTCCTCTCGGGCGGCATCGACTCGAGCGCCGTGGTCGCGCTCATGGCGGAGGCGAGCGATCAGCCGGTCAACACCTATTCGATCGGCTACACGGGCGCCGGCGCCGCGAGCTACTACAACGAGCTTTCGTTCGCGGGCGCCGTCGCGCGCCGGTTCCGCACCCGTCACCACGAGATCCCGGTCGCGCCAGACGTGGTGCGGCTGCTGCCGAAACTTCTGTGGCACGTGGAAGAGCCGATCTCCGACAGCGCGATGATCACGACCTGGCTGGTGTCGGAGCTGGCGGCCGGCAGCGTCAAGGTGATCCTGTCGGGCGTCGGCGGCGACGAGCTGTTTGCGGGCTATACGCGCTACCTCGGCGAGCACTATGGGCGGCGCTACCGGAAGATCCCCGCCTGGCTGCGCCGTGGTCTGCTCGCGCCGCTGGCTCGCCGCTTGCCGAGCGGCCGGCAAAGCCGGGCCATGGACCTCGCGCGCTACGCGCGCCGCTTCATCCAGGCCGGCGAGCTCGACTGGCGCGGCCAGTACCGGCATTACCTGGAGATCTGCGCGCCGCCGGTGGTTGCGGAGCTGCTGGGCGGCGCAGTGCAGGCGACCGGATTCGACCGCGCGCTCGCGGCGGAGGGGGCCGACGATCCGCTGCTGCGCCTGTTGCGCGTCGATGCGCGCACGCAGCTGGCCGAGGACCTGCTGCTCCTGACCGACAAGGTCACGATGGCCGCCTCGCTCGAATGCCGGGTGCCCTTCCTCGACCATGGACTCGCAGAGCTCGCGGCGCGGATGCCGGAAACTGCCAAGATGCACGAGGGCGAACTCAAGTACCTGTTGCGGCGTGCGCTCGCCGGCATCCTGCCGCCGGACATCCTGGACCGCGGCAAACGCGGCTTCGGCGCTCCCATCGGCGCCTGGTTCAAATCCGAGCTGCGGCCGCTGCGGGACGCGCTCCTGTCGCGCGAGGCGGTTGAGTCACGCGGTCTGCTGCGCTACGACGCGGTGCGGGCGCTGCTGCAGGTCCACGATGCAAACCGCGAGGACTACAGCGACCTGCTGCTGGTGCTCGTGAATCTCGAGTTGTGGTGCCGGCTGTTCCTGGACGGGCGCGGAGAATCCGACGTCGCCGAGGAGCTCGCCGAACTGGCGCGCGCCGCATGAGTACAGCCGACCCGAGGCCGCTCATTGCGCACATCGTGTTCCGCTTCGACATCGGCGGGCTCGAGAACGGCATCGTCAACCTGATCAATGCACTGCCGGAACGCGAGATGCGTCATGCCGTCATCGCGCTGACCGAAGCCGGCGCCATCCGCGAGCGGATCCGGAAGAGCGACGTCACCGTGTACGAGATCGGCAAGCGGCCGGGCCAGGACCCGGCTGCCTACGTGCGGGTGTACCGCCTGCTGAAACAGCTGCGCCCGGCGGTCGTGCACACGCGCAACCTCGGCACGATCGAATGCGCCGCCGTTGCGGCCTTGGCCGGCGTGCCGTACCGGATCCACGGCGAGCATGGATGGGACGTGCACGATCCAGATGGAAAAATCTGGACATACAAGGTCTTGCGCAAACTCCTGAATCCATTCATTCATCAGTTCGTGACCGTGTCGCGCGACCTGCAGCAGTGGCTCGTGGCGAAGGTCGGCATCGCACCGGACAAGGTCTGGCACATCTGCAACGGCGTCGACACGACGCGTTTCCACCCGCTCCCGGCGCCGCGCACGGACCGCGGCAGCATCGTGGTGGTCGGCAGCGTCATGCGCTTTGAGCCGATCAAGGATCCGCTCAACCTGGTGCGGGCCTTCCTGAAGGCGCGCCGCCAGCTCGCGGAACGGCGGCTGGACCTCCGGCTGATGGTCGCGGGCGACGGACCGCTGCGCGCGAAAGCCCTGGCACTGCTGCTCGGCGACAAGGCCGCGGCGGCGGTGTCCATGCCCGGCGCTCGCAACGACGTGCCGGACTGGCTGCGCGCGCTGGACATTTTCGCCCTCGGTTCCCAGCGCGAAGGCATCTCGAACACGGTGCTCGAAGCGATGGCGACTGGACTCCCGGTCGTCGCCACGGCGACCGGCGGAAACCTCGAACTCGTCGCGGCCGGCGTGAACGGCCGGCTCGTGCCGCCCGGCGATACCAACGCGCTCGCCCAGGCGATCGTCGGCTATGCCGAGGACGCGCAGTTGCGGCGCGAGCACGGACGGGCCTCGCGTGCGCGCGCCGAGTCCGAGTACTCGCTGGCGCGGATGCTGAAGGATTACTGGCTGCTCTACCGTTCAGCCGTGCAGGGAACGGCGCGCTGATGTGCGGCATCTGCGGCATCGTGGATCTCGCCGGGCGACGCCCGATCGACGAGGCGCTGGTGCGCCGGATGAACGGCGCGATCGCGCACCGCGGGCCCGACGGCGACGGCTTCCACTTCGAACCGGGCGTCGGCATCGGCCACCGGCGGCTGTCCATCATCGACCTCGCCGGGGGCAAGCAGCCGCTCTACAACGAGGACGACACCGTCCTCGTGAGCTACAACGGCGAGATCTTCAATTTCCAGGAAGTCGAGCGCGAGCTGATCGCGTGCGGCCACCGCTTCCGCACGCGCTGCGACACGGAAGTGCTGGTGCATGCCTGGGAGGAATGGGGCGAGAACAGCGTGCGCCGGTTCAACGGCATGTTCGCCTATGCAATCTGGGACCGGAACCGGCAGCAGCTGTTCCTGGTGCGCGACCGCCTGGGCGTCAAGCCCCTGCATTACGCCTTGCTTCCGGACGGCACGCTGGCGTTCGCCTCCGAGCTCAAGTCGCTCCTGGCGCATCCGGGCGTGGCGCGCAGCATCGACCCGCAGGCCGTCGAGGAGTACTTCGCATTCGGCTACGTGCCCGATCCGAAAACCATCTATGCCGGCGTGCGCAAACTCGAGCCCGGCTGCTATCTGAGCGTGAAGCGCGGCGAGCGCGACCCGCGGCCGGTGCGCTACTGGGATGTCCCGCTCGCCGGCCCGCGCCATGCGCCAGGGCCGGCGCATCGCTGGCAGGCCGAGCTGCGCGAGCGGCTGCAGGAGTCGGTGCGCAAGCGCCTGATGTCCGACGTGCCGCTCGGGGCATTTCTCTCGGGCGGCATCGATTCGAGCGCGGTGGTCGCGATGATGCGTGCGATCGGCAGCGGCCCGATCCTGACCTGCTCGATCGGCTTTCGCGAGGCGCGCTACGACGAATCGGAGTGGGCGCAGCTCGTGGCGCGCGACAAGGGCACCGATCACAAGGCCGAAATCGTCGAGGCCTCGGACACCAGCCTGCTTGAACGGCTCACGGGCATCTACGACGAGCCCTACGCCGACAGCTCCGCGATCCCCACGTTTCGCGTGTGCGGGCTGGCGCGTCGTCACGTCACGGTGGCGCTGTCGGGCGACGGGGGCGACGAGGATTTTCTCGGCTACCGGCGCTACCGCCTGTTCGCCGCGGAGGAGTCGGTACGGCGGCGCATCCCGGCGCCACTGCGCCGCGCGATCTTCGGTCCACTTGGCCGCTGGTACCCGAAGCTGGACCGTGCCCCGCGCTTCCTGCGCGCCAAGACCACCTTCCAGGCGCTGGCCCGCGACTCCGCGGAAGCCTACCTGCACGGTGTGTCGATCTGCCCGCGCGAAATGCGTCGAGCGCTCTTCTCGTCCGGATTCCGGCGCGAGTTGCAGGGTTACGACGCGGGCGAGGTGTTCCGCGCGCATCTGGCCGGCAAGTCGTTCGACGATGGGCTCGCGATGGTGCAGTACCTCGACTACAAGACCTATCTGCCCGGCGATATCCTGACCAAGGTGGACCGCGCGAGCATGGCGCACAGTCTCGAGGTCCGGACCCCGTTCCTCGACTACGAGTTCGTCGAATGGGCCGCGAGCCTGCCGACGAGCGCGAAACTGAAGGACGGCGAGGGCAAGCACATTCTCAAACGGGCGCTGCAGCCGGTGCTGCCCGGGCAGATCCTGCATCGGTCCAAGATGGGGTTTGCCGTGCCCCTCGACCTCTGGTTCCGCGACTCGCTGAAGGAGCGCATGCGCGCGGTCGTCACCGGCGGGCGTCTCGCCGATAGCGGCTTGTTCGACCAGGCCTCGCTCGGCCGCCTCGTCGACGACCACGTCTCCGGGCGACGCGATCACAGTGCGCCGCTGTGGTCGCTCCTGATGTTCGACGGCTTCCTGCGCAAGCATCAGGCATGATCCGGCTGCTGACGTTCACCAATCTCTTTCCCAGCGAGGATCGACCCCGGCACGGAATCTTCGTCGAGGAAAGGCTCCGGCGCCTGGTCGAGTCCGGGCGGATCCGCGCATCGGTCGTCGTTCCCGTGGCCGGCTTGCGGCGCACGCGGACCACGGTTCGTCACGGGTTGACGGTGACCTACACCGGCTTTCCCGCCATCCGTGGGTTGACGAGCTGGGTGAATCCGATCCTGATGGCGCGGTGGGCGAGGTCTGCAATCGAGGATCACATCGCGCGCTGGGGCGGCTTCGACTTGCTCGATGCCCACTACTTTTACCCGGACGGCGTCGCCGGCGTACGCCTGGCGCGCCACTTCGGCAAGCCCGCCGTGGTCACCGCGCGCGGTTCCGACATCAACGCGGCGGCGCGCGAGGCGGTCGCCGGGGCCTGGATTCGCTGGGCAGCCGCGCGTTGCGCGGCGATCATCGCCGTGTCCGCGGCCCTGCGCGAATCGATGATTGCGCTCGGACTTCCGGCGCGCAGCATCACGGTGCTGCGCAACGGGGTCGACCTCGAACGCTTCCGGCCGCTGGCGCCGGAGCCCACGCGCGCGGAACTCGGCATTGAGGGCCCGACCCTGCTGTCGGTCGGCAACCTCGTGCCGGAAAAGGGCCATGATCTCGCGATCCGGGCGCTGGCGCGGCTGCCGGGCGTGCGGCTGGTGATCGTTGGATCCGGTCCCGGGCAGGCGGCCTTGCAGGTGCTCGCCGCGGCTCTGCGCGTGACGGAGCGGATACGCTGGGTGGCGCCGCTTGCGCAGGAGCAGCTGCTTCAATACTACGCGGCAGCGGATCTTTGCCTGCTGGCGTCGAGCCGCGAAGGCATGCCGAATGTCCTGCTCGAGAGCCTGGCCTGCGGCACGCCGGTCGTCGCGACCGCGGTCGGCGGCGTGCCCGAGATCGTGAGTGATGCCGCGGCCGGATCCCTGGTGACGCGGCGCACGCCGGAGGCTGTGGCGGCCGCCTGTGCGGCGCTCCTGCGCACGCGGCCGGAGCGTGCGGCGGTGCGCCGGCACGCGGAGCGCTTCGGCTGGGAGGAACCGGTGCAGCGCCAGCTCGCGCTCTACGAATCGGTCGCGTCGGCGGGTCGCGCGTGAAGATCCTGCACGTACTCGATCACTCGCTGCCGGTGCAGAGCGGCTATGCGTTCCGGTCCGCTGCCATCATCCGCGAGCAGCGCCGCCTGGGTTGGCAGACCGTCCAACTCACCGGACCCAAGCAGGGCAAGGCAGTGGCCGCGCGTGAGATCGTGGACGGCATCGAATACCGCCGGACGGGTGGTCGCGCCGGGCCGGTCGCGGTGCTGCCTGCGGGCGGGCAGCTCGATGTCGTGCGTCGGCTGCGGCGCGAGCTACGCGATCTGATCGCATCCGAGCAACCCGACCTGATCCAGGCACACTCGCCGTGCCTCAACGGTCTCGCTGCGTTGGGTCTCGGCCGGCCGGTGGTTTACGAGTTGCGGTCGTCCTGGGAGGACGCAGCCGTCAGCTCGGGTGTCACGAGCGAAGGCAGCCTGCGCTATCGCGCCTCACGCTGGCTGGAGACGCAGGTGCTGCGCCGCGCGCAGGCGGTGACCGTCATCTGCGAAGGCCTGCGCCATGAGGTGCGCCAGCGCGGCATCCCGGAGGAGCGCATCACGGTGATACCCAACGCCGTGGACACCTCGCAGTTCGCGCCTCCGACCATCGCGCCGGAGTCGGCGCGGAGACGCTGGAACCTGCAAGGCCGCACCGTGATCGGATTCATCGGCTCCTTGTTCGCGTGGGAGGGCCTCGGTCTGCTGCTCGAGGCGCTGCCGGCGATCCGCCGCTGGCGCGAAAATGCCGCGGTACTGCTGGTGGGCGCCGGAATCGACGAGGACAACCTGCGGCGCAAGGCAACCGCGCTTGGCATCGCCCCGCATGTCGTGTTCGCAGGCGCGCTGCCCCACGATGCCGTCGGCGAGGCCTACGCCGCGGTGGATCTGCTGGTGTTTCCGCGGCTGCGCATGCGGCTGACGGAACTCGTCACTCCACTGAAACCCCTGGAGGCGATGGCCATGGGCAAGCCGCTGGTCGCATCCGACGTCGGCGGGCATCGGGAGCTGATCGAGGACGGGCGCACGGGCGACCTGTTTGCCGCGGGCGACGCCGACGCACTCGCCCGCGCCGTCTGCCGCCTGCTCGGAGATCCGTCACGGGCAGCGAGCCTCGCGCGGGCCGGGATGCAGGTCGCCCGCGAGCAGCGCAGCTGGTCCGGATCGGTGCGGGCCTATGCCGGTGCCTACGAGAGGGTGCTGGGCAGAGTGCGCGCATGAAACGCCTGGCGCGCCCGGCCACGGCCCTCCTGCGCGGAATGGCAGCATGGCTGTCGCCCGCGGGCGCGCGCGCGGCGCTGCCGGTCCTGATGTATCACCGCGTGCTGGCCGGGCCGGATCCGATGTTTCCGGACGAACCGGACGCAGCGCGGTTTGCGGCCCAGCTCGACTTGCTGGGGGACCTGTTCCGCATTGTCGACCTGGCGGACGCGGTCGCGGCACTCGGCCGCGGCACGCTGCCGGCACGCAGCGCCGCGATTACCTTCGACGACGGCTACCTCAACAATGCCGACATCGCGGCGCCGCTCTTGGCCGCGCGCGGCATGACTGCGACGTTCTTCGTCGCCACCGGGTTCCTGGATGGCGACACCATGTGGAACGACATCGTCATCGAGTCCTTGCGGGCAGCGCAGTCGCCGCTCGACCTGCGCGCGCTCGATCTCGGCCTGCTGCCGTTGCCAGACTGGGCGGCCCGCCGTGCTGCGGTCGATCGGCTGCTGGGCGCCCTGAAATACCTGGAGCCCGACGAGCGGCTGGCGAGGACCCGGTCCATCGCCGCGCTCGCGGGCTGGAAACAGGCGTTACGACCGATGATGCGGCCCGGGGACCTGCAGCGCCTGGCGGCGCAGGGCATGGCCATCGGCGCCCATTCCGTAACGCACCCGATCCTCGCGCGGCTGCCGGACGCCGTCGCCCGGCGCGAGATCACCGACGGCAAGGCCACGCTCGAGGAGATCCTGCGCGTACCGGTGCGGTCCTTCGCCTATCCGAACGGCAAGCCGCAGCGCGACTACACGCGGCGGCACGTCGAGCTTGTGCGCGAGGCGGGATTCGAGTCGGCCGTGACGACGGCCTGGGGCAGCTGTGACCGGAACTGTGATGTGTTTCAAGTCCCGAGGATCGCGCCCTGGGATCGCAGCGCATCGCGTTATGCGGCGCGCTTGCTGCGTGCGCAACGGCAGCGGAGCCCCGCAATCTGTTCCTGATGGCGCAAAGGCGCGCCGCCTCGATTTGACGGAATCCTCGCACCGGTCCGCATCCGGGGCACCTCTGTCGTCGTTCCGCGACACCGCTGGGCGATCGCAAGGGGATGCTACGATGGATCATGCGCTGCGGGTGCGTCCGCACCGGCCAGGCAAGGGGAGCAATCCGTGAATCGCAGAGACCTGCTTGTCGGATCCGCCGGGTTGGCCGGCTGGTTGCTGCCCGCAATCGGACGTACGCAGACGCAACCGTGCCCGCCGCCGATATTCGGCGTAGAGGGCGGGCAGACGCAGTCGACGCCCTGCGTCGCGGGCAACGCCGAGGCGGACTGGCTGCTCCGCACCGGCCAGAATCCGCAGTTCCCGCAACCTGGCGTCGTCTGGTTTCATGACTTTCGCAGTGACGCGGAAGTGAACGCGTTCCGGTGGCAGAACGGCTGGGGCAACGATCCGGGCTCGCAAAGCACGCTGGGCAGCAGCTGCCGGCGCATCACTACCGACGGCATCACCGGTGGGGGATGCCTCGAGATCGTGCGGCCGGCCGGCTCGACGGAGCCGCCGAGCTGGTGGCGCCCGTTCTCGCCGCTGACCGGTGCGAGCAATGGCCGCGGAGCCGACGACCCCGGCGCCAACAGCACGATGCCGCGGCTGGCCTGGACCGGCCTGACGAACCGGCAAGCCAACAGCGAGTGGAAGAAAGGCTACTACGCTCACGCCGACTACAGCGGCAACCATTCGTACGGCGGGCGCAACTGGACCACGTCGGATTTCGACGGCCGGGAGTTCTGGCTGCAGTTCCGCTTCAAGGTTTCCGCCGGGCGGATGAACAGCAGCGTGGCGAGCGGCGACGGCAAGTACCTGTTCATCGCCACGACAGGCGCGACGCTGACGCAGGAGCTCGTGGTGCAGAGCTCGAAGAACATGTTCCTGTGGTACACGAACTTCGGCAATTCGCCCGATCCGCCCGGCGGCTCTCTGTGGGGCAACAACAGCCGGCAGCCCGGCGGGGACTATGCCAGCTGCGACATTCCGACGCTGGGCCAGAATTGCTGGCAGTACCAGCCGGACCAGTGGGTGACGTTCCTGTTCCACATCGTCCCGGGCCACCACATGGTGCGCGACACGCGGCTTGAGGTATTCGCTGCGCGGCAGGGCAGCACGCAGTACGAGACGATTTATTCGTTCCTGAACACGATCAATTTCGACGACGGCCCGAGTCTCGGCCACCCGCGTGCCTACAACGCGTTTCAGCCGAGCGCGTATTGCAACGGCCTGAGCTCGAATACCGCCTGGACCCAGCGCTACGACCAGATCATCTTTTCGAAGAACTTCATCCCCTGTCCGGCCGTCTAGCGCTCAATCGAGCTCGAACGCGTCCTTGTAGTCCTGCCTGAGGTCCGCGGACTGCGTCGGCTTCTCCAGGTAGCAGTTGCCGATCGCCAGTGCGTCGAGATCGGTGCCCATGAAACAGCGGAACGCGTCTTCGGGCGAGCCGACGATCGGCTCGCCGCGCACGTTGAAGCTCGTGTTGACGATCACGGGACAACCGGTCACGCGCTTGAATTCGGCGATCAGGGCGTGGTAGCGCGGGTTGGTCTCGGCATGCACGGTCTGGATGCGCGCCGAGTAGTCGACGTGGGTGACCGCGGGTATCTCCGATCGGGGCACGTTGAGCCTGTCGATGCCGAACAGGGCGTTCTCGGCTTCGGTCATCTTGCGCCGGCGGCCGCGGACGACGTCGGCGACCAGCAGCATGTACGGGCTGTCGTCCTCGAGCTCGAACCATTGCGCCACGTCTTCGCGCAGGACCGAGGGCGCAAACGGGCGGAAGGACTCGCGGTACTTGACCTTCAGGTTCAGCATTTTCTGCATGGTCGGCGAGCGGGCGTCGCCGAGGATTGACCGGCCGCCCAGGGCACGGGGCCCGAATTCCATGCGGCCCTGGAACCAGCCGACCGCCTTGCCGGCGGCGAGATCGCGTGCGGTCCGGGCGATCAGCTGCGGCTCCGGTTCGACATCGAAGCGGGCGCCCAGGCGGCCGAGCCGGGATTCCACGTCCTGCTGCGCAAAGGCAGGGCCGAGATAGGCGCCGCGCATCGCGTCGAGTCCCCGGTGATTCGCGCGCCTGCCGGCCATCATGCCGAAATAAGTCGAATACGCGGCGCCGAGCGCTCCGCCGGCATCTCCGGCAGCCGGCTGAACCCAGACGCGCTCGAACGCGCCGTCGCGCAGGATTCTTCCGTTGGCGACGCAGTTGAGCGCCACGCCGCCGGCCAGGCAGAGATTCCGCATGCCGGTCTCGCGGGCGATCGCCCGCGTGAGTCGAAGCATCGCGATTTCCGTAACCTTCTGGACCGACGCGGCCAGGTCCATGTGTCGCTGTGTCAGAAGCTCGTCGGGCTTCCGGGCCGGCCCGCCGAACAACTCGTCGAAGTGCCCGCTGGTCATCTTCAGGCCCGTGCAGTAGTCAAAGTAGCGCTGGTCAAGCCTGAAGCTGCCGTCCTCCTTGAGATCCATCAGGTGCGACAGGATGTGCTCGGCGTAGCGCGGCTCGCCGTAAGGTGCGAGGCCCATGACCTTGTACTCGCCGGAGTTGACCTTGAACCCGGTGTAGTAGGCGAATGCCGAGTAGAGCAGACCGAGGGAATGCGGGAAGTGAATCTCGCGCTGGACTTCCAGCACGCTGCCGCGACCGAGCGCGAGTGACGTCGTCGCCCATTCGCCGACGCCGTCGAGCGTGAGAACCGCAGCCTCCTCGAATGGGGAAGGGAAGTAGGCGCTCGCGGCATGGCTCAGGTGGTGCTCGCCGAACAGCAGGCGGTCCTGCCAGGGCGCGGACCGGTCGACACTGCGAAGTTCGCGGATCAGCAGGTCCTTCAGGAACAGCTTCTCGCGCAGCCACACGGGCATGGCGATGCGGAACGAGCTGAACCCCCTGGGCGCAAACGACAGGTAGGTCTCGAGCAGCCGCTCGAACTTCAGGAAGGGCTTGTCGTAGAAGGCGACATGCCGGACTTCGCTCGCCGCGATCCCGGCTTCGGCGAGGCAATAGCGCACGGCATGGTGCGGGAATCGTGCGTCATGCTTGCGCCGCGTGAATCGCTCCTCCTGCGCCGCGGCCACGATCTCGCCGTCGCGCAACAGCGCCGCCGCGCTGTCGTGATAGTACGCGGAAATCCCGAGAACGACGGACATCGCTCAGAACAGCGTGTAGATGAACGGTGCCACCGCGGAACCCTGCGCGAGCACGATCAGCGCGCCGAGCAGGGTCAGCGCGATGAGTGTGGGCGCCAGCCAGTATTTCTTGCGCACCCGCAGAAACGCCCAGAAATCCTTCAGAAACGACAGCATCTGGAGATTCCCTGCATTCAGAACGGCCGCTTCATGGTGTCGTCCGGCCGGATCGGCGGCTTGCGCTCGATCCAGTACGTGCGCGCACCCTCGTCGAAACGGCGGCGCAGCGGGTCCTTTCCGGCGAGCCGCATCCACAGACCGGTAGGCACCACGGCCAGGCAGTAGACGATGCCAAGCACGATCGGGCTGACGATCCGCCCGAGCAGCACGCCGAGCCGGACCCAGAGCCGGTTCAACGGGCGCAGCACGGCCGGGTGCACCGCGGCGAGAAGCGCGAACGCCGCAGCGATGCCGAGCGACCACCAGCGGATCGCGCCGTCCGCCAGAAGCGGCCAGGCCGCAATCACGGTGAAGACGACCGCGAAGACATAACCGAACGCGCGATCCGAGCCTCCCTCGGGGGCGGAGGAGTGCGCAGCCAGATCCGCAATAGCGCCGCTGTCTGATTCCCTGGTCATTCCGCCGAGTTCCGGGAGCGCCGCGCGATGTCAAATTCCAGATGCGCAGGTGCGGCACCGCGCCGCTGCTAAGATAGCAGATGGCGACGGGTTTGTTGTCTCGGCCCGCGGCCGATGAGGATCGATTCCCCCTGCCGAGCCGGATGCCGCAATCGTGAGGGTCGAGCTGGAGGACGGGACCTGCGTCGACGGCACGTCGTTCGGGGCGCCGCGCGCGGTCGAAGGCGAAGTCGTCTTCAACACCGCAATGACGGGTTACGTCGAATCGCTGACGGACCCCTCTTACCGCGGACAGATCCTGCTCCTGACCTATCCGCTGATCGGCAATTACGGCGTTCCGCAGCCGCGCGCGGATGGCGGGCTGGATCGTCCATTCGAGTCGCCGCGCATCCAGGTCCAGGGCCTGGTCGTGCAGAACTACGTGGGCCACCCCAGCCATCACGCATCGGCGCGATCGCTGGGCGACTGGCTGCAGAGCGAGGATGTGCCGGCGGTTTCGGGCATCGACACCCGCGCACTGACGCGCAGGCTGCGCGAGCGAGGCACGATGCGCGGGTGGCTCGTGCCGGACGGCATGGACGGGGCGACCGCGCGGCGCGATGCCGACCGGCGCGACATGAAGTCCGGCATCTTCCACGAAGCCGCATTGTCCGCGGCGGTGCGCCATGAGGGCGGCGCGCTGGAGATCCTGGTCGTCGACGCGGGTGCGAAGGACAACATCGTGCGCTCGTTGCTGGAACGGGGCGCGAGCGTCACGCGCGTGCCCTGGCACCTGGACCTGTCACGGCACGCCGGCCGTGCCGACGGCATCCTGATCGGCAACGGCCCGGGCGACCCGAAAGACCTGGGGCCACTGATCGATCAGGTCCGGAGGCTGCTTGGCTCGTACCGTCGTCCGCTCTTCGGCGTCTGCCTCGGTCATCAGATCCTGTCTCTGGCGGTCGGCGCGGACACCTACAAGCTGCGTTACGGACACCGGGGCGTGAACCAGCCGGTCAGGGAGTTGGGCAGCGGAAGGTGCTTCGTCACCAGCCAGAATCACGGCTACGCGGTCGACGATTCCGCGCTGCCGGCCGGCTGGGAGCGCTGGTTCGAAAACCTCCACGACGCTTCCAACGAGGGAATCCGGTCGCTGGACCGGCCCTGCTTCGGCATCCAGTTCCATCCGGAGGCGGCGCCGGGGCCACGCGACACGGCCTACCTGTTCGACGACTTCCTGCGCCTTGCCGGCGCGATGAAGCGCTGAGCGCGCGTCCATGCCGGCCGCAGACCGACCTCGCCGCACGCTGATCCTGGGTTCGGGCGGGCTGCAGATCGGGCAGGCCGGGGAGTTCGACTACTCGGGCTCGCAGGCCATCAAGGCGCTCCGGGAAGAAGGCATCGAGACGGTCCTGCTGAATCCGAACATCGCCACGATCCAGACCAGCGCGGACATGGCCGACCGCCTGTATCTGCGGGCGGTGTCGCCGGACGTGACCGAGCACATCCTGCGGGTCGAGCGCATCGACTCGATCCTGCTGGCGTTCGGCGGGCAGACGGCGCTCAACTGCGGAATCGCGCTGCACGAAAGCGGAGTCCTGGAGGCGCTCGGCGTGAGGGTCCTCGGTACGCCGGTCGCATCGATCGTCGACACCGAGGACCGGCAGCGATTCATCGCGCGGCTTGCGGAAATCGGCGTCAGGGTCGCGCGCAGCAGGGCCTGCGGCGCACCGGCGGAAGCGCGTGCCGCCGCGCTCGCCCTCGGACTTCCGGTCATGCTGCGGGCAGGCTTCTCGCTGGGCGGCAAGGGCAGCAGCATCGTCCAGCATGAAGCGGCACTGGATGTCGCCCTGCGCCGCGCATTCGCCGGCGGCATGCGGCAGGTTCTCGTCGAAGAGTACCTGGGCGGATGGAAGGAGATCGAATACGAAGTGGTGCGCGATGCCGACGACAACTGCATCGCCGTCTGCAACATGGAGAATCTCGATCCGATGGGGATCCACACGGGCGAATCGATCGTGGTCGCCCCGTCACAGACGCTGAATGACGATGAATACCAGCTGCTGCGCTCGATCGCCATCCGGACGGTGCGCCACCTCGGCATCGTCGGCGAATGCAACATCCAGTTCGCGATGAATCCCCGGTCGACGGACTACCGCGTGATCGAAGTCAATGCACGACTGTCGCGCTCCAGCGCGCTGGCGAGCAAGGCCACCGGCTATCCGCTCGCCTACGTCGCGGCCAGGATCGCGCTCGGGTACAGGCTGCCGGAGATCCGGAACCGGATCACGGGCTGCACCACGGCATTCTTCGAACCGGCGCTCGACTATCTCGTCTGCAAGGTTCCCAGATGGGACCTCAACAAGTTCCAGGGTGCGGTCAAGCAGATAGGCAGCGAGATGAAAAGTGTCGGCGAAGTCATGGCGATCGGACGGACCTTTCCGGAGGTGATCCAGAAGGCTCTGCGGATGCTGGACATCGGCGTGACCGGACTCGATCCGGACGCCTACGAAGTCGCCGATCTGCGCGCGGAACTGCAATGGGCGACGCCGCGGAGGATTTTCGCGGTCGCGAAAGCGCTGCGCGACGGGATGAGCGTCCAGACGATCCACGAAATCACCCACATCGATCCCTGGTTCCTGCGATCGATGCTGCCGGTGATCGGCATGCACGGACGTCTGGCCGACCGGTCGGCGCCGCTGACGCCGGAGGTTCTGCGCGAGGCCAAGCAGCTCGGCTTCTCCGACCAGCTGATCGAACTCAGGCGGGGTCTGGAGGCCGGGTCGGTACGTGAGTCACGCCTGCACTGGAACATCCGCCCTTGCTTCGCGCAGATCGACACGATGGCGGCGGAGTTCCCCGCGACCACCAACTATCTGTACTCGACCTACCATGCCCGGGCCTCCGACGTCGAACCGGGCGCGCGCAACAAGGTGCTGGTGCTCGGGGCCGGGGCGTACCGCATCGGATCCAGCGTCGAGTTCGACTGGTGCTGCGTGCACGCCGTGCGCGCGCTGTCCGAACTCGGTTTCGAAACGATCATGCTCAATTACAACCCGGAGACCGTCAGCACGGATTACGACACCTGCGATCGCCTGATATTCGACGAGATCAGCTTCGAGTCGGTGATGGAGATCCATGAGCGCGAGCGGCCGGCGGGTGTCATCGTCAGCATGGGCGGCCAGATCCCGAACAATCTCGCCACCCGGCTGCACCGCGCGGGCGTCCGGGTCCTCGGGACGAGCCCGCTGGACATCGATCGCGCCGAGAACCGGCGCACCTTCAGCGCGCTGCTCGACGAACTGGGAATCGACCAGCCGGCCTGGCGCCACGTGACTGACGGCCGCGAGGCGGAGCGTCGCGTCGAGGAACTGGGCGGCTTTCCGGTGCTGGTCCGCCCGAGCTACGTACTCAGCGGCGCGGCGATGAGCGTGGCGCACGAACCCAACGAGTTGCAACTGATACTGGCGCGGGCCAAGCGCATCTCGCCCGAGCATCCCGTCGTCGTCTCCAGGTTCGAGATGCGGGCGCGCGAGATCGAGATCGATGCAGTGGCCGACGCCGGGAGACTGGTCCACTGGGCGATCTGCGAGCACGTCGAGGATGCGGGCGTGCACAGCGGCGATGCCACGCTGGTCCTGCCGCCTCAGAGCGTCTACATCGCGACGCTGCGCCGCATCCGCCGGATTGCGGCGCAGCTGGCCGAGGCGCTGCGCATCACGGGCCCGTTCAATGTCCAGTTTCTGGCGAAGCACAATCTGGTGAAGGTCATCGAATGCAACCTGCGGGCATCGCGGAGCTTTCCGTTCGTCTCCAAGGTCACGGGCGTCAACTTTGCGGTCGAAGCGACGCGCCTGATGGCTGGCGCGAGGAGCGCCGACAACGGCGTTTCCAGCCTCGAACTGGATCACGTGGGCGTCAAGGTTCCGATGTTCTCGTTCGCACGCCTGGCGGGCGCCGATCCGATGCTCGGCGTGGAAATGGCGAGCACGGGCGAGGTCGCCTGTCTCGGGCACGACGTGCACGAGGCGCTGCTGGATGCGCTCGTCGCGGCCGGGTTCCGGGTCCCGGTCAAGGGCGTGCTGCTGTCGCTGGGACCCGTCGAGGACAAGTACTGGTTTGCGGACGAAGCCAGGCGCATTCATGAGGATCTGAAGCTGCCGATTTTCGCGACCGCCGGCACCGCGGAGGCGCTGCGCGAACTCGGGATCCCCTGCGCGCGGGTCGCCAAGACCCCGGGCGACAGTCCGAGCGCCATGGACCTGATCGACCGTGGCGAAATCGATCTGGTCGTGAATGTACCGCGGCAATACGATTCAGAGGGGCGGCCGGATGGATATCTGATCCGCCGGCACGCGGTGGACACCGGTACGCCGCTGCTGACGGACCTGCAGCTGGCGCGCGCGGTCGTCGAGGCGCTGTGGCGGCGCCGCGAACAGCCGCGGGCGCTGAGGGCGTGGCAGGACTACGTCGTTCCGGCGCGCACGGCGCCGCGCAGCGCCGACTGACCGCCTCAGGGGCCGGCGCCGATTTCTTCCCAGGGAACGGACCGGAGTGCGCGCAGCACGCGTTCGGCCATGGCGCGTGACCCGGCATCGCTGAAGTGAACGGTATCGACGAAGTATTCCGGCGTTCCCGGAATGGCGTCGGCCTCGTCGATCAGCAATGCGCCGGTCTCGGCGGCAACCTCGCGGATCACGGTGTTGTAGCGCTCATAGGCGTCGATCAGGCCCTGCGGGCTCATGAACGGCATGTAGTACATCGCGGAGCCCGACGCCCGCTCTTGCTGCCCGGGCGACTGGCCGCGCCGCAGCTGCGTGGAAAACGTGGCGACGGCGACGATGCGCGCATGTTGCCGCGCTTCGCGAATCAGCGCCGTGAGCTCCCTGCGATAATCCTCGCCAAGCGTCTGCGGGTCCAGTCGCAGGCGCGCGGCCTGATCCCGGGCGGCCCATTGCGCCGCCATGATGCGCAGGTTCTTCTCCACCAGCTCCCAGAGCAGCGAGTATCGG
This sequence comes from Gammaproteobacteria bacterium, assembly GCA_052386355.1. Classification (GTDB taxonomy): domain Bacteria; phylum Pseudomonadota; class Gammaproteobacteria; order Steroidobacterales; family Steroidobacteraceae; genus SCUD01. Next base: position 28,623 of record JBQTKF010000062.1, read on the forward strand.
GCGGGCCATGAGGGCGGCCTGAAGGACGTGGAACCCAGCACGCCCTGGTCGAAGGCAATTTCGCGCAACTCGCCGGACATGTCGTTGGTCGCTTCGTAGACGATGATGACGTCGGGCTGCAGCGCAGCGACGCGCCGCTGCAGGTTGAGCCGCAATGTCTCGACGGTATAGCCCGGTACCGCGGCATTCACGTAGTCCCACCGGTGGTTCGGCACGCGGGCGCGCAGTCCCTCGGTGACGATGTGCGGCCAGGTGCTGTCGTTGCCCGATACCTCGGCGCACCAGGTGGTGGACGCGCCGAGGAATGCCAGCCGCAGGGTGCCGCCCGGCTTGGGCACGCTGATTTCGGGCCCGCGAAAGCCCAGCGAATTGGTCGTGATCGGTCCGGCCACGAGGCCCGCCCTCGCCACCCGCAATCCGGTCGCTTCGTCGATCCGGTACAGGTCCTCCGCGGTTGCCGTCGTGCCATAACGAAGCGTCGCGCGTACGCGCACAGCGGCTTCCGCCGCGAGCAGGAGCAGGGCGCAAACGAGCAGGTTGATTGCGACCAGTCGGACCAGGCCGCCGCGCCGTGCCGGCCGGTCGGGGGTCGCGTCCGGACGCGCCGGGTTCACGTCCGGGCCGCCGTCGCCGCGCCGCTGCCGTGCGATTGCAGCCAGGCCTCCAGCATGGCCAGGTCCCAGATGGCATAGCCAAAGTAGGACGCATGGCCGGTGCGATGGCCGCTGATGAGCCCGTCAATGAAGTCGGCGCGCACGATGCGCCGGCGCTTGAGTGCGGCGAGCAGGCCATGGATCAGTTCCGCCAGTCCGGCGTGCGATTTCAGCCAGTCCCCGAACGGCAGCCCGAATCCGTGCTTGGTCTTGGCGATGATCTCCGGCGGCAGGAAGTCCGCCATCGCGCGCTTGTAGAAGGTCCTGAGTTCCAGGCCGCGCAGCTTGTGGCGGGCGGGCACGCGCAGCGAAAGGTCGATCACGCGCTGGTCCAGCATCGGGAACGAAACGCGCACGCCGGCGGCACGGCACATCACGCCGACCTTGCGCAGGTCGTTGTCCGACAGCGTGTATTGCCAGTCGAAGGCCTGCATGCGGTCGAGCAGCGAGTCGGCGGCCGAGTCGCGGTACACCTCGCCCATGTCGCAAAGCGGCGCGCGAGGATCGATGCTGCGCCGGAACTCCGGTTCCAGCATGGATTCCGGATCGGTCCGATAGACCAGATTCCAGGACTCGAGGCGCTCCGGCAGCGGAATGCGTGCCTGGTCGACGTAGCTCCGGAATTTGCGGGGCCAGGTCCAGGTCGAGTCGGCGCGGATGCGACGGGCCACCGGTTCGATCAGCGCACGGCGCAGCAGGGACGGCACGCGCCCGTACGCCTCGAAGACGCGCTGCCGGGCGTAGCGTTCATTGCCGCCGAAAAGCTCGTCCCCGCCGTCGCCGGCAAGCAGATGATTGACGCCTGCGTCGGCGGCCAGCTTTGCGCAGAAGTAGGTCGGCACCGCGGACGAATTGCCGAACGGCTCGTCGAATGCGGCCGCGATCAACGGTATGGCGGTCACGACGTCTTCCGGCCTGACGCGATACTCGCTGGCGAGCGCGCGGAACCGCCTGTTCGCAATGGCGGCATACTGCAGTTCGTTGTACGCCTCGACGCCGAATCCGATCGAAAACGTCCTGGGCGGCCGGGCCGACACGAGGCCGAGCAGGCCGGCCACCGTGGAGCTGTCCAGACCGCCGCTGAGGAAGGCGCCGGTCTGCTCGTCCGGGTGACAGTCGCGCACCGCCGACGTCAGGCTCCGCTTGAGTTCCTCGTGCAATGCGGGGAACGAGGCATCGGCCCTGTCCGCGAAGCGAGGTGTCCAGTAGCGCCGCGTCGCGACGCGCCCGCCCTCGTACACGACGCAAGTTCCGGCACGCAGCTTCTGGACGCCGGCATGAACGGTCGCCGGCGCCGGGACCATGTGCAACAGCAGGAAATCGTATAGCGACTGCGGGCGCAGGCCGGCGTCGATGCCCCGGCAGCGCGCGACCGCAGCGACCGAAGACGAGAATACGATACCGTCGTCGCGCAGCCCGAAAGCCATGCGCTCGATGCCCATGCGATCGACCGCCAGCAGCGCGCGCTTCCGGGGCCGGTCGATGATGGCGATCGAGAAGGCGCCGGTCAGGCGGTCGAGACACTCCGCGCCATGTGAGCGATAGGCGTCGAGCAGTTCGCGCGGCGCGAGGCTCGGCTGCCCGCGTGCCGCGACGATTATGTCATCCTGTTCGAACAGCGCCGGCGCGTGGCAGTCGACGCCGGTCGGGCCGGCGATTCCCGGGCCGCCGGCGCTCGCCAGGTGGCGGCGCACCGCCTGGTCGCTGCCACGTTCCGGCCAGCGGCCGGCGAATCCCTTCAATTCCAATGCGGGCCCCAGGGCGGATCGCCCGCGCGGCGGGCACCGGACACGCAGTTTGAACGGACTCCGGAGTCTATCGCAAGGGTCTGATATTCTTGGCACTTCCACCATGAAAATCGCGTTCTGGACTGCCGCGGCGCTGGTCGCGTACGTGTACTTCGGCTACCCGCTTCTGCTCGTCGCGGTGCGCGCCCTGCGTGGCCCGCGCGCGGTCGACCGGCGAGAGATCCGGCCGGCCGTGACGCTCTTGATCTCGGCCTACAACGAGCAGGCGGTGATCGGCGCCAAGATCCGCAACTCACTGGCGCTCGACTATCCGCGCGAGCGCCTTCAGTTGCTCGTGATATCGGACGCCTCCGACGACGGCACCGACGGCATCGTTTCCGGGTTCGCCACGGATGGTGTCGAGCTGCTGCGCATGCCGGTGCGCGCCGGCAAGACCGCGGGCCTCAATGCCGCGGTGGCGCGCGCGAGCGGAGAGATCGTCGTCTTCTCCGACGCGAATGCGATGTACCGCCCGGATGCAGTCGCGATGCTGATCCGGAATTTCGCCGATGCGCAGGTCGGCGCCGTCGTCGGCGAATCGACCTACGTCGATCCGACGGCCGCCTCGGAACGGAGCGAAGGCCTGTACTGGCGATACGAGACGGGCATCAAGCGGCTGGAGTCCCAGGTCGCATCGGTCGTCGGCGGGGACGGCGCGATCTATGCCGTGCGCAGGCAGCTCTTTGCGCCGATGCCCGCGGACGCGCTCTCGGATTTCGTGAATCCGCTGCAGGTCGTCCAGTCCGGGCGGCGCTGTGTCTACGAGCCGGCCGCGATCTCGCATGAGGGCGCCGGGGACACGTTTCGCAAGGAGTACCGGCGCAAGGTCCGGATCGTCAACCGCGCCTGGCGCGCCACGATGCGCATGCACCCGCTGCTGAATCCGCTGCGCTTCGGAATGTTCTCGGTGATGCTGATTTCCCACAAGCTGCTGCGCTGGCTGGTGCCACTGTTCCTGGTCGCGCTCCTGGTGGCAAACGCGGCACTGCTGAACGAGGGGGTCGTCTATCAGTCTGCGATGGCTCTTCAGGCGATCGGCTATGCGCTGGCGCTTGCGGGCTTCGCCATGCGGAAACGCCGTTCGCTGCCCGCGCTGTTGTCCGTGCCCTTCTATTTCCTGCTGGTCAATGCCGCCAGCCTGGTCGGCATCGTGGATGCCCTGCGTGGCAGGACCTATACGACCTGGAGCTCCGCCCGCGCGCCGACCGCTGCGGGTCCCGGGTGAAGGATGGCCGGCATGGACGTGACACAACGCCTGAAACGGATCCTGCGCGATTCGCTGCAGCTCGGCGAGCGCGCCGAGCGCCTGACGCGCGAGAGCGCGCTGCTGGGAGCGATCCCGGAGTTCGACTCGATGGCCGTCGTCTCGGTGCTGACGATGATCGAGGAGGAGTTCGGTTTCGTGGTCGGGGACGACGAAGTCTCCGCCGATACCTTCGAGACCCTGGGCGCGCTGGCCGATTTCGTTGCGCGCAAGAAGTCGCATTGAACCGCTCCCGCCTGGTCGCGCGATTCATCCGTGGGAGCCGCGGCCGGATGCTGGTCGTGGCGCACGTCCCCGGGCGCGGCAGCGCCGGGTCGGTGCTGATCGCGCCGCCGTTCGCGGAAGAAATGAACAAATCGAGGCAGCTGCTCGCACAGCTCGCCGAGGCTCTCGCGGATCAGGGGCTCGCCACCGTGCTGCCCGATCTGGGCGGCACCGGAGACAGCGAAGGCGAATTTGCCGACGCGGATTGGGACGCCTGGCGAGCCGACCTGGTGGCGGCGGCGGAGTGGGCCGCGGCGGAGGGCCGGCCGGTGCAGGCGCTCCTGGGGATCCGGCTCGGTTGCGCGCTTGCATGCGCGGCCGTTCACGGAATCCCGGGGCGTATCGTCCGCACCGTATTCTGGGCGCCGGTCACGGATGGCCAGCTGTTCCTCACGCAGTTCCTGAGGCTGCGAGTCGCGGCGACGATGATGTCCGATGGTCCGCGCGAGTCTACGGGCCGCCTGCGGTCGCGGCTGACGGCCGGCGAAACCGTGGACGTCGCAGGCTACGCCCTGGGATCGCGACTGGCGCTGCAGATCGAAGGGCTGCGCCTGCCGCAGCTCGTTTCACCGGCCCTCGGCGAGCTGTGGTGGATCGAGGTCAGTCGCTCGGATCCGCCTGCATTGCCGGAGGCCGCGGATCGCGCGATCGCCGGCGCAAGCGCTACCGCCTGTCGCATCACGCCGATGGCCATCGCCGGCGAGCCGTTCTGGGCATCCACGGAGATCGTGGTCAATCGCCGCTTGCTGGACGACACGGCGGCGGTGCTGGCTGGTCGCGCGTGAACGTCGCTGCCGAGGAGCCGCTCGTGTTCGAATGCCGCGGCACGCCGCTCGTCGGGATCCTGCACCGGCCCGCCGCAGTCCGCGGCGCGATCGGCGTGCTGGTCGTCGTGGGTGGACCGCAGTATCGCGGCGGCAGTCATCGGCAGTTCACGCTGATGGCGCGCGCGCTGGCGGCGGAAGGATATCCCGTCCTGCGCTTCGACATGCGTGGCATGGGGGATTGTCCGGGCGAGATCGCGCAGTTCGAGCACGTCGCGCAGGACATTGCCGCCGGCATGGAGGAATTCCTGCGCCGCGTGCCCACACTGAAGGGGCTGGTCCTCTGGGGCCTTTGCGACGGCGCCTCTGCGATCCTGATGCATGCCTGCAGTGATGCGCGCGTGCGAGGGCTCGTGCTGGTGAATCCCTGGGTGCATTCGGAAGCCCGCGAAGCCGCCGCCTATGTGCGGCATTATTATGGGCGCCGGCTGTTGCAACGGGGCTTCTGGACCAAACTGCTGTCATTTCGTGTCGAGATCCGGAAGTCGCTGCGCGAGTGGTTGCGACAGCGGGTCACGGCAAGGGACCGCAACACGGCGACGCCGTACGTGGAACAGATGCTGGCAGGCCTGAAGTCGTTCCGGGGCAGGGTGCTGATTCTCTTGAGCGAGCATGACTTGGTAGCGCGGCAGTTCGACGAGATCTGCCGGCAGCAGGTCGAGTGGGGCCGGACGGTCCGGCGCCCGGGAGTCACGGTCCGGCCCCTGGCCGGGGCCGACCACACATTCTCCGACCGGGCGAAACTGGATGAAGCCTCGCAAAGCTGCGCACGCTGGCTGGCCGAGGGCGGGTGGGCAGCATGACGCTGACCGGGACGCTCTTCCTGATAGTCTTCAGCGCGGGCCTTCTGCTCGCGCTCTTTCGTCATCCGGCGTATGGCCTCTATGCCTACCTCGCGGTCTTCTATCTCGACCCGCCGACCCGCTGGTGGGGAGCGGGATTGCCCGACATCCGCTGGTCGCTGGTGGCCGCCGCCGTCACGCTGCTGGCGGCCGCGCGCCTGCCGCGCGCGGCATTCGATCGGCCGCCCTGGATCTCGACCGGAGCCGCCGGGATCCTGATCCTGTTCACAGCCTGGTTCTGGTTGCAGAATCTTTGGGCCCTCGAGCCCGAGAAGCACTTCGAAGCCTCCGTCCTTTTCACCAAATACCTCGTCCTGTACTTCCTGATCTACCGGCTGGTCAGGACTCCCGCGGAGTTCCGCCTGTTCATCGCCGCACATGTCGCCGGGTGCTTCTACCTGGGCTGGCTCGGTTTCATCGACGACTCGGGCGGCCGCCTCGATGGCGTGGGCGGGCCCGGCATCGACGAAGCCAATGCGCTCGCCATGCATGTGGGCACCGGCATCATGCTCGGATCCACGGTGATGCTGACCGAGCGGAAGTGGCCGTTCTGGGTGTGCCTGGCCGCGATGCCGTTCATCCTGAACACGTTCGTGCTGGCCGGCAGCCGGGGCGCATTCCTCGCGCTCCTTTGCGGCTGCCTGGCGCTCTGGCTCATGCGGCCGACGGCCTATCGACGCGCCTTCCTGGTACTGGGCACGCTGGCCGTCGTCCTGTTCCTGTTCCTGGCGCACCAGATGTTCTGGGAGCGGATGGGAACCATCGAAGACGCGGCGGTGCGGTCCGAGGAGATCGACACGAGCGCCGAGAGCCGGTTCGTGCTGATCGAGGCGCAGTGGCAGATGGCAAAGGGCCACCCCTTCGGTACCGGGCATCGCGGCACGGAAACACTCAGCCCGCTCTATCTCGAGGCCAAGTACCTGTCAGGGTTCCGCGGCGAACTGGGGCAGCGATCGTCGCACAATACCTTCATGACGGCGCTGGTCGAACAGGGCATCCCGGGGGCGCTCCTGTACCTCGGCATGCTGCTCTGGTGCGCGTTCTCGATGCGCGGGCTCCGCAGGCGCTGGTCCGAAGTCGCCGATCCGATGGCGGCTTATGTCGCGGGCATCGGTGCGGCCCTTGTGGTGTTGCTGGTCGCCGGGATGTTCGTGGATTACATCAAGATCGAAGTGCAGGTATGGTTGTTTGCGCTGCTGGCATCGGCAATGTACGTCCCGGTTCCTTCCGGGACGGAGGAGCCGGCTGCCCTCGGTCAGCCGGCATTGCCGCCGGGCGCAAGGAGCCACCGGCAACTGCGCGGATCGCGGCCTGCCGCGTCGCGAACCGGTAGCGGCAGGCGGCGTATCGGATTCACCCACAACAGGACGGAGCGCTGAGCCATGGCACGGATCAGGCATCGAGTGCTCGCAGTCATCGCGTGCATCGTGGTTCATGCGCCGGCGGGCGCGGCGCCGCCTGCCGGGGACGCGCCCAGGCCGAAAATCGCCGTCGGCGAGGCGGTTTGCGGCCGGCTCGACAGCGGCGCCATGGGCCCTTTCGACTATCGGGACCGCAACAACGTCACGCTCCTCAACACCGTCAACAGCAACCATTTCAACTCCGACGTGCAGCAGCTGGTGAGGGGCCAATCCGCCGTGGAGGTCTTGAGCGACCTCGATTTCATCCTGCGCCACTTTCCCAATCATCACCTGGCGTTGCGCACGATGACGCGCTATTACCTGGAAGGCGGGAAGCAGCTGCGATTTCTCTCCGCCGACTGCTATTTCGACCGGGCGTTGCGCGGCTATCCCGACGACGTGACCGTGCGGCAGATCTTTTCGATGTACCTCGCACGCAGCGGGCGCTTTCCGGAGGCGATTGATCAACTCGAGGAAGCCGTGCGACTGAATGCCGGACAGTCGATGGAACTGCACTACAACCTGGGACTCCTGTACGCCGACCTGAAGCAATACGACCTGGCCAATCAGCACGCGACCATCGCCTACGGCATGGGGCATCCCTTGCCGGGTCTTCGCGACAAGCTGGTGCGCGCGGGGCAATGGCGATCGCAGGAGGCATTCGAACAAGGCAGGGCGCCGGCGCCTTGAGGCGCCCGACAGCCAGTCACGGATGCCACCCCGATGATCCATGACCCGACGGACAATGATCCGAGATTCGTGCAGTACTTCGAGCAAGCAAGCGGTACGGAACAGGCGCGCGAGCGGGCGCTTGGCATCATGCAGGCGGTCATCAGGACGCGCCGCGATCTGGGTCAGCGCGTCGAGGCACTGGCTGTTGCGGATATCGGCTGCAATGCCGGCACCCAGAGCCGCTGCTGGCTCGAGAGCGGGCACAGCATTTCCGGGCTGGACATCAGCGCCGAGCTCGTGCGCATCGCAGGCGAACGCAATGCGGATTTCGCCGGTCGCGCGCAATTCGCGGTCGGCACGGCCACGGAGCTGCCTTGGGACTCCGAGAGTTTCGACGTGTGCCTGCTGCCCGAACTGCTGGAGCACGTTGAGGACTGGGAATCCTGCCTGCGCGAGGCCATTCGCGTCCTGCGGCGAGGCGGCACGATCTTCCTCAGCACCACCAACGTCCTTTGTCCCGTCCAGCAGGAATTCGCGCTGCCGGGATACAGCTGGTACCCCGCCTGGCTCAAGCGGCGCATCGTGCGCCGGTCGTTGACGACCCATCGCCACTGGGTCAATTACGCGGCGTTCCCGGCCTTTCACTGGTTCAGCCCGTACCAGCTGAAGGCCTATCTGCGCGGCATTGCCGTGGAAAGCAGGGACCGCTTCGATGCGGTGGACCTGGCCCGGCTCGGTTTCGTGGGGAGATCCCTGATCCGGGTGATCCGCGCCTTTCCGCCGCTGCGCCTGGCGGCGCACTGCGCAACGCCGGGCACGACGCTGATCGGGACCCGGACGGCGTGAAGCCCGCACAAGCCGGGGACCTGGATGCGGCGGTCACGACGGCCCGGATCCTGCGATCGCGTGACGCCATCGAACCGGCTGTCCGCGAATGGACCCGGCGCCATGCGGACAGGCTATCCGACCTGAGCGCGTCGCCCGAATGGTCGTTGATTGCCGCAGACACCGCCGGTCTCGGCGGCCAGGTATCGCTGGCGGCGGTGTACGGGCCGGCGGACGCGCTCGCGGCGACAGCCGTGTTCGTCGAGTCGACGGCCCGGATGTGCGGCGTGAAGGTCCGGATCAGGGAACTGCCCGGCAACCGGGTCATGGCGTATCACCACGAGCTGCCGGGCGAGCACCGGATCGCGCTCCTGCGCGCGCTCGCCGGAACGCACGATGCGCCCTGCGACCTGCTGCTGGTACCGGCCGTGGAGCGCGCCGGCCCGACCGACGCCGCCACCGCCGCGTTCGCGGCCGAGCGTCGCGCACGCGTGGAACGGGTGCCCGGCGTGCGCTCGCCCTATATCGTCATCCGGGGAACCTGGGAGGAGTTTCTCGCCGGTCGCAGCGCCAATTTCCGCCAGGACCTGAAGCGCAAGCGCAAGGCGCTGGAGGCCCTCGGCGAATTGACGGAGCGCTGGTTTTCACGGCAGGACGAGGTTGGGGAACTGCTCGAATGCGTGCACCGCGTGGAGGGCGCAAGCTGGAAAGTGGAGGCCGGCATGGCGATCAGCCGCAGCGCCCAGGAGTCGCGCTACTACGCCGCACTGCTGCCATGGCTCGCCCGGATCGACGCGCTCGTCGCCAATGTCCTGTTCGTCGCGGCCACGCCGGTCGCGTACAGCCTGTGCTACCGGTGGCGCGGCCGCATCGCCCAGATGAAGACGTCCTTCGACGAGCGCCTGAGCACGGCGACACCCGGTCTCACGGTCAACGCGGCGGCGATCCGCTACGCGTTCGAGAGCCGGGCCATGGAGTTCGATTTTCTCGGTGACGTCATGCCGCACAAGATGCGCTGGACCGACCAGGTCCGGTCGCACGACAACCTGTACGTGTTTCTGCCGACGCCGAAGGGCCGCTGGGTCGGACGGTTGAAGTCCCTGATCCGCCGGTTGCGGCCGCACCGGCCGGTCGCCACCGTCGGGCGCGGAGGCCGCCGCTGACGACCAGCGGCAAACAAGAGATGCGTCGCGTGCTGATGTTCGCGTTTCATTTTCCGCCCATGAAGGGCAGCAGCGGATTGCAACGGACCCTGGCCTTTGCGCGCGATCTCGGCGATCACGGCTGGCAGCCCCGGATCCTGAGCGCCTGGCGACAGGCCTATCCCGTCGTCAGCGAGGAACAGGTCGCGGACATTCCCGGGGACGTGGTGGTCCGGAGAATCCCCTGTCTCGACGTCGCGCGCCATCTGGCGATTCGCGGCGCCTATCCCGGATGGCTGGCGCGGCCCGATCGATGGTCGAGCTGGCTGCCGGGGCTGGTCGTCCGCGGAATCGCCGAGTGCATCGGCTGGAAACCGGATGTCCTGTGGTCGACCTTTCCAATCGCGACGGCGGTCAACGGCGGCCGGATGGTTTCGCAATGGACGCGCGTCCCGGCGGTCCTCGACCTGAGGGACAGCATGACCGAGGACGCCTATCCGCCCGATCCTGCGCTGCGCCGCCACCTCCGGCGCATCGAATCCAGGGCAGTCCGCCAGGCGCGCGCCGTCGTGTTCACGAGCCCCGGCGCCGCCGAGATGTATGCGCACCGCTATCCGGACCTGCCGCGGGAGCGGTGGCATGTCATTCCGAATGGCTACGACGAGCGGCGCTTCGAGGCGGCGGAGTCCGCCCGTGCCACCCGGCCAGGCACCAGCGGCGGTCCGGTGCTGCTGCACAGCGGTCTCCTGGACCCCGCGGATCGCGATCCCGGCGCGTTTTTCGCGGCGCTGGCGAATCTGAAGGCCAGGCGCGATCCGCTGCTCGCGGGGCTGCGCATCAGGCTGCGCGCGCCCGGGCACGAGCGTTGGCACGAGGCCGCGATCCGGTCGCGCGGCGTAGCCGACATCGTCGAGCTCGCCCCGGCGCTTGCCTACGACGACGCCCTGAAGGAAATGATGGATGCGGACGGTCTGCTCGCCTTCCAGGGACCGAACTGCAATCACCAGACGCCCGCCAAGCTGTACGAATACTTTCGTGCCGGCCGCCCCGTCCTCGGCCTGACCGACCCGCGTGGCGATACCGCGGCCGCCATGCGGGCAGCGGGCCTTGCAGAGTCGGGCATCCTGCCGATCGGCGATGTCGCGGGCATCGAGCGCGGTCTCGTCGCGTTTCTCGCTGACTTGCGTGCCGGACGTGCTGCCGGCGTGAGCGTCGGGCAGGCCCGGCGCTGGAGCCGTATCGGCCAGTCGCGACTCCTGGCCGGACTCCTGGACCGGGTGGCGCAGGGTGCGTGAACCGGGAGGCGGCCGTCGCCATCGAGTCGCGGCCCGGAGCGGAGAATTGTTTGACGCAGTTCACGGTCCTCGGGCTGTCTGCAATTTGAGACAGCGTCGGGCCAGCGGCATGGCTGACGAGGGCCGATACTGCGCGCTGAAATCACCAGCACCGGGGAGCCGAAGAGGTCCCGCCGGTCCGCCATCGGGAGCAGTGCCGCGATGAGTCATTCGAGCGATCGGCATCCGTATTCATGGCGCATCCGGACACGCCGCTTGCTCGCCGGCCTGGCGCTTACGATCGCGATTCCCGCGACGGCCGTCGCGCAGAGCATCCCGACGACGACCGGGTGGCACCCACTGGCGGACACCAAGATCCGGTCAGTCTGTGCCGCCGTGCCTTCGCTGCTGGGCAACGAGGGCTGCAGCGCCATCACCGAGGACTGGAGCGGTGGCACCTTCGACACGACCCGCAACCGCCTCCTGATCTGGGGCGGCGGTCATTTTGGCTACCTCGGTAATGAAGTCTATGCCCTGGAAGTCGGCAGCCCAGCGATCCGGCGGCTGAACGACTCGAGCCTCAACCCGCCGACCACTTGCAGCCACAATGGCAGCATGCCGGATGGAACGCCGGTGTCTCGTCACACCTACAACCACCTGGCCTACATCGCGCATGCCGACCGGATGTACGCATTCGGCGGCTCGGGCGTGCCCTGCGGCTGGATGCTTGGCGACACCTGGACGCTCAACCTCGCCACGCTGCAGTGGCAGCGCATGAATCCCACTGGCCCGAATCCGGAGGCGAACTACGGCCGTGTCGCGGCCTACGATCCGGACACGCGCAAGGTCTACATCCACGATGCGCTGAATCTGTTCTCGTATTCGCTGGAATCGAATTCATACACGCGACTGACCAACGATCAGGTCCTGAGCCAGGAAATGACCGCGACCATCGACACGAAGCGCAAGCTGTTCGTCATCGTCGGCGACGGAGCCGTCTATGCCTACAGCCTGGCCGCAGGCACCAACTTTGCGCGGCAGGTCTGGAACACGACCGGGGCGACCAACGCGGTCAGTGGCCACTACATCGGACTCGCCTACGATCCAGTGACCGACCGGATCGTCGCCTGGAACGGGGGCAACACGGTATACAGCCTGAACCCCGATACCAGGGTGTGGTCCGCGATCACGCACCCCAATGGCCCCGGTCCCGCGCTCGCGAACGGCACGTTCGGCCGCTTCGCCTATTCTGCCGCATCGGGCGTGTTCGTCGTGATCAACTCGGTCGACAACAATGCGTACGCGCTGCGCCTGGCACTCCCGACACCGCCCCCGAATCCTCCCACGCAAGTCAACGTCAACTGAAGAGACCCGCAATCAGCCGACGATGATCTCGGGCGGCTCCGGGTGGCTCAGGAACCCGAGCGGGCTGGCCGACCGGCCATAGGCGCCGCTCTGCAACACGGCGATCAAGTCGCCCGCCCGGGCCGGCGGCAATGCCATCCTGTCCGCCAGGAGGTCGAGCGGCGTGCACAGCGGCCCGACCACCGAGACGGATTCGAGCGGCCCTTCACCGATGCGGTTGGCGACGATCACCGGGTAGTTCTTGCGCAGCACCTGGCCGAAGTTCCCGGACGCCGCCAGATGATGGTGCAACCCGCCATCGGTCACGAGGAAGACGTGACCGCGTGACGGCTTACGGTCAATGACGCGGCACACGTAGACGCCGGCCTCGCCCACCAGGTAGCGCCCGAGCTCGATGACGACTTCCGCCTGCGGCAGGTGGCGCCGCAGCTCCGGCTGCAGCGCGGCGAGACCGGCGCCGATCGGCGCCAGGTCGAGCCGTTGCTCGCCGGGGAAGTAGGGGATGCCGAAACCGCCGCCGATATTGAGCATGCGCACCGGCGCGGGCGCGGTGGCTGCCAGGCGGATTGCGAGCTCGACCGATTTCCGCTGCGCTTCGACGATCGCCGCCGCTATCAGATTCTGCGAGCCGCTGAAGATGTGGAAGCCGCGGAACTCGACCGGCAGGCGACCGATCGAGTCGAGTACCGCAGGGACTCGCTCCGCGTCGATGCCGAACTGCTTGGGGCCGCCGCCCATCTGCATGCCCGAGGACTTGAGCTCGAAGTCGGGATTCACTCGGATGGCGACGCGCGGCCGGCCGGCGCCGGCAGCGCCCAGCCTCGCCAGCACTTCGAGCTCCCGCTCCGATTCGATGTTGACGGTGATGCCCGCGCGCACGGCCGCGGCGAGCTCCGCGTCCTGCTTGCCGGGCCCCGCGAAGCTGATGGTTTCGGCGCGGCCGCCGGCGGCGAGTGCGAGGCGCAACTCGCCGGCGGATGCGACATCGAGTCCGTCCACCAGCCCGAGCAGGTGGCGGACGAGCTCGGGCATGGGATTCGCCTTGACGGCATAGTGCAGGTGGATGCCCGCCGGCAGGCTCCGGCGTAATCGCCGCACCTTCTCGGTCACGACACCGCGATCGTAGACGTAGCACGGCGTCCGGCCGGCTTCGGCCACGATGTCGGTGAGCGGTCGGCCACCGAGTTGCAGGCAGCCGTTCACCGCCTCGAACCAGGGATGATCGGCGTGCCGCCCGAGATTGGAGATCGTCATGCGGATGCTTCCGCGAACAGGGCCCGCAGTTCAGCGGCGAGACCGGCGCGGTCGTACTTGCCGTTGGGATTGCGAGGCAACATCGCGCGCCAGACGACGGCGGCCGGCACCATGAAAGCCGGCAATTCGCGGCGCATCGTGTCCAGCAGGGCCTGTTCGTCGGCGGGCCTGCCATCCGGCGCGGCCGCGACCAGCACGATGGCCTGCCCGAGCGCCGGATGCGGCACGCCCACGGCGGCGGCGTCCGCGACCAGGCCCGAGGCGAAGGCCACTTCCTCGACCTCGGTGGGACTGACGCGATAACCCGAGGTCTTGATCATCTCGTCTCGACGCCCGACGAAGTAGAGGAATCCGTCCTTGTCGGCCCGCACGGTGTCGCCGGACCAGACCGCGGTCTCCGCGACGACGATTCCGCCAGGCCGGCCCGGTGCGGGACGGAAGCGTGCGGCAGTCTTCTCCGGATCGTTCCAGTAGCCCAGCGAGACCAGCGCGCCGCGATGCACGAGCTCGCCTTCCTCGTCGGGTTCACAGGGCGTGCCGTCCGGCCGCACGACCACGACCTCGGCGTTCGGGATTGCCTTGCCGATAGAGCCCGGCCGGCGGTCGATCTCCTCCGGCGCCAGGTAAGTCGAACGGAAGGCCTCGGTCAACCCGTACATGAGGAATACGCGCGTGCGGGGCAATGCGCTGCGGAGCTTCGCGAGCGTCGCCGCGGGCATAGTGCCGCCGGAATTGGTGATGTAACGCAGGCTCACCTTCCCCTCCTGCGGCCACGGAAGGTCCGCGAGTTGCGACCACAGCGGCGGGACGCCGGCGAGGCCGGTGATGCCCTCGCGTGCGACCGCGGCAATCACGTCGCGCGGAAACAGGTACTCGAGCAACGCGACCGAGGCGCCGGCCAGGAACGCCGTCGACAGCTGCGAGAACCCGTAGTCGAAGCTGAATGGCAACACCGCCAGCAGCCGGTCGTCGCCATGGTTGCCGAGGTAATGTGCCACGCTCTCGGCGCCGCTGACCATGTTCCGGTGCGAGAGCACGACGCCTTTCGGCAAGCCGGTGCTGCCCGAAGTGTAGAAGATCGCCGCCATGTCCGTGTCGATCGAGCGGCGTGCCGGCACCGGGGTGCCGCCGGCCATTTCAGTCCACGGAGTCATCGGCAACCGGTTCGCAGGCGCGGCCGAGGCGCCAGCGTCGCCGACGAGCACCAGGTGGCGCAGATCGGGGCAGTCATCGAGGGTCTGAGCGAGCGCGGAGACGCGCTCGCCGGAGGTGACCAGCACGCGCACATTGCAGTCGCGCAGGATGTGCCGGACCTGTGCGGCTTTCAGGAGCGGATTGACGGGCACGAAGGCACCGCCCGCCAGCGTGGTCCCGAACATGGCGACGACCGCTTCCCGCTGCTTCGGCAGGAACACCGCCACGCGATCCTGCCGTTGCAGGCCAAGCCGCAGCAGCGCGCCGGCGAAACCGTGCAGGGCCTGCGCCAGTTCGCCATAGCGCATGGCGACTCCGCGGTGCATCACGGCAGGAGCGTCGCCTGCCCGCTCTGCCGATGCCAGCGCGAGCTCGTGCAACAGGCCGCTCAAGTATCCGCTCCCGCGCCTTCGCGCGGACCGGCAACGGGCTCGAGCCAGATCTCGCGCCAGTACGGCGTGATGCCGCGCGGGCAGAACAGCCTGCGATCCGAGTACATGCTCCGGCACTGCATGCCACGCAGCGTGATGCAGGGCGTTTTCATCTGCAGCATCTCGCCGGTGACTTCGTGGATGATGCGCTCGACACGCCGCTCGACCTGGAACTCGCGCCCGCAATAGGCGATCTGCTCCTGGTCGAACCACATGCCGCGATTCTTGCTGTCGCGCGACAGGGTCTCGCGGATTTCCGGGTACGGCCGGACCCGCACCCATTGGCCAGGCCTCAGCTCGAGTGGTCGCACCGGCGTGGGCACTCCGGGCGCGATCGGTCCCGCCTCCGAGATCGGCGCTGGCGAGCCGGTGAGCCGGCGATGCAGCGCGCGATAGGCCGCCCGCGCGAGACGGTAACCGACGCCGGTTCGCATCCAGGCCCGGACCCAGGACAGGAGCAGAACCCGTGAGAAATGACCGAAGCGCACATTGCGGGAACGCAGGTCGCGCAGGTACTGGCGGATGTCCCACCACACGAGCGGCGTGCTGGCGTGGTACAGGTTGGTGGCCTGGCACGAGTAGATCTGCGTTCCGTCCGCGCGAACCGTCAACGTCAGCGATTGCAGTCCGGCGGGCGACAGGGTCGGCGCAGCCGCCGGGTCCGTAGGCCCGTCGTCCGGGCGCTTGAGCCAGGCGGTGTTCCAGAACAGCAGGCAGGAGGCCTGGCAGCCGCCATGCGCCGAACCGTCGCAGCGCGCTCCTTCCAGGTGCACGCAGTCCTCGAGCCGGCGACCGCCGGTCTTGTGCGCCGGGTCGCAGGTCTTGTGCGCCACCGCAGCCACGCGCAAGCGCCGGCCGCAGAAGGCGAGCATCTCCGGCATGAACGGCATGCGCGAGAGCTTGCCGTCGGCATCCAGCGTGGCGAGGATTTCCTCGTGCGAGCGCACTTCCACCACATCGCCTGCACGCAGGCGCAGGGCGCGCGGCCGGTCGCTGCGCGGGGTGCCGCTGCCTGCGCTCACCAATGCCCGACGTTGGGCATGGAGGCCCAGGGTTCGCGCGGCGGCTGCGGCTTTCCTTTCTGCAGCAGTTCGACGGTCTGGTGATCCGGGGAGCGGACAAACGCAGTGCGCCCGTCGCGCGGTGGCCGGTTGATCGGCACCCCGCCATCGCGCAGGCGCTCGCAGACCGCGTAGATGTCGTCGACCTCGTAGGCCAGGTGACCGAACTGGCGCGCCTCGCCGCAGTCCTTTTCGTCCCAGTTCCAGGTGATCTCGATCAATGGTGCGTCCCTGCCGATGCGCTTCACGTCGCTCGCGCGTTCCACGTCGTCGGGCGCGACCAGGAACACGAGGGTGTAACGGCCCTTCTCTTCGACGATCCGCCGGCTTTCCCGCATGCCGAGCTTGGTGACGAAGAAGTCGAGCGCGGCATCCAGATCGCGCACGCGCAGCATGGTGTGAAGGTACCGCATGGATCAGGGCCTCAATGCCTGTCAGGGGCCTGGCAGAGTGGTGGAATTCTAGAGCAAAAGGCGAGCAAAATGCCGCAGGGTCCGCAGCCGGGCCCGGGAATATGCAACCACGCTTCGGGACTGTGAGTCATGTTCACATCGCATGTGCTCGCACTGGCCGACAAGAACCCGGCCATCGCGAAGGCGTTGGTCTCGCTGGTCGGCCGTGCGGTCAGTTCCGCATCCATTGCCCAGCGACATACGCCGCACTGGCTGGCGCGCGAACTGGTCATGCGGACCGGCGCCTGGATTCCCGTGACCGCACGCCTGGACGATGGCCTGAGGCTGGCGGTGCCATGGGGACACGAAATCTGTGCCGAATTGCTGACAACCGGAACCTACGAACCTCAATCGCAGCGGGTGCTCAAGTCCCTGCTGCGTCCGGGGCAGACCATGGTCGACATCGGGGCGCATGTGGGCGTCTTTACGCTTCTGGCCGCGCGTGCCGTAGGACCCGGCGGACAAGTGCACAGCTTCGAGCCGGATCCGCGCACGATCGCCTGGTTGCGGTCCAACGTGCGCCGGAACGGCCTGCGCAATGTCTCCATTACCGCGGCCGCGGTCAGCGACCACATCGGACGTGAGACGTTCTACGTCGGATCTGACGCCGCCGTGAGTTCGCTGCGCGCGCCCCGGGCGGACCTGTACCGTTCGCGTGAGATCAGCGTACCGGTCATCGACCTCTCGAGCTACCTGAAATCACATGCCGTCCCTCGCGTAGACCTCGTCAAGATCGACGCGGAAGGCGGTGAACTGCCCGCACTCCGCATGATCCACGACCTGCTGAACATTCCTGGACGCCCAGCGCTCATTGTCGAGTTCGCTTCGATGCGTCAGCGGGCGTTCGGGCATTCCTCGGCGGAACTGGCGGAGTACCTGCTGGGCTGCGGTTACCGGCTGTTCCGGATCGCTGCCGAGCCGGTCCTGCAGGAACTCGCAGCGGACGTCTCCGAAACCGATATTTTCAACGTGCTGGCCGTCGCCCAGGATCCGGGCAGTGACTCGTGGCGTACGGTCGCGCACCTGGCGTCCGGACGCGCCTGAATGGCCGCATTAAGTCCAAAAGGTGAAGTCGGTCGAAGTTGTCAGCCGCCGCAAGCCGGGACCCATGCGCCCAAGACGGGCCCTGGTTCAAGCACTTAGGGGCTCAACTGGCTATAATCTCTAGGGAAAGTAGCCGGCGGCCATCCTGTGCCGCGCGGTCTTGCAGGTGCAGGAATGACCGCGATCCTTCTCGAACCCTCGCTTGATGATGCGGCCAGGCGTCAGCGGCTTTACCAAGGGGACCTGGTGGTTCTGGCACCCCGCCCGGCGACGCTCGCCTTCGCCGCATTCGCCCGCGGGCTGATCGAGGAGGCCTTCGCGCCGCTCGATCCCGAGACCGCGCAGCATCACCTGCCGGTGGAGCAATACGCCGAGATCCTGCAGAAGCTCAAGCCGACCTTCATCCATCACCCGGAAAGCAAGCGCCATATCCGCGAGACGCTCGAGTCCTGCGGTTGCGACGTCGAGAAGACCTACTACGAGGTGCCGAAGCTGCGCAGCTCCACGAGCGGCGGCTACCTGACGACCGGCATCGCCTATGCCTGGCACCCGCACCGCGATACCTGGACGGCGGCGCTGCCCTGCCAGATCAACTGGTGGATCCCGGCTTACGAGCTGAAGGCGGACAACGCCATGTCCTTCTTCCCGCGCTACTGGGGCCGGCCGGTCCGCAACAGCTCGAACGGATACAACTACTATGAGTGGAACAGGCAGCACCGTGGCGGCCACGTGCACCAGTACCTCAAGAGCGACCCGCGCCCGATCCCGAAGCCGACCGAGCCACTCGACCTCGATCCGGACATCCGGCTGATCTGCCCGGTCGGCGGCGTCATCCTGTTCTCGGGCGCGCACCTGCATGCGAGCGTCGAGAACACCTCCGGCGTGACGCGCTTCAGCTTCGATTACCGCACCGTGCACCTTGACGATGTGGCGGCCAGGCGCGGCGCACCGAACATCGATTCGAGCTGCCGGGGACACATGCTGCGCGACTACATCCGGCCGACCGACCTCGCGCACGTGCCGGAACAATACATGACGCTCTATGACGACGGCTCGGAGTCCACGGGCGATCTCGTTTACCAGGCCCGCTGAGCGCGCCATCCGTCCCGCAGGCAGGAAGGAGTCCACCGAGGTGGCCGAGAAGAAGTTCAAGTTCGTCGACCGCTCCTCCGGCGGCGAGCAGGATGCGCGCCAGGAACTGCTCGACCTGTTCAAGAACACGCCGATCCCGGACGGGGAGATCCAGACCAATCTCGGCCTGTTCCTGAGCCGCCAGAGCCTGGCGCGTTTCCTCTGGATGCACGAGATCTACCAGAAGGCGATGAGCGCGCCGGGCGTGGTCATGGAGTTCGGCGTGCGCTGGGGGCAGAACCTCGCACTGTTCTCGCTGTTCCGCGCCATCTACGAGCCCTACAACTACACGCGCAAGGTGATCGGCTTCGACACCTTCAGCGGCTTCGCCGGGACCACGGCGCAGGACGGGAATGCGGAGATCATCCAGGAAGGCGCCTACTCGGTGACGCCGGGCTACGAGGAGTACCTCGACCGCATCCTGAGCTACCACCAGAAGGAAAGTCCGGTCTCGCACATCAGGAAGCACGAGCTCGTGAAGGGCGACGCCGCCGTGACGCTCGAGCGCTACCTGAAAGAGCACCCGGAGACGATCGTCTCGCTCGCCTATTTCAACATGGACATCTACCAGCCGACCTACCAGTGCCTGCAGGCGCTGAAGCCGCACCTGACGAAAGGCAGCGTCATCGGCTTCGACGAGCTCAACTGCCCGCACTTCCCGGGAGAGACCACGGCGTTGCGGGACGCGTTCGGCCTGGATCGCTACCGCCTCGTGCGGCAGCCGCACAATCCGTATCCCGCCTACGTCGTAATCGAATAACGCGCCACGACGACACGGAGCAGGCGGTGAGCGGACTGCAGATCCACATGTTCCCCTGCCTGAAGGACAACTACGGCTTCCTGCTGCACGATGCCAATGCCGGCGTGACCGCGTGCGTCGACACGCCGGATGCGGCGGCCATCCTCGCCGCGCTCGGCGGGCAGGGCTGGGCGCTGACCCACATCCTGAACACCCACCATCACGCCGACCACGCGGGCGGCAACCTTGAACTGAAGGCCGTGACCGGCTGCCGGATCATCGGGCCGCGTTCGGACCCGGAACGGATTCCGGGCATGGATCAGGGCGTCGGCGAAGGCGACGAGTTCCAACTCGGCAGCCACGGGGTCCGGGTGCTCGAAACGCCCGGTCATACGCGCAGCCACGTGGTGTACTGGCTGCCCGGCAGCAACGCAGCATTCGTCGGCGACACCCTGTTCGCGATGGGATGCGGCCGCATTTTCGAGGGCACACCGGCCCAGATGTGGAAATCGCTGCAGAAGATTGCGGCGCTGCCGGAAGGGACGCGATTGTACTGTGCGCACGAATACACGCAGGCGAATGCGCGTTTCGCACTGACGGTGGAGCCGGACAACGCGGACCTGATCGCGCGCTCTCAGCAAGTGGACCGGATGCGTGCCCGCGGCGAGCCGACGGTGCCGACCACGGTGGCCGAGGAGCGGGCGACCAATCCGTTCCTCCGGCCGGCCAGCGCCGGACTCCAGGCGGCCGTCGGGCTGCCGGGCGCCGATGAGGTCTCCGTGTTCGCGAAGACGCGCGCGCTCAAGGACGAGATGCGGATCCGGGCGCAGGCGGCCGCCGCGGCGGCGCGCTGAGCCGGGGCCCGCGGCGGGACATCGGTTGGGACACGGAACGGATCACAGCCGGGGAACGCCGGAAGTCAGCCTCGGGCTGCTGGTATTCAACGGCGAGCGCCACCTCAGGATCGCCCTTGACCTGATCCTGGCCCAGTCCTTCGGCGGTTTCGAGCTGATCATCGCCGACAACGCCTCCACGGATTCCACGCCGGAGATCATCCGCGAGTACGCGGGTCGGGACGCGCGCATCCGCACTTTTCGCCACGACCGGAACATCGGCGTCGCGCGCAACTTCGACTTCGCGGTGTCCAAGGCACGCTGTCCGTACTTCAAGTACTTCTCGGCCAACGACGAGTACACGCCTTCGCTGCTCGAGGATTGCATCGATGCGCTGCGCGCCGATCCGGCCGCCGTCCTGGCATTCGGGCGCATGCGCTTTCTCGACGAGCGCGGCGAGCGCCGAGAGCTCTATCGCGAGGGCGTGATCGCGGACATGGACGAACCGCTCGCCCGCTACGAAGCCGTGCGCAGCGGCCTCGCACTCAGCACGCCGCTGCAGTGCGGCGTGATCAGGACGGAGGCGCTGCGCCGGTGCGGGGGCATGGGAAACTTTCCGGGGTCGGATATCGTGCTGACGGCCGCACTGGCGCTGCGCGGCAGGTTCATCAACGTGCCGCAGGTGCACGTGTTCCGCAGGCTGGGCATCGACGCCGCGAGCCTGTCGAGATCCGCGGTCGGCAACCAGCAGCTGTTCGAACCGGGCGCGAGGCGGCCGGCCTACTTCGCCGCATGGCGCTCGCATATCGGCCACGTGCGCGCGATGGCGCAGAGCGGCCTGCGGCTCCGGCAGCGGCTGCAGGGCCTCGCGGTGGTTCTGAGGCACCTGGCCTGGGACCGCCGCCGACTGCTGCGGGAGATCGGCGGGGCACTGATTCTGCGCCCGCCGGCCTGAGGTCAAAGGCAG
Source organism: Gammaproteobacteria bacterium (assembly GCA_052386355.1). Classification (GTDB taxonomy): domain Bacteria; phylum Pseudomonadota; class Gammaproteobacteria; order Steroidobacterales; family Steroidobacteraceae; genus SCUD01. The sequence goes on from JBQTKF010000062.1 coordinate 50,041, forward strand.
ATCTTGCGGCCGACGAATGCCTCGGCACTGCCGCCGGGCGCATTGCACTCGATTCCACGCAGGTGCAGATGTCCCTCGAATGTCCCGCGCGCGAACCACCGGCGCGAGCGTTGGCTTGAAAAATGCCGCAGCAGGTGCGCCACCTTGCGCCGCGCCACGGGGCGGCTGAGGGGCACGTAGACATTGGGCGCGCCGAGGTCGCCTTCGTACTTGGGAATCTCGTACTCCAGGATCGCGACGTCGCGCCAGGTGTTCCAGGTGAGTTCGGAGACCAGCCGATGGTCCTGGTGGCGGTCGTGCAATGCGTGCGTCAGCACCAGGTCGGGTGCGGTCCCGCGCTTGAGGGCCTCGAAGTGCTCCTTCAACGCGCCATAGGCCTGCGGCAGGTAGCCGTCACGGAAGTCGGACAGCAGGATCTCGCTTCGCGAAAACCCGCGCAGCAGCACGCGCGCGCTCGCGCGCGCCTCGCGGCCGCGCTCACCGACGGCGCTCATGACGGCCCAGCGCACCTCGGCGCGCGGGTAACGCGCGGCAAGCGTCAGCACGGTGCCCGCACAACCGATCTCGAGGTCGTCGCTGTGCGCACCGAGGCACAGGATGCGCGGGGCACGGCGCCTGCCAAAGTCAGGGACGAAGTTCAGCATGCCGCGATCAGCGCTTCGACCAGACTGCCCAGGGGCGCTCGCCGCGCGCCTCCATGCGGTCGAAGCCGATCTTGTCCTTGAACGTATCCATGGGCTGCCAGAAACCGGTGTGCCGGAATACGCGCAGCTTGCGCGCCGCGATCAGGCGCTGGAACGGCGCCTCGACCAGTTCCTCGTCCTCGCCCAGGACATCGAAAATGGCCGGCCGCAAGGCGAAATAGCCGCCGTTGATCCAGAAGCCCACTTCCACGACGCTGCCCAGCCGGCTCACGAGACCGTCGTCCGCTGCCTCGAAGGCGTGAAAGCTCTGTGGTGACCGGACCCCGACGAAGCCGGCTGTCGCGTCGCTCCGCTCGAACTCCGCGACCTGGCGATCGAGTGCGACATCGGACAGACCGTCGGCGTAGTTGGCGAGGAATACCGGTTCCTGTTCGACGAAGCGCCGCACCTGCATCAGCCGCTGGCCGATGCTGGAATGCATGCCGGTATCCACGAAGGTGATGCGCCAGTCGTGAATGTCGCGCGACATCAACTCGATCCGGCGGCCGCCCGCGCTCATCGTGAAGTCGTTCGACAGGGTCTCCTGGTAGTTCAGGAAGAACTCGCGCACCAGGTCTCCGCGGTAACCGAGACAGAGGATGAAGTCCTTGTGGCCGAAGTGCGCGTAAAAGCGCATCAGGTGCCACAGGATCGGGCGGCTGCCGATCGTGACCAGTGGCTTCGGGATGGTTTCCGAATGCTCGCGCAACCGCGTGCCGAGCCCGCCGCAGAACAAGACGACCTTCACGATGGACTCCTTTGATGCCCGGCGGCCGGCGTGACGGCGCGCAACAGTCCCGCGTGTTCCAGTTTCCCCGCGGCCTCCACGATCGCTCCGAAAGGCACCCCGGCGCGCTCGGCGATCGACAACAGGTCGCTGGATCCGTCCGACTGATTCAGCACCCACAGCATCGCACGTTCCGCATCCGCCGGCGCGCGGCCGCCGAGGCTGCCGTAAAGGCCGCGCTTGCCGAGCCGCGGCTCGCCTTTCGGCGCGAGATTGAGCATGACGCGATTGTCGTCGAGCGCGGCCAGCAGCACCGACACCGCTTCGAGCGATTCCGCAAGCGCGCCTGCCTGCACGAATTCCGGATTGTCGGCCGAGCTGTGATACTCGGCGTAGGCGCCATTCGGGGACCGCGTGAGGCGCCCGGCCGGGAGATCAAAGCCCGGCGAACAGAACTGCCGCTCATCGTAGCCATAGGGTTCGAATGGCACGAGCCGCGCATCCGCAGCCAGGCGCGGCAGCACGTGCGCGGCCACACGGTCGATGGCTGCTCCGCGGCGCGAGCGCTTGTAGGTCAGCGCGCCGGGATCTCCGAGCAGGCCGAGCACCAGCACGTGCTCGACGCGACCGAGGTTGTCCTCGTTGGCGGCAAGCCAGGCAAGGGATCCGATGGTGCCCGGCCCGAACACGAATCGGTGCGTCAGGCGTGGCCGGCGGCGGGACAGCTCGCGGGCCGTGAGCGCGGCCACTGCAATGCCCGTCAGGTTGTCATTGGCGAGCGACGGGTGGCAGGTGTGCGTGTACACGACGGCCTCGCGCCCGCTGTCGCCGGGAATGACGGCCTCGGCGTAGCTGAGGCTGCCCGGCGCCAGCGTCGTATCGACGCACACCTCGTATTCACCGTCCCGCAGCCGTTCGAGTTCGCGGTGACGCAGGCAAAAACCCCAGTCCTCGTGGTAGTAGGTGGTGCGATACGGGATCCAGTCCGGCCGCTCGGGCAGCGAGTGCAGGTGCCGCCGCAGTTCCGCCAGCGCCACGCGGCCGCGGAATGGCGCCGAATAGCCCACCAGGTGCAGATTGTGTTCGGCGAAGTCCACGACCTTGCGGCCGGCGGCATCGCGGATCCACGCTTCGCGCACATTCCACTCGCGCGGCACTTCCCAGTCGAAGAGCGGCGTCCCGGTCGGGACCTCGAAACGCTTCAGCGGCACGATACCGCCGACGCGGTCGAGCGTGCGGCGCACGCCGGCGCCGGTGATGCTGCGGCAGAGCGGATACAACTCGTGCACGAGCGTGTGCGCCTCGGCTGCGAGCGCCGGGAACTGGGTCGCGCTCACGACACATCACCGGGAAACCGTGCCGCATGCCGGCCGGCGTCGAATTCCGGCAAGGAACGGTCGCGTTCGGAGATCACTTCGACCGGGAGCGGCCAGCGGATACCGAAGGCCGGGTCGTCGAAACGGACCCCGGAAGCGAGCGCGGGATCGTAATAGTCGGTCATCAGGTAGGCCACGCGCGTATCGTCCTCCAGCGTCTCGAAACCGTGGGCCAGTCCCGGAGGAATGTAGAGCGCATTTCCCTCAAGGGCGTCGAGGCGGATCGCGAAATGGGACAGAAATGCGCCTGAATGCGGTCGGAGATCCACGACCACGTCATGAATCGCCCCGCGCTCGCAACGGACCAGTTTGCCCTCGGCCGAAGGAGGCCACTGGAAGTGCAGCCCGCGCAGCGTTCCGCGACGCGGATTCTCGGAGATGCTGCCCTGGACCATGGCTTCCGGCAGGCCCCGTGCGGCGAATTCGCGCGCGCACCAGCTGCGTGCGAACCAGCCGCGCTCGTCCTCGCGGCGTTCCGGCAGGACGATCCAGGTTCCCGGCAGCGGCGTCGCCTCGAAACGCATGCTGGCTCAGGTCCAGTAGAGGTCATCGTCCACCTGCCGCGTCGCCTGCAGGTGCTTGAGCTGCTTGAGCCGCACGAAGGCGCGGAATGCATAAGTCTCCGGCGACATCTGGATGCGCTCGAACAGCTCGTGCAGCTGACGCGCGCCGTCACGCGCGGTGTAGCGGCATCGAAAGCCGGGCAGCTCGCGGTGGATGCGGTCGAAACTGACGCGGTAACTGCGGTTGTCCCCGGATGCGGGCCCGGTCCTGATCTCGCAGCCCGGAAACTCTTCGGCGACGATCCGGGCGAGGTCGCGCACGCGGTAGTTCTCGGCATTCTGGCCGACGTTCAAGATCCGGCCGCGCACCGCGTCCTCGGGTGCGAGCAGCGCGCAATGCATCGCCTCGCACATGTCCTCGACGTGCACCACGGGACGCCAGGGACTGCCGTCGCTCGTCATCTCGATGCGGCGCGTGGTCCAGGCGAGCGCGGCGAGGTCGTTGATGACGATATCGAAGCGCATGCGCGGCGACGGCCCGTAGGCCGTCGCATTCCTGAGGAAGACGGGGCAGAAGTCCGACGACGCCATCGCGCCGAGATCGCGCTCGACGAGCACCTTGCATTCGGCATAGGCCGTGAGCGGGTGCGGCGGCGTCGATTCGTCGGCGAAATCACCGGTGCCGGCACCGTACACGCTGCAGGACGATGCGTAGACGAAGCGACGGACGCCGGCCTCGCGCGCCGCCTGCGCGAGGCGCAGGGAGCCCTGGTGATTGATCTGGTGCGTGACCGCGGGCCGATTCTGGCCGAGCGGGTCGTTCGACAGTTCGGCGAGGTGGACGACCGCGTCGCAGCCGGCCAGGTGCGCCGCCTCGACCTTGCGCAGGTCGAGGTTGATCGTGTACGGGCTCGCCTGCAGATGCCGGTCGTCGCTGTACAGCCATCCGTCGCGGTAGTAGCCGGTGTCGAGTCCGACGACCTCGATGCCGCGACGCATCAGGTAGGGGGCCAGCACCGCCCCGACATAGCCATGGACACCGGTCACCAATGCGCGCATGCAATCCCGCCCCATTGCGCCGGCGGCCGGCGTGATGCCGGCCGCGCGATGCGGCAATTCTAACCGAGACCGCCGTCACGCCGCCTGCATGCGACAATGTCCGAAGCTCGCGGGCAACCGGATATGTCATGAGCCACCCCACCACTGCGGCGAAGTCGCAGAGCCCGCCATGCCGATTCTGCGGTCACGGACTCACCGTCACCTTCGTGGACCTGGGCATGTCGCCGCTGTGCCAGACGCACGTGGCGCCGGAGCAGCTTGGCTCCATGGAGCAGTTCTATCCGCTGCACGCGCGTGTCTGCGATCGCTGCTTCCTGGTGCAGCTGGAAGAGTTCGTCGCGCCCGCCGACATCTTCGGCGAATACGCGTACTTTTCCTCGTATTCGGACAGCTGGGTCGAGCACGCGCGCCGGTATTGCCTGGCGATGCGCGAGCGGTTCCGGCTCGACGCGAAAAGCCGCGTCGTCGAGATCGCGAGCAACGACGGATACCTGCTGCAGCACTTCGTGCACATGGGGATCGGCGTGCTGGGCATCGAACCGGCGGCCAACGTGGCCGAGGCGGCACGCGCGAAAGGCGTGCCGAGCCTCGTCAAGTTCTTCGGCCGTCGTGCGGCGGGCGAGATCCGGGCGGAGCACGGTGCGGCGGATCTCCTGCTGGGCAACAACGTGCTGGCGCACGTGCCCGATCTCAACGACTTCGTGGCCGGACTCAGGGTCCTGCTCGCCGACCGCGGCGTCGTGACGATGGAGTTCCCGCATCTGCAGCGGCTGATGGACGAGAACCAGTTCGACACCATCTACCACGAGCATTTCAGCTACTTCTCGTTCATGACCGTCGAGCGTGTGTTTGCCGTCCATGGGCTCGTGCTGTTCGACGTCGAGGAGCTGCCGACCCACGGCGGCTCGCTGCGCATCTATGCACGGCATGCGGACGACAAGGGCAAGCCGGTCGGCGCGCGTGTCGCGGCGCTCCGCGCCCGCGAACAGGCCGCGGGTTTCGGGACGCTGGCCTGTTACGGCCGCTTCGGCGAGCGCGTGCGGGAGTCCAAGCGCGAGATCCTCGAGTTCCTGATCGGCGCCAAAGGCGCGGGGCGCTCCATCGCCGGGTACGGCGCGCCGGGCAAGGGCAACACGCTCCTCAACTATTGCGGGATTCGTACCGACTTCCTGGATTTCACCGTGGACCGCAATCCGTACAAGCAGGGCAAGTTCACGCCCGGCACCCGCATACCCATCCTCGCGCCGGAAGCGATCCTGGAGCGCCGGCCGGATGACGTCTTCATCCTGCCCTGGAATCTCCGGGACGAGATCGCCGCCCAGTGCGCCGCGGTCCGCGGCTGGGGCGGGCGCCTGGTGACGCCGATTCCGACCGTCGAAATCCTCGACTGGCAGAGCGGGCGCTGGCTGCCGACTCAGCGCGCGCCCGCAGTGGCTGCGAGTTCGGCGACCACGTAGTCGCCGATCGCAAGCGCCGCGGTCAGGCCGGGAGATTCGATTCCGTAAAGCTGCACCAGGCCCTGCACGCCGTGCGCGCGAGGGCCGTCGATGCGAAAGTCCGCCGTTGCACCGTCCGGGGCGATCTTCGGTCTCACCCCTACGTAGCCCGGCAACAGGCGCCCGGCGTCGAGCCCGGGGTAGTAGCGGCGGATTGCTTCGATGAACCGGCCGCGGCGCGACTCGTCGAAGCGATAGTCGGGCCCGTCGCACCACTCGACGTCGGGGCCGAAACGCGCGCGACCGTCAAGGTCGAGCGTGACGTGGATGCCGAGGCCCGCCGATTCCGCGACGGGGTACACGAGGCGGCGAAAGGGCGAGGGCCCGTTGAGGGCGAAGTAATGCCCACGCGCGAAGTAGGCTCGAGGAGGGGTCTGCGACCCGCAGCCCTCGAGCCGCCGGGCGAGGGCAGGCGCATCGAGGCCGGCGCAGTTCACGAGTTCCAGAAACGCGTAGCGTTCCCGTGTGCCTGATACCTCGAGTTCATAGGTGCCGTCGCGCCGCCGCCGTCCACCGCGGACTTCAGTACCCAGCGCGATCGTGCCGCCGCCGGACTGCAGGTCCTGCCACAGGCTCTGCATGAGTCCATGGCTGTCGATGATGCCGGTGTTCGCGAGGTGGAGCGCCCCGATGCAACGCAGTTCGGGCTCGAGCGCTTGCACCTCTGCCGCTTCGAGCCTTTCGACCGGCCCGGCGCCGTTTTCGGCAGCGAGCGACTGATACCGGTCGAGCGTGCGGGTTTCCTCCCCGGAAGTCGCGACGATCAGCTTGCCGGTCCTGCGATGGGCGATCGCCCGGTGCCGACAGTAGCGATACAGCAGTTCGCGCCCCGACGCGCAGAGCCGCGCCTTCAGTGAACCGGGTGCGTAGTACAACCCCGAATGAATCACTTCGGAGTTCCGGCTGCTGATCCCGGTCCCGATCGCCTCCGCCCGGTCCAGGACGACCACCTCACGCCCGCTCATGGCGAGTGCCCGCGCGACGGCGAGGCCGACGACGCCGGCGCCGATCACGGCGGTGGGCGCCGGCATATCAGCGGCTCCTGAGACTGGAGGCGAAGCGGATCATCGCTGCCATCCGCGCCCGGAAAAGAAGCGCGAGCGCAGCCGGATAGGCCATGGCACCGGTGGCGACGGCGGCCGCCACGCGAGCGGCGGGCGGCCAGTCGGCGGGCACGATCATTCGGGCGAGGGCGACGCCCGCGGCCATCAGCGCAGAAGCCGCAAGCGCCGGCGCGATGGCGCCTGCCCAGTCGCGCAGGCCGATGCGAATCGTGCGGAAAGCAAAGTAGAAGGCGGGCAAGTCGGCCAGCGGGAACACGACGACCCACGCGATGGCAACCGCCTCCAGCCCGTTTTGCACGGCGAACAGGAGCGCGACCGGTATCGAAACGGCGCCCAGGACCGAGCACCACATGTTGATCCGAAACTGCCCGGTCCAGAGGAGCACGTGCGAAAGCATCATCTGCGAGGCGTAGAAAGCGGCGAACACGCAGAGCCAGCGCAGCGGTGCCACCACGGCATGCCATTGCTCGCCGAGCGCGAGCGGCACCAGCAGGTCCGCCACGAGGGCCAGCCCGAAAGCAGCCGGGAATGCGATCAGCGTGAAGAACTCCGTCAGCAGCAGGAAATAGCGGCGCAACTGGTCCGGGCGGTCCTGGACCTCGGAAAAGATGCCCGGCGCCACCTTCGAAATGACCGAGCCAATCTCCTTCTGCGGGATGGCCGAGAACGTGAGGGCAAAGCTGTAGGCACCGAGCAGTTCCTTGCCGAGCACCTTGCCGACGATGGCCTGGTCCGCATTCGTGTAGCCGTACCAGGCAATGCGCGAGGCGAGCATGCGCCAGCCCTGCAGCAGGGGCCGCGCAAGGGCGCGCAGATTGCGTGGCCGGGCAATCGCGTAAGGAGCCCAGGACAGGAGCAGGATGGTGGCGGCCGCCTCGCCGGCCAGCTGGTTGACGACCAGGGACCAGGTGCCGAGGCCGAGCGTCGCGGCCGCGACCAGCGCCGCGGAAGTGGTCGTGACTTGCGCGAAGGCGACGATTGCGAGTCGCCGGAATTGCAGCTCGCGCTGAAGCTGCGCGGCCGGAACCACCTGCACGCAGTCGAACAGGAACAGGATACTCAACGCCATCACGATGGCCGCGACCTGCGGCTCGCCGAAAAATGCCGCCACCAGCGGCGCGGCCAGCAGGTAGAGCGCGCACAACAGCATGCCGAAACCGATGAGGAATCCGGCGAGTTCAGCGCGGGCCGCGCCGACGAGGCCCCGGTCCTGGACCAGGATCGCGTCGAGACCCAGTTCCTGCACCAGCCTCGAGAGCCCGATCGCGAGCATCGCCATCGCCACGAGCCCGAAGTCGCCGGGCGCCAGGATGCGCGCGACGTAGAGCATCGCGACCCAGCTCACGAGCTGGGCGGCCCAGCGCAACATCGCGGTCCAGGCGATGCCGGATACGAGCGAGCGGTCGACTGCGCCGGAATCCCTGGGTGCTTCCATGCTCAGCCTAGCGAGGTGTCGGCGATGCGGACGTCCCAGTCGCCGAGGTCGAGAAGCGAACGGCCCCCCAAGGCCTGCACGTCTGGTCCTGCCGAACCGGCGAGTGGCCACACCAGGAAACTCGGCAGGCCGCGCGCCGTCTGCTCCGGGTCCACCGGCGCGAAGCCGGCCTCCTGCAGCGCGCGCTGACGGTCCGTGCCGGCAGTACGCGTCCAGGCAACGACCTCCGGCGCGCGCAAGCGGTTGAGCGCCGCGTCGAGCAGGGCATCGAGCAGTGCCGGCGAATCCGCTTCCCATTCCGCGATGTGGATGCGGCGCGGATTGGCGAGCTCCGACAGGGGACGCTCGAGCACGAGGTAGCCGGCGAGGCCTCGTGCACCTTCCGCGAACAGGAACCGATACTCGTGCAGCGGACTCTGGTAGCGCCAGGCGAACCAGGCACCGTCGCGCCGCTGGCGGATTCGTCCGTCGTGGCCGAGCCGTTCGATCAGTTCAGCCATCTCCCGCGGCCGCGGGGTGGCGGCGCCGACGAGGGCGAAGCCGGCGGGGCCCCGCGGTGAGCGCGCCTGATCGAAGCGGGTGAACGCGCGGCTCGCGCGCTCGCCGGGCGCGACCAGGCGCGCGAGTCTCCAGCCGAGCGGCAAGGGGCGCGCCAGCCTGCGCGCGGCGTCGCACAGGCGCGCCGTTCCGGACAGGCGGCCGACGGGCTCCATGGGCGGCAGGCTCAGCGCGCCCTCGGCGAGCGACTGCATGCGCGTGACCCGAAGCGCACTCAGGCTCAGGAAGAACTTGTGACCCTGCGCCTCGAGAGTCGAATGGAACCGCTCATTGAGTGCCGCGAAGATTCCGCGGTTTTCATACTCCGGCAACACGACCAGGTCATCCGACAGATAGCAGGTGTACTCCGCGGTCGGGTGGCCCGCCTGCCAGCGCGAGGCGAAGGCGCCGCGCATGGCGACGGCGCGATCGCCCGCGAATGCGAGCCAGATCAGCGGCGGGCCGCCGACCGGATTACGCTCGTAACGCCATTCGAAGAATCGCCGGTTCAGCGCGGAATCCCCGCTCCACAGCCGCTTCTGCAGGTGCGCAATCGCGTCGCGGTGCCCCGGAGACCAGGGCGCGAATTCGATGCCGCCGAGTTTGGGGTGCAGGGCGCGAGGGCGGGCGGCGGCAGGTTGGGGCCCGGGTACGCGCTCAGGCACGGCACCGGCGCGCGCTCGCTCGATGAAGGCCAGGATCCGGCCGGGCGTGTCCCAGTCACGGGCGACGCTGAAGGTCGAAGGGTCGAGAGGACGGCCGAGGCGCGTTTCGATCCAGAGCGAGAGTTCGAACAGGGCGCTGGAATCGAGGCGGCCGGAACTGATCAGCGCCTGGTCGTCGCCGTCGCCGGTCTGCAGTGCGTTCCAGCCGCGCAAGGCCGTGCGGAGTTCCTCGCGCAACGTCATGGCGGGCGGCCGGCGAAACCGCCGCCCGGGGCCTGCGCCAGCGCGCGGAAGTCGAGCGGCGCGGTGCCCGCGCAATGGCGGGCCACCGCCTCCCGGTTCAGCTTGCCGCGGGCGTTGCGCGGGATCTCGTCGACCAGGTACCAGCGGCGTGGCACCTGGAACGCCGCAAGATGTGCTTCGGCGTGCCGGTGCAGGGAGGCCATCGACCGTTCGCGTGGCGGCTTCAGCACGATCGCGACGGCCACCTGTTCGCCCTGCAGCGCGTCCTCGGCGCCAAAGGTGCAGACGTCCTGCACGGCCTCGCAACGCGCGAGCGCCAGGTCGATATCCAGCGGGTAGACCTTGACGCCGCCGACATTGATCATGTCCTTGTCGCGCCCGCGCAGATAGAGCCGCCCGCGGGCATCGAAGATCGCGATGTCGCCGGTGCGGAACCAGCCGTTCCGCACGACTTCCGCGGTGAGGTCCTCGCGCCCGAAGTAGCCGCGCATGAGCGTCGGGGTCCGCGCCCAGAGCGATCCGGCGCGGTCCTGGAGGCAGGCGGCGGAGCGAAACACTTCCGCGGCGTCAGAATCGCCGGGCACGATGCGCACATCGACGCCGGAGAATGGAGCGCCGACCAGGCCGTCCTCGGGCTCACCGTCGGCGCTCGTGTGCGTCGCGAGCATCCCGCATTCGGTCATGCTGTAGACGTTCATCACGTCGCCGACGCCGCTCCACGCGCCGATGTCGCGCCAGAGCTGGGCGGGCAGCGGGCTGGTTCCGCAGGCGATGCGCCGCAGGCTGCCGCGTCGTGGCGGCGCGACGGTACGCAGCACGACGCGCCACATCGCCGGGACGGTCGGCAGGTAAGTGATCTCCAGGTCGTCGCAGAGCGTGCCGAGCTGCAGCAGCACGTCGGTCCGGAACGCCGGCAGGACGTGCAGATCGGCGCCATCCGTCCACGCGTGCAGTGCGTTGCCGATGAGCCCCCAGGCAAAGCTCGTCGGCAGCAGAAACAGCGTACGCTTGAGCGCGTCCCGGCCGAGGACTTCGCGCTGAATGCGCCAGCGCGTGCGAAGCGAGCGGTGCGAATGCACGACACCCTTGGGTGCACCCGTCGTGCCGGAAGTGAACAGGATGAGTGCATCGGAATCCTGGTCCGGCTCCGGCACGGTCACCGGGCCGTCCTCCGCACCGTCGGGATCGATGACCGCAATGCCTTGCGAGTCAAGCGCCGCCGCAAGCGCCGCATCGGGGTCGCCATCGAACAGCGAGCAGCGAGGTGCCGCCGCCGCCGCGACGGTCGCCACTTCACCGCCGCTCAGCCGCGGATCGAGCGGCACCGCGCAGGCGCCGCTCGCCCAGACGGCTGCCAGGTCAATGAAAAAACGCGCGCTGTTGCCGTAATGAATGAGCGCGCGGTCGCCCGGCCGCACGCCGCGCTTCGCGAGGTGCGCCGCACGGCGCGCGATGCGGCCAACGCATTCCTGCGCCGCGATGCTCGTGCCCGCGAACGGTTCGTGCAGCGCGCCCAGTTCCGTGAATCTCGACATAATCCCCTGGCGCCCCGGTCTTCGCAGTTTCGCGTGCCGATGAGCGTACCGTTTTCCGGAGCGGCACGCATGGAGCACGCGTATGGCAAAACGGCGACTGCATCGTGCCGGTGGCGCGGCGTTCCGTGCATAATCCATGCGGCAGGGGCATGCACGGGGACTCCCGGAATCCGATGCTGGTCGACGACGCAAAGTCCTGGCTGCTCGAGTCGCTCGGGCCACAGTTGTACCAGGCGGCGTCCTGGTTCTACTGGACGCTGCTGTCGCCGGTGCTGTTCGGCGAGCCGCGGCTGCACTGGGCGACGCTGGCGTCGGCCGCGATCATCGCGATGGCCTTCTACTATCTCCACGTCGCGCGCAGTGGCGCATACCGCGGTCCGTTGTCGTACCTCGCGCCAAGCGCGATCTACACGCATCCTTCGTCGCTGCTGGACTTCAAGTACTTCGTGATCCTGCAGCTGGTCGTGACGCACCTGAAGCTGGGCATGCTGGTGACGGGCCTGATCGGCATGCTGCACGTCGGCGACGGCGTCACGCGGACGATGCACGCAGTCATGGGCGCGGGTCCGGGCTGGAGCGCGCCGTCCGGCCTCGCCATCGCCGGGTTCACGCTCTGCATGCTGCTCGCTGCGGATTGCGGCAAGTGGGTCGCGCACTATGCGCTGCACAAGGTCCCCGTCCTGTGGGAATTCCACAAGGTGCATCACGCGGCGGAGGTTCTTAACCCGATCACGGGATTTCGCGTGCACCCGCTCGAACAGATGCTGGACTTCTCCTGCCGCCTGGTCCTGAGCGCCCTGGTCGCGGGCATCTTCGCCTGGTTCTACCGCGGCGGCATCGCGGAGGCGACGATCCTGAGCTTCAACGCGATCGCCGCACTCATCTATCTGCCGATCGCGAAGCTGCAACATTCTCATGTCGCGATCGGCTACGGGTCGGCCTGGAGCCGATGGCTGATCAGCCCGCTGATGCACCAGGTGCACCACAGCGCCGAGACTCGCCACTGGGACCGGAACATGGGGTTCACGTTCTCGATCTGGGACCGCATGGCGGGTACGCTGTACGTGCCGCAGCCGGGCGAGCAGTTCCGGCTGGGTCTGCCCAAGGGCAACGAAGGTCTGGATTCCGTCTGGCGGCTGTTCGTGCAGCCGTTCATCAAGGTCTACCGCCGCCCCGGGCCGCGCCCGACACCGCTATGACCGCCCTGAAGGCCGCCGCTGGCGGCGCGCTCATCAGTTTTCGGGTGGGGGCGCGCCTGCCTGCGTCGGGTACAGGACAAAGGGCCTCGCGACTTCGAACAGGTAGCCGTAGCCGCGCGCCCCGGCCCGCAGCAGCATCCGGGCGACCCGCAGCACCCAGCGCCGGATGATCCAGTCGGGGAACGGTCGTGCCGACACAAGCCGGTCGGCGAGTTCGACCTGCGAACACCAGATATCGCGATCTTCGTCCTCGGTGTACCAGCGCTGCCATTGCGGCACGATGCCCGCGGGCAACGGCAGCGGGCAGGGCTGCGATCCCGGATAGCCCTGCCAGGGGACCGAGGCGACGGCCGCCGGCTGATGCGTGAGCCAGCGGTGGTACAGGCGGTGTCGCACGAACGGGTCGAGCGGATATCGCAGCGCCGCGCCGAGCAACTCGGGGTCGTAGAAGGGCATCACGAGTTCCACGCGCGACAGGTCGACGTCCTCGAAATGCTGCTTGATGTTCTTGCGCGATTCGTTGCACAGCACGTACAGGTGGAAGCGCCGCCCGCCGTCCTCGTGCCGGTAGCCCTCGAGTTCCGCACGGACGCCCGCCACCGGCAGACGCCGGATCGCATCGCGGACGCGACGCCGGAAGATCCTCCTCGGGAGCGCGGTGCGTTCGTAGCCGACGTAGGCCGTGATGGCCGCTTCCGGATCGCCCGCACGCATCGCGTCGATCACGTCTTCGTTGAGGTTCACGGGAGCGAGCACGCGGTCGCCGCCTTCACCGCTCCAGAGCGTATGCGCCTGGGCCGCAGGCCAGCTTGCGCCGGTGCCCACGAGCCAGTCCCCGTGGGCCTCATTCATGCGTGACCAGAAACCTGTCACGCGCCGCACCAGCTCGAAGTGGGTCGTGCCGAGCGCGGCCGATGCCTGCCGGGCGATGACCTGGTCGGCGCTGCCCTCCGGGCCGAAGCCGATCGTGTGCACTTCCGCGCCCAGCGCACGCAGTGCGCCTACGACGGAGCGCGAATCGAGACCGCCGGAAAGGAGCGCCGCCGCGCGCGGGTTGCCGCCCAGGCGGATGCGCACCGAATCCATGAATGTCTGCTGGATCCGGGCGCACATCTCGTCCGCGCCGGCCGCGGACTGGGGCAGGTTGTCCCAACGCCAGTACTCGATCGTCGTCATGCCCTGCGGCGAGGCCTCGATGATCCGGCCCGGCTCGAGCGCGCTCGCGGCAGCGAGCACCGTGCGCGAGCCGAGGGCAAAGCCGAGGCTCGCGGTTTCGACCAGGCCGCGGAGGTCGCCCGTGCGCGGGACGAGCGGGCAGGCCTCGAGTACGCGCATCGCATTGGCGAATACGATCCAGTCGTCGAGCACCGCGTAGTAGATCGGCCGGAGCGCGAGCTTGTCCGGCACGAGCCAGAGCCGGTGCTGCGCCGAATCGAAATGCACGCCGCAGAACGACCCGCGCGTGTGCCGGAGGTCCAGGGTTTCGCGCATCCGCCATTGCGCATGCAGCCGCCCGACCTCGCCTTCCTTTGATCGCGGCGCCGCGCCCGCATCGATCAGCGGATCTCCGCCGACGACGGTGATTGAACCGTCTTCGACTCGAACGGCGGCGGCATCCGGCACGCCCAGCTCGCAAGTCGCGATCGCGTGCGACGGGCCCTGCCAAAGGCGCGGCCGCCCTTGCGGATGCCGGTTCAAGTTATCCGCCAGTGCGCGCAAGGCGGCCGCAGGAATCGGGCTGCCCGCGCCACGACGCGCAACGATGCCGGCGAAAATGGTCACTTCCTGCGCGCCTCCAGCATGGACAGCAGCAGCCTTTCGGTGCCGGGCCCGCGTCCGGAAACCAGCCAGAGACCGGCGACCAGCACAGAGTACGCGATCAGGCCGGCCACGATGCCGCTGACGAGTTCGGCCGGGCCCGAAATGCCGGGATATGTCTGGTGCACGAGCATGAGGAACGCATGAACGGCCCAGTACATCACGGCGGACGCCACCAAAGGGCGCCAGATGCGCGCCACGAGCGCGGTGACAGGTATGCCCAGCGCACGGCAGGCGATGGTTACGCCGAAAGGCAGTGCGAGCAGCGCGGCCGCGAGATCCGCCCAGGCGACGCCGAGCACACCCCACCGGTTCCCCGCCCAGATCATGGCGGGGACCATGATCGCCAGGCGCACGCTCGTGATCATCGCGCCGGCACGCGGGCGGCCGAGGGCATAGAACGCGGGAAACGCGCTCGCGATGATCGCCGCCGTGGCGCCGAGGAATGCAAGGATCTGCAGTAGCGGCACGGCGCCGCTCCACTTGTCGGTCAGCAGCACCCGCACCGCCGGTTCCGCCACGGCGGCGATGCCGAATGCGGCCGGCACGACGAAAATCGCGGTGGTTCCCATGACGTCGAGAAATCCGCGGCCGAGCGCCTGCGGATCCTGGGCCATGCGCGCGAAACCCGGGATGATGGCCCGGTTGATTGGGGCCAGCAGCTCGGAGGTGGGCAGGGTCCCGACCTCGTAGGCGAGCGTGTAGTAGCCGACCTCGCGCGGGCCGTCGGTGCGCCCGACGACAAATGTGGACAGCCGCAGGACGAAGAAGCCGAGCACGTTTCCGAGGAACAGCCAGGCCGAGAACGACATCAGCTCGCGCACGGCCGTCAGCGAAAAGCGGGGACGGTAGGGGTGCATCGCAAAGCTGAGCACCACCATCGCCACGCGGCCGGTGACGATGCCGATCACGAGGGCCCAGTAGGTCCGCAGCACGAATGCCGCGACCAGCGTGATGACGAAAGTCAGCAGGCGCTTGCTCGTCAGGAACACGAACTCGCGGCGGAAATTCATCTCGCGCCGGAACATGACCGGCCCGACGTTCTCGAAGCCCTGCACTGCCCAGGCGATCGCCAGTATCTGCATGATCGCGACCAGGCGCCCATCGCCGAAATAGGACGCTGTCGCCGGCGCAAGCGCCGCGAGCACGGCGCCGCCGCCGACGCCGAGCAGCACATTCATGGTGAACACGGTGTCGAAATGCTCGCGTTTGGGGTCGCGGTGCTGGATCAAGGCGACGTCGAAGCCGAAGGCGCCCGCAATCTCGATCAGCGCGACGACCGAAGTCGCGATCGCGACCAGGCCGAAATCCTCCGGCAGCAGCAACCGCGCCAGGATCAGGAGGCTCACCAGGCCGAGGCCGCGCTCGGCAGCGCGGAACCCGATCATCCAGGCGGCGCCGCGCGCCATCTGGCCCATGACCGGCTGAGCGCCGGTGGAGGACTCAGCGGCGGCCGGTTGCGCCGGCGAGAACTCCGCCATGCCTACCGCTGCTTGAACTCATCCGGCTGCACTTCGTGCCGGTTGAGCAACTTGTAGAAGTCGGTGCGGTTCCTTCCCGCCAGCTTGGCCGCCTGGGTGACGTTGCCGCGGGTGATCTGCAGGAGCTCGGCGAGGTAGGTGCGGGTGAACTCGTCGCGCGCCTCGTCGAAGGTCGAGACACGCGCGGCGCCGCCGCCGCCCAGGGTCTGCTGCACGAGTTCCGCCGACAACACCGGCCCCGGCGCCATGGCCGCCGCCTGGCGCACGATGCTCCGGAGCTGCGCGACGTTGCCGGGCCATTCGGCGGCCATCAGCAGCTCCACGGCCTCCGGCGCGAGCACGTGGCGCGCGCCACCCTGCGCCGCGAGATCGTCGAGCACGTGCGCGGCGAGCAGCGGAATATCCTCGCGGCGCTGCGAGAGCTGCGGCAGGTCGATCTGGATCACGCCGAGCCGGTAGAACAGGTCTTCGCGGAAGTGGCCCTTGGCGATCGCCGTCGACAGATCGCGCGCGCTGGCGGAGATCAGCAACCGTTCGGCGGTCGCCTGCGGCGCATCGAGTTCCACGGCGAGCAGCGCCTGCTGCTCGCGGTCGAGATCCGCGACCTCGTCGAGGAATACCGAACCGATCGCCGTGTCGGCCGACCGCCGCCCCGCCACCAGGCCCATGATCTCGGCGGCCGTGGCGGAGGCGCAGGCCACCTGCACGAAGGCATCGTCGCTGCGGCTGCTCGCCCGATGGATGGCCTGGGCCAGCACCTTCTTGCCGGTGCCGGGCTGGCCGGAGACCAGGACCGGCGTGCCGGTCCTGGCGGCCTGCAGCGCCTTGGCCAGGCGATCCTCGAGGATCGGGCTTCGGGTGATGAAGCCGGCACGCCAGTCCTCGAGCTTGCCGATCGGGCCGGCGACGCGCAGTGCCTTTTCGAGCTGTTCGAGCAGCTGTTCCTTCTCGACCGGCTTGGTCAGGAACGCGAACGCGCCGCTCTTGGTCGCCTCGACGGCATCCGGAATGGTGCCGTGCGCCGTCAGCAGGATCACCGGCATCGCCGGGTGCCGTTTCTGCAGTTCGCGCAGCAGTCCGATGCCGTCCATCTGCGCCATTCGCAGGTCGGTGACGACGATATCCGGGTGGAAGCTCCGCACCGACTGCAAGGCCTGGGATGCGCTTTCGCAGGCGGCGACGTCGAAGCCCTCGGAGCGCAGCCGGATCGTCAGCAGGCGCAGCAGCCCCGGATCGTCGTCCACCAGCGCGACCCGCGGACGGCGACCGAGTTCGTGGTTCATGGCGTGCGCTCCGCGCCGTTCCTGCGCTCGGCAATGTTGCGCTCGAGCGTCGCAACCGCCTCGAGCTTCTTGAGCGCTTCGGCGAGTTCCTTCTGCAGGCGTGCGTTCTCGGTGGTCTGGGCCTGGATGCGGCGGTTGAGCGCTTCGACGCGCAGGCTTTCGTCGCGTTCGCTGTCGGCGGCGGTACGCAGGTTTTCGCCCGCGAGCGCGATTCGCGCGTTCACCTCGTGCAGCATGACGTGGGCGATCGCGAGTTCCGCGGGGCGCAGCATCTCCGGCGTCGCGAGAAGTTCCCCGAGCGCGTCGCGGGCGGCCTCGGGGTTGCTCGCCGCATGACCCGGCAGGCCCTGCACGAGGGCCAGGCGCAGGCGATTGAAGAGCGTGGGATCCGCCTCGGCCGCGAGGCGCACTTCCGCGGCGAGTTCGGCCTGATGCGCGGGCGTGCCACGGGCGATCGCCTCGAGTGTCTGCAGGTGATGCGCGACCATGGCGGCATCGCGCGGATCGGACTGCGGCGGCGCCTCCGGCTGCTTGCGACGGGCGCCGAGATCGTCCACCACGCCGCAGCCGGCGAGCAGCAGCAGGCAGCAGGCGAGCGCGCAGGTACGCCGGTCAGGCACTGGCGCGGACCTCCTTGGGCTCCTCGGCGATCAGGACGGCAGGCAGCGTGATCCGGAAATGCGCACCCGGGAATTCCCCGTCGACGATCTGCACCTTGCCCCCGTGCGCCGCGACCAGTTCCGAAACGATCGAGAGCCCGATGCCGGTACCCTTCAGCGGGCCGGCCTGGGGGGTGCGGCCGGTGTAGAAGGCCTCGAAGATACGGTCGCGCTCCTCGCGCGGGATGCCGGGACCCGAGTCTGCAAAATCGATCACCAGTCCCTCCGGCGCACGCCGCGCGCGCGCGGTGATGCTGCCCCCTTCCGGCGTGAACTTGAGCGCGTTCGACAGCAGGTTGTCGAATACCAGGCGCAGCTTGCTGCGATCGGCATTGAGGACCACCGGCTCGACCTCGCGGGCGATGCGGATGCGGCGCGAGGAGAGCGTGAGGCGCTGGTTGACGAATGCCGCGGCGACCACGGCGCCCAGGTCGAAGCTCGAGACATCGAGATTTTGCGCCTGCGCCTGGCGTGCGCTGTGCGAGAGCAGATTCTCGATCAGCTGCTGCAGGCGCAGCGCGTTCTGCCGCATGATCGCCGCGACCTCGCGCTGCCCCGGCCCGATCTCCCCGACTGCGCCGTCGAGCAGCAGGTCGGTGCCCTCGCGTACGTTTGCGAGCGGGGTCTTGAGCTCATGCGACATGTAACGCAGGAAGCGATTCTTCTCCTGCGCGAGCTCGAGCAGGCGCACGCGCAACCATTCGAGTTGACGGCCCAGCGCCTCCATGTCCGACGAACCCCTGATCGCGATCGGCTGGGAGAAGGTGCCGCGGCCGAGTTCGGTGATCGCGCGGTCCACGCGCCGGAGCGGCTGCAGCACGCCGCGCGTGAACATCACCGCCAGCGCGATCGCGACCGGGACCAACGCCGCGATCCACAGATACAGCTGCCGGCGCGTGTCGGTGGTCTTGACCGAGAGCTGCTTGAGTCGCGCATCGAGCAGCCGGTTGGCGCGGCCGGTCAGGTCCGCGGTCGCCTCATCCACGGCGGCGAGTCGTGCTGTCAGCAGTTCCGAGCGGCCCGGCTGGTCCGGGTCGGCGAATTCGAGGACTCCCAGTACCCCCACGGTCGCATCGCGCAGGGACTTGAGGTCCAGCTCCCGCGGTTCGCCGAGCGGCAGCGCGGCGAGCCGGGCGCCCGTATGCGTGATTTGCCGCTGGACCGTCCGGCTCGCTTCCAGGAGCTGGGGATTTCCCAGCAGGAGATAGAGCTGGGTCGCACGATCGTAGGCCGACAGGTGCCGATAGAGCGCCTGCGTGTGGCCTGCGAGTTCCGAACTCACCCACACCAGATTCTCGGTCTCGGCCGCGAGGCGGCGCAGCTCGGTCACGGCCTGGGTCAACGCAAAGGCCAGCGGCACGACGACGAGCAGCAGCCCCAGGATCATGAGGCTCGTCAGGGAACGCGGGCGGGGCAGGCGCATGGCGCAATGGTAGCCGGATTAGCCCGCGAGCCGACGTTCCCAGGCGAGCGCGGTGCGGACGATCCCTTCGAGGTCCTGATGGCGGGGTTGCCAGCCGAGCACGCGCCTGATGCGATCCGCCCGGGCCACGAGGCGCGCGGGGTCGCCGGCCCGGCGCGGGGCCTCCCGGATCGCGAGTTTCCGGCCCGAGACCCTGGCGACCATCGCGAGCACCTCGCGCACGCTGTATCCGCGCCCGTAACCGCAGTTCAGCGCGGTCGAGGCGCCGTCGGCGCGCAGGTAGTCGAGCGCGCGCAGGTGCGCGTCCGCGAGGTCCTCGACGTGGATGTAGTCGCGCACGCCGGTGCCGTCGGGCGTCTCGTAGTCGGTGCCGAACATCGAGACTGAGTCGCGCTTGCCGACGACGTGCTCGCAGGCAACCTTGACGAGGTGCGTGGCCTCGGGCGTGGACTGACCGATGCGCCCCAGGGGATCGGCGCCGGCGACGTTGAAGTAGCGCAGCGTCACGTAGCGCAGCGAATGCGCCGCCGCGACGTCCTCGAGCATCCATTCGCTCATGAGTTTCGAGCGTCCGTAAGGATTGATGGGCGCGGCCGGCGTGTCCTCGGAAGCGAAACCGTCGGCTGGGGTGCCATAGACCGCAGCGGTGGAAGAGAAGATGAAGTGGCGCACGCCGGCACGCACGCAGCATTCGAGCAGGGTACGCGTGCCCCCGGTATTGTTCCGGTAGTACTTGAGGGGATCGGCGACGGACTCCGGCACCACGGTGTGGGCCGCGAAGTGCAGCACGCTTTCGATCTGGTGCTCGTCGAGCAGCCGCGATACCAGGCGCGGGTTGCCGGTGTCGCCTTCGGTGAAAGCCCCGCACAGGACCGCCTGTCGCCGGCCGGTCGACAGATTGTCGAGAATGTGAAGCGGTTCACCCCGCTCGCCGAGCTGGCGCACGACGTGACTGCCGATGTACCCGGCGCCGCCGGTAACGAGTACTGCGCCCACTCATGCGCTCCCAGTAGCGCTATCAACATGATAGCAACGTTTGTTCACGCGCCCATTCAGGAGCGCGAGTTCGCCTGCCGCCTGCATCCTCAAGCCCTGCGAGTGTGTACCAGTTCCGCTTGTCGCCATCGTGCGACGGTTCGACATATTTGAGGCCATCTGCCTGACCTAACATGCGACGCCAGACGGACTATGGGGTCTCCCAAGATGAATGGCGACATGCGGCGTTTTCTGATCGCGGGACTTTCGGTCGCGCTCGTCGGCGGCTGCTTCGGCGGCGGCAGCTCCGGAGAGGAACCGCCGCCCGCGAACCGTGCGCCAACGATCACCGTGCCTGCCTCCTTCGACGTTCTCGTGGGCCAGTCCCTCACCATCACGCCCATCGCCTCGGACCCGGACGGCGACACGCTGACGTTCTCCGTCACCAACAAGCCGAACTGGCTCAGCTTCTCGACGACCACCGGCGTGCTGACCGGCACGCCGCAGGCCGGCAACGTGGGCTCGGTGGACGTGACGATCTCGGTCTCGGACGGACGCGGGGCGCAGGCGAACGACCAGACGCGCGTCAACGTGCAGCAGGCGGTCGCGGGTCGCGCGACGCTCTCGTGGGAGGCGCCTACGCAGCGCGTGGACGGTTCGCCGCTCACGAATCTCGCGGGTTTCAAGGTGTACTACGGAACCAGCGCGAGCAACCTGAGCAACGTCATCCAGATCGCGGACCCCGGCGCGCGCACGCGGGTGATCGACAACCTGACGGTCGGCACCTGGCATTTCGCCGCCTCGGCTTATGACCAGTCGGGAGTGGAAAGCGCGCGCTCGAACGTCGCCTCCAAGACGATTACCTGATTAAGTCACTTGCTGACAATTTTTGTCGCTCTGCGGCGACAAGCGGCACGCGCGCGTTCGTCCGAACGCGCTGAGAATCACCTCACGTTGAGCAGGGGAATCGGGTCTCCAGGGACTCTGGTTCAGGTGTAAACGGCAAACCCGTCGCGAGGCGGGGACGCAAAGCTTCCGGTCTCACAGAGACAGCGGGGTTGCCACATGAGCATGCTGAAGATACTGGCGGCGGGCCTCCTCGCGCTGACCATGACCGGGTGTCTGGGCAGCAGCGAAGAGGACACGGGCGAATCGCCGCTGACGCCGCCGCCCGCGAACCAGCCACCGGTCATCGGTGCGCTGCCGGCGCAGAATCCGGTGACGGCCGGCAACGCCATCGCTTTGCAGCCGACCGCGAGCGACCCGGACAACGACCCGCTGACTTTCGAGATCGCGAACAAGCCCGGCTGGGCGGCATTCGACGCCAACTCCGGGCGCCTGTCCGGCACCCCCGCCGAGGCCAACGTCGGAACCTTCGGCAACATCCGCATTTCGGTGCGCGATGCCACGCACGTGACCGCGGGCAACACCTTCAGCATCACCGTCAATTCTCAGGGCACGCCCCCGCCGGCGAATCGGCCACCGGTCATTTCCGGCGCGCCGCCGCTCTCGGTCACTGAAGGCCAGGCCTACAGTTTCACGCCGACGGCCTCCGACCCGGATGGCAATCCGTTGTCGTTCTCGATCACCGGCATGCCGGCCTGGGCTACATTCAGCTCGACCAATGGTCGCCTGTCGGGTACGCCGGGGAGCGGCAGCGCGGGCAGCTACGCCAACATCCGCATCACGGTATCGGACGGCTCGCTGTCGGCTGCGCTGGCGGCCTTCTCGATCACCGTGCTGCCGGCGAACCGTCCGCCGACGATCAGCGGCAGCCCGGCGACTGCCGGCCGCGAAGGCATCGCCTGGTCGTTCCAGCCGAGCGCGAGCGATCCGGACGGCAATGCGCTCAGCTACAGCATCGCGAACCGCCCGGCCTGGGCCACATTCGATACCGGCACCGGCAGGCTGTCGGGCACGCCGCCCGCGGGAAGCGCCGGCGCGTATTCCGGCATCGTGATCTCGGTGAGCGACGGGGCACTGTCGGCTTCGCTGCCCGCATTCACCCTGACGGTCGCCGCCAATCGCGCGCCGGTGATCAGCGGCACGCCGGCCGCAACGGTCACGGCGGGACAGGCTTACAGCTTCACGCCGACCGCCTCGGACGCCGACGGCAATGCGCTCAGCTTCAGCATCGTGAATCGACCGACCTGGGCCGCGTTCAATACCGGCACCGGCCGGCTCTCGGGCACGCCGACGGTCGCGCAGGCCGCGCAGTACGTCGACATCCGCATCACGGTGAGCGACGGCATGGCGACGGCCTCGCTGCCCGCGTTCTCGATCACGGTCGAGACCGGTAACCGCCCGCCGGTCATTTCGGGCACGCCCGCCACGACCATCGTCGAGGGCCAGGCCTACTCGTTCACGCCGACGGCCTCGGATCCGGACGGCGACACGCTGACATTCTCGATCGTGAACAAGCCGGCGTGGGCGACGTTCGCGACGAGCAACGGCCGGATTTCTGGCACGCCGGGCACCGGCAGCGTCGGCACCTACTCGAACATCCAGATCCAGGTCAGCGACGGCACGGTCCAGGCGTCGCTGCCGGCATTCTCGATCACGGTGCAGCAGGCGGCCACGGGTGCGGCGACGCTGTCGTGGACCGCGCCGACGACGCGCACCGACGGTTCGCCGCTCACCAATCTCGCGGGCTACCGCGTGCGCTACGGCAATTCCGCGGGCAACTACCCGAATACGATCAATGTCACCAACCCGGGACTCACGAGCTTCGTGGTGAACAACCTCGCGAGCGGCACCTGGTACTTCGTGCTCGCGGCCTATGACTCGGCCGGCTTGGAGAGCAGCAACACCAACCCGGTGTCCAAGACGATTCCCTAACGGCGGGGCCCGGGTTATGTTCGCGGCGTGACCGACGAGGCCCCCGCGGATCCCGCTGTCCCCTTCGCGACGCTCTCGCCGGATGTCATCGTGGCGGCCATCGAGGCGGCGGGCTTCGCCGCCGACGGGCGCGTACTCGCGCTCGGGAGCTACGAGAATCGCGTGTTCCAGGTCGGCGTCGAGGACGCCGATCCGCTGGTGGTCAAGTTCTACCGGCCCGCACGCTGGACCGACGCGGCGATCCTCGAGGAACACGGCTTCGCGCTGGAACTCGCCGCTGCCGAAATTCCGGTGATCGCGCCGCTGACGGCCGCGCAGGGCGAGACCCTGTTGCGCCACGCGGGATTCCGCTACGCACTCTATCCACGGCGCGGCGGTCACTGGCCGGAACTCGGCACCGGGGACGACCGGCAATGGATCGGGCGCTTCCTGGGGCGTATCCACGCCGCGGGCGCGACGCGCGCGTTCCTGCACCGTCCGCGACTGTCCGTCGCGGCCATGGGACGTGCTTCCGTCGAGTACCTGCTGTCCGGCGACCGCATCCCGGAATACGCGCGGCATCGGTACGAGCGCGTCGCCTCGGAGTTGTTGGAACTGGTCGAAGGCTGTTTCGAGGCCGCGGGTGTACTGCGGTACATCCGCATCCACGGCGATTGCCACCGCAACAACGTGTTGTGGACCGATGCGGGACCGCATTTCGTCGACCTCGACGACTGCATGATGGGGCCGGCGATCCAGGACCTCTGGATGCTGCTGGCCGGCGATTCGCGGGAGATGCGATTGCAGCTCGATGACCTGCTGGCGGGCTACGGGAAGTTCGCGGAGTTCGACGTCGTCGAGCGCGCGCTGATCGAGCCGCTCAGGGCGTTGCGCATGGTGCACTACGCTGCCTGGCTCGCGCGCCGCTGGCACGACCCGGCCTTTCCCCGGGCTTTCCCCTGGTTCGGCGAAGCACGCTACTGGGAGCGCCATGTGGCCGAGCTCGAGGAGCAGGGGCTGCTGCTCGCGGCCTGATCGACGTGCTTATGTCCAATCCCCGGGGTACCTCCACAGCCGCCTGAGGAACCGCAGGCAACCCCTTGTTCCGGGGGCGGATTGGGTACCACCCAGCGCCCGCGGCCCGCCCAGCGGGTCTTTGGGCGCACCTGCGGGCGCCGGGTTACAATCCGCGGCCTTTTGCGGACCTCCAAGCCCTTGATCCAGAACCTCCGGAACATCGCGATCATCGCCCACGTCGATCACGGCAAGACCACCCTGGTCGACAAACTGTTGCGCCAGTCAGGCACGCTCGACGCGCGCAAGCCCGCGACCGACCGGGTCATGGATTCCAACGCGCTCGAGCGCGAGCGCGGCATCACGATCCTCGCCAAGAACACCGCGATCCAGTGGCGTGACTACCGCATCAACATCGTGGACACGCCGGGCCACGCCGACTTCGGCGGCGAAGTCGAGCGCGTGCTGTCGATGGTCGATTGCGTGCTGCTGCTGGTCGATGCCGTGGACGGGCCAATGCCCCAGACGCGCTTCGTGACCCAGAAGGCCTTCGCGCATGGCCTCGCGCCCATCGTCGTCGTCAACAAGATCGACCGGCCCGAGGCGCGGCCCGACTGGGTCGTGAGCCAGACTTTCGACCTGTTCGATCGCCTCGGCGCGAGCGAGCGTCAGCTCGACTTTCCGGTGGTCTATGCCTCCGCGCTGCTGGGCACCGCCGGACTCGCGCCCGCGGCGCTTGCCGCCGACATGACGCCGCTGTTCGAGACCATCGTGGCGCGCTGCCCGGCACCCGACGTGGACGTCGGTGCGCCGCTGCAGCTGCAGGTGAGCCAGCTCGACTACTCGAGCTACGTGGGTGCGATTGGCATCGGCCGCATCCGCCGCGGCACGCTCAAGCGCGGCATGACGGTCGCGGTCGCGGACCGCGACGGCGCGGTCCGGAGCGAGCGGATCGGCCAGGTGTTCGGATTCATGGGCCTCGAGCGCATCGAGGTGGAGGCCGCGCAGGCGGGGGACATCATCGCTTTCTCGGGCCTCGAGGCGCCCAAGATCTCGGACACGCTGTGCGACCCGGAAGCGGTCGAGGCGCTGCCGGCGCTCGTCGTCGACGAGCCGACGATCAGCATGAGCTTCGCGACCACCACCTCGCCGTTCTTCGGCCGCGAGGGGCGCTTCGTGACGAGCCGCCAGCTGCGCGAGCGGCTCTCCCG
>JBQTKF010000063.1:0-22648 GCA_052386355.1 Gammaproteobacteria bacterium
TACAAGGCGAAGGTCGCAGGTTCGAGACCTGCAGCACCCACCAGTGACCTGGAGCGGTAGTTCAGTTGGTTAGAATACCGGCCTGTCACGCCGGGGGTCGCGGGTTCGAGTCCCGTCCGCTCCGCCACCATTCATGCAAGGGCCGTCAGTCATGACGGCCCTTTTTCATTGCCAAAGTCGGACGTCGGGACCCGGAACGGTGAGCTACATGGGGCTCAGCGAACGTTCAACTGATACGTGATCTTCTGCTCGAACCCGCTCTTGTAGAAGCGGCCACCGAATTCGACGTCATAGCTTCCCGGTCGCAACGGCCCCAGGAACGCCCAATAGCCGCCGCTGGCGGCGATGCCATCAACTCCGTTTGAGACGTCGTTTAGCTCAAAGCAATCCGTTGCAGCCCGGTAGAAAGTTGGGTCGGGCAGGGCGACGCCATTGACCCGAAGGTGCAGATTAGTCACTTCCAAGACATAGCTCTCCAGCGTGTCGCGCATCTGCGCGCAGGTCGCGCTCGGGTTGTCGGGCTGGGCTACGACCACGGCAATCGGCACCAGTACGTACTTGTCGCTGGGAATCTCGCATTCCCGACTGACGGCACCCTTCGCGCTGCCGGTCAGGAACCAAACCGGCCCCGACTGTCGATCGTGGCAACGAGCGCCGCTATCGTCTGCAGAAGGGGTCGCCGATTTCGGTACCGATCTCAGCCATATCCAGTATCTCTCGATCCAGTAGCTCCATGGTTTCCCGGCCACCAGGCCGCCGATCGGCGCGATCGCCGCCGATTCCAGTAGCACAGGCCGCCTGCTGCCGATCTGAGCATGATCGAAGGGTTGATAGCCGTCCGGGATCGGCTCAAGGAACGGCCTGTCGCCGAAATTGATCGACAGTACGCTGGAATTGACGAGCTGGTCGATGGGCACGCTCGACACGATCGACGCCCTGAAGAGCCGTCCCGTCCTGATGTCCGCTCCCAGTGCGCTGCCTGGTACGCCGTTCCGCCACTGCCCGTCACTGCGGAAGTAGTACTCTCCATTGTCCAGATCGATCGCCGCGCCGATCGTCACCTTCGGCAGCCGCAGCTCGCCGAACTTGCCGCCCTTGATCGTGATCTGCTCGCCACCCCCCATGGGGAGCAGAATGTCCTGCGGCCGTATGTGATACAGCATGTCGTACGTTTCGCCACCGGATGCGACCCCGATCGACAGGCTGGCCTGCAGATCTCCTGCCTCGCCGTGATCGACCTGAATCTCGAAGTACCATTTCCCGCGTTCGTGGGCTGTCGTCGACTGCAGCTCGTAGTCCGCATTGCTCCTGACCGGCCTGAACGTCGGTTCGATCCTTGCGGCTTGGCCGTTGCGATCGGCATTCGGCGCTTCCTCCCGCAACGTCAGGAGATAGGCAAGCCTTTGCCGCGTGAATCGTGTCACGCATAGGGCGCGAGCACTGTCTGCCAGCACGTACGCGATCCACGCGCTCCTGTCGTGGATGGCGCTGGTCAGGCGGCATGTCGAATCACGAACTTTCAACCACGATCGCTGCTGTCGCCGCAGATTCGACCGCGCGCCGGAGTCGACCTGCTGCAGCAGCTGCTGGTAGACGCTGTTGATTTCGTCGTCTGCGCTTGTCAGCTCGTTTGCGAGGCAGGCGCGCTGCGAATCCGCGGCACTCAACGACGAACAGGCGCCCGGCAGCCTGTTCGACGGTGGAGCTTCAGTCAACGCGCCGATTCGACCTGCCGACGCCGGAACGGCGGGAGTCGGGCTCCCGCAAACCGGTCCCAGGCAACTCAGCGAGTTGAAGTCGTAAATCTGCGAATGCCCCGGAGTTCCACGCGGTAATGGAGCCCCCTTCGGTACGAAAATTGTCGCCATGTTTGCGCCATAGAGGCCTGCCGGAAACGTGAACTCCTTCAGCACGACGTATGCATTGAAAAGGTGGGGAGGTTCCGTAGCCTTTCCCGCCGCGGAGACTGCTTGCATCCAAGCTTGCACGTCTTCGACGGTCGCGGGCCGAATCAGTCCCTTCCGGGTCGCGTCGAGCAGACCCGCGACGCCGGCCAGTGGTCCCCGATCGACCAACGACTCCACAGTCACCGCGTCTGAGCTGTACATGTGCTCGCCCGGCGCTGGAGTCTCGCCGAGGACCAGGACCCCGTCATCCGCCGGGAAGAACGCCTCGACATCGCGACCGAAGACGGCACGCGAGATCGAATTCACGGCTGGCTGCTTGTCGCGGGACACGTAAAAGTAGCCGCAGCGGGATTCGCCATCGTGTGTTCTCGTGCGTACCGGCAGCGACGGCGGCAGCCCCGCAACCGCCTGCCTGTGGTAGCCCCCGATGAGTACCGCAACGATCCTGGTGCCGCTCGACCACCTGACGTTCCAGATCGTCGGCTCGTACGCTCCGAGGATCAGCACGAGCGGCTTCTGGCGGTAATTCACGACGACGTCCATTCGAGTCGCCTGATGTCCGCTCTGGTCGATCTGTACGTCCAGCTTCCTTCCGGAATACTCGCCGCCCGCGAGCACCGCAAAGTCAGGCGGCATCGCCACTCCTGAAAAGCCGCAATCCGGCGGCTGGTCTGCGCCACAGGGTGCGGCGACCGCGAGCGAGATCAGGAAACAGACGGCGACCGTAGTACGAACCGGCACCATTTCGCTTACGGCGGCGAGGAAGCGGGGTCGTGCCGGGCGAACCAGGCGAGGATGTGGGCGATGCGCGAGGCGAGCTGGCTCGGCCGCTGGTCGAGCGAGTGGGGCGCGCCGGGCACGCGCACGAGGAGCGTGGGAATGCCGCGCAGCCGCAGTGCCTGGTAGTACTGCTCCGATTCCGAGATCGGCGTTCGGTAGTCCTGTTCGCCCGTCACGACCATCGTAGGCGTCGTGACGTTGCCGACGAGCGACAGCGGCGAGCGGCGCCAGTAGCCCTCGTAATCCTCCCACGGCGGCGCCGGGAACCAGTACTTGTAGAAGACATTCGTCAGGTCCGCGGTGAGCGCAAAGCTCGCCCAGTTGATCACGGGCTTTTGCACTGCCGCACCGGCGAAGCGGTCGGTGCGGCCGACGATCCAGGCGGTCAGCACGCCGCCGCCGCTGCCGCCCGTGACGAACAGGCGCTTGTCGTCCACACCGCCCGCTGCGATCGCGGCATCCACCGCCGACATCAGGTCGTCGTAGTCGCGGCCGGGGTAGGCGTGATGGATCAGGTTGCCGAACTCCTCGCCGTAGCTCGTGCTGCCGCGCGGATTCGAGAACAGCACGACGTAGCCTGCGGCCGCGTAGAGCTGGTACTCCGCCGCAAAGCGTGGCCCATAGTTCGCAAACGGGCCACCGTGGATCTCGAGGATCAGCGGGTACTTCTTGGCGGCGTCGTAGCCGGGCGGGCGCAGGATCCAGCTCTGGATGCGCCGCCCGTCCACCGGCGAAGTGCTCCACAGTTCCTCGACACCGGCGAGTTCGCGCTGCGGCAGCAGGTCCGCGTTCAGCTGCGTAAGCCGGCGCTTGCGCCCGCGCTCGTAGAGACCGACGTCCGCAGGCGCGAGTGCGTCATTCCCGCTGTATGCAATCGTGCCGTCGCGCGCAACGGAGAATGAACCGCCGCCGTAGGGCCTCGACCAGCCCTCGCCGCCGAGGTCGTCCACGAGATTCGTGACGCGCCCCGAGAGATCCACGGCAGCGACGCGCGTGGTGCCATGGTCGTCGTACTGGAAGTAGATGGAGCGGCCGTCGGCGCTCCAGGCGGGCGCCTCGACGTCGCGATCGAGACCGGCCGCCAGTTCGCGAATCTCGCCATTGTCGCGGCGGAGCAGATAGAGCCGCTCGCGCTGGTAGCCCTGAAAGCGGTCGTCGTAGCCGGTGTAGGCGACGTGGCGGCCATCCGGCGACACCACGGGATCATTATCGGGCCCGAAGCGCTTCGTCAGCGTGCGTAACTCGCCGGTCGCGACGTCGATCGCATGGATCTCGCTGTCGGCCGGCATGATGTCCGCGTCTTCGCGGCGATTCGCGGAGACCAGGAGCTCTCTTGCGTCCGGCGTCCAGGAAAGCGTGCCGTGATTCCAGGGACCATCGGTCAGTTGGCGCGCGGTGCCGCCCTCGGCCGGCACCACGAACACCTGCCGATAAGCGTCGGGCAGGAAACCCTCGCCGTCGGCGCGATAGACCACGCGGTCGATCGCCTGGAGCGGCTCGGCCCATTTCGCGCCCCTGGGTGCCTCGGGCAGTCTCACCTTCAGCGCCTCGTGCTTGAAAGGCACCCGCATGACGAAAGCGAGCGAACGCCCGTCCGGCGACCAGGCCAGGCGTGACGGCGACTCGGTGAGGTTCGTGACGCGCGTAGTCACGCCCTCCCGCAGCCAGTGCACGTGGATCTGCGCGCCGCCCTCGGGATCGGCCGCGACGAAGGCGAGCCGGCCGCCGTCCGGCGACCAGCGCGGGCTCGATTCGGAAGTCGTGCCTCCGATCAACGGGCGGTGGTCGTCGCCATCGCGATTGACGACCCAGATCGCGCCGCGGCTCCTGTCGGTCTTGATGTCGAAGGAGCGGCGCACGTAGGCGACCTGAGATCCGTCCGGCGAGATTTCGGGGTCGCTAGCCCATTCGAGGGCGAAGATGTCGGCGGCCGTGAATGCGGGCTTCGCGGGCAGCGCTGCCTGCGCGGCTACGGCGAGGGACAGGGACAGGCACAGGGCGGTCGCGGCGGTTTTCATCGCACACTCCGGGGCTACGGGATGTCCGGTCGGACATGCTAATCTAGCGCCCCGTTTTTTTCCGCGGCCCCGCCGCCGGCCCCCATGCTCCAGACCATCCACGACAAGCTGAAGGGCATCTTTGCGATCACGATCCTGGCCGCGCTCGGCGTCGTGTTCGTGTTCTGGGGCGTGGACGTCAGCGTCGGGACCTTCACCAAGGCCCGCGGCATCGAAGTCAATGGCCGCGAGATCCCGGTCGAACAGGTGCTCGAGTCCTACCAGAACGAACTGTCGCGCTACCAGGCCGCCTTCGGCGCCGCGGGCGTGCCGGCAGAGATGAAGACGACGCTCCAGAACAACGCGCTCGAACGCGCGGTGCAGTCGGAACTGGTGCGTCAGCGCACGCAGAAGCTGCGCTACGAGGTGGCCGACGAGCGGGTGTGGGAGTCCATCTGGCAGATTCCCGCGTTCCAGGTCGCCGGCAAGTTCTCGCGCGACGCCTACTTTGCGGCGCTGGCCTCGGCCAATCTGCAACCCGAGGCGTTCTTCGCCGACCAGAAGCAGTTCGTGCTCACCGGACAACTCGACCGGGGCGTGTCGAGCTCCGCATTCGTGCTGCCGGCGGAACTCGAACGCGACGTGGCGTTGCGGCTGGAGGCGCGCGAGATCGGCTGGGTCATCGTGCCGGCAGCGGCGCTGCTGGCTTCGGTCGCGCTCGACGACGCCGCGATCGCCGCCTGGTACGAGGCCAACCAGGATCGCTACCTGACCGAGGAACGCGCGGACGTCGCCTGGGTCGAGCTCAATCTCGAGGCCTTTGCGGCCTCCGCCGAGATCACCGAGGAGCAACTGCGCGAACACTACGAGTCGAATCTCGAGCGCTACACGACGCCGAGCCGCCGTCGCGCCCGCCACATCCTGATCGAGGCCAGCCGCGCCGACGGTGAGGCCCGCGCGCAGGCGGCCTACGCGCGCGCGCGCGCGGGCGAGGACTTCGCCGCGCTCGCACGCGAACTGTCGGACGACCCTGGCTCGAAGGAAGCCGGCGGCGATCTCGGCTTTGCCGAGCAGGGCGATTTCGTCGCCGCCTTCGCGGATGCGGTCTGGGCGATGCAGCCGGGCGAGATCCGCGGCCCGGTCAAGAGCGACTTCGGCTGGCATGTGATCCGGCTCGAGCAAATCGAGGGCGGCAGTACGCGCGGCTTCGACGAAGTCCGCGCCGACCTCGAGCGCGAACTGCGTACATCGCAGGTCGAGAAGGCCTTCGGCGACCGCCAGGAGGAGCTCGACACGTTCGCTTTCGAGGCCGCAGGCGACATCGAATCGCTCGCGGCGAAGATGGAGCTGCCGGTGCGCCGGATCGAGGGCTTCACGCGAGGCGGAGGCGGCGAAATCGGCGCGCTGCCGGGGGTCATGGACGCGGTATTTGCGCCCGAGGTGCTCGCCGGGCGCGAACTGCGCACCATCGAAGTGGCGCCGGGGCGCGTGATCGCGATCGGCGTGACGGCGCACGAGCCGGCGAAGGCGCGGCCACTCGGGGAAGTGCGCACGCTCGTGGTCGAGGCCGCCCGGCTCGAGGCGGCCCGGAAACTCGCCGCCGAACGGGCCGCGGCGATCGTTCAGGAATTGCAGGCCGGTGCGGATTGGGACCGGGCGACGAATGCCTGGCAGGCGTCGGGATCGCCGCCGAGGCTCATGCGCCGCGACGATCCGCTGCTGGCACCCGACTTGCGGCTCGCCGCGTTCCGGGCGCCGGTGCCGCAGGGCAGGCCGAGTTTCGGCACGGCGATGCTCGGCACGGGCGACAGCGCGGTCTGGCGCGTGACGGCCGTGCGCCCGGGCGCCCTCGCGTCATTGACGGCCGAGGAGCGCGCGCGGGAAATGCAGGCCGCTCGCCAGCGCATCGAACTCGGCGATGCCGCGACCTACGTGACGGCCCTGCGCGCGGGCGCCGAAGTCGACGTCAACCCGCAGCTGTTCCAGTAAGCGCTATTCCGGGAAGCTCATGCCGACGTGGGAATAGCCCGCGTCGACGTACACCGTCTCCCCGGTGATCCCGGCCGCGAGGTCCGAGCAGAGGAAGGCGGCGGCATTGCCGACGTCCTCGATCGTGACGTTTCGCTTGAGCGGTGCCACCTGCTCGACGTGATGCAGCATCTTGCGGAAGCCAGGGATGCTGGCGGCGGCGAGGGTCTTGATCGGCCCCGCGGAAATCGCGTTTACGCGGATGCCCTTCGCGCCCAGATCGGCGGCCAGGAAGCGCACGTTGGCTTCCAGGCTCGCCTTGGCGAGCCCCATGACGTTGTAGGACGGGATCGAGCGCACGGCGCCCAGGTACGAGAGCGTCATGATCGCCCCCGGCCGGCCCTGCATCAGCGGCAACGAGGCCCGCGCGAGGGCCGTCAGGCTGTAGCTGGAAACGTCATGCGCGGTGGCGAACGACTCGCGCGAGGTCGCTTCGACGAAATCGCCCGTGAGCGCCTCGCGCGGCGCGAACGCGACCGAGTGCACCAGGATGTCGAGCCCGCCCCAGGCCTCGCGCAGCTTCGCGAATGCGGCCTCGATCTCGGTGTCGATGCCGACGTCCATCGGCATCACGAGATTCGAGCCGAGCTCGCCTGCGAGTTCCATCACGCGCTCCTTGATGCGATCGTTCTGGTACGTGAAGGCGAGCTCCGCGCCTTCACGCCTCATCGCCTGCGAAATTCCCCACGCGATCGAACGATCGGTGGCCAGGCCTACGACCAGGGCCTTCCGTCCCGCCAGGAACCCCATACCTTCCCCTTCGCCGGATTCAGCTTCCGACGTCCGCACTGCCTCCGACGTGGATGGTCAACTGCTGGCCGGCGCGCAGCGCCGTGCTGCCGCCCATGTTGTTCCAGGCCTGCAACTGGCTCACCGTGACCGAATAGCGCCGCGCGATCCCCGAGAGCGTATCTCCGCGCCGGACCGTGTAGTTCACCTTGCCCGAGGTGGGCAGGGACTCCGAGGCCCCCAGTCCCGAACCGCGGCCGCCCGACACCTGCAGCCGCTGGCCGGGATGCAGCAGTGACCTGGCCGAAATCCCGTTCATGCGCGCGAGCTGCGACACTGTCATGCCGTAGCGGCGCGAGATGCTCCACAGCGACTCTCCGCTGCGGACGCGATGGGTACGCCGCTCGAGGTCGGAGCCGAGCCCCGCGCGCAGCTGCGACACATCACCCGCGGGCACCAGCAGTTCCTGGCCCGGCTGCAAGTCCGCGGGCCGGCCTGCGTTGATGCGGTCGATGAAAGTCTCGGGCACCTTGTACTTGCCGGCGATCGAGGCGAGCGACTCGCCGGGCTCGACCGTGTGCACGGCCAGCCGTGCGCGGCCGTTGGCGTCGAGGCCCGCGAGCTGCGCCGTGAAACCATCGGCGACCACGTCGGGGACCAGCAAGCGGTGCGGGCCCTCCGGGTCGGTGATCCAGCGATTCCAGGCGGGGTTGAGTGCGTGCAATTCCTCGGTCTCGACGCCCGCGAGTGCCGCCATCAGGCGCAGGTCTACGGGCCCGTCGGTCGGCACCACGCGGAAGTAGGGCGCGTCCGGGATCGGCGGCAGATAGATGCCGTGGGCGGCCGGGTCGCGCACGATCCTGGCGAGCGCGATCAGCTTCGGCACATAGGCGCGAGTCTCCGCCGGCAAGGACAGCGAAAAGAAATCGGTACGGCGGCGCAAGGCGCGATTGCGGTTGATCGCGCGCTGGACGTTGCCGCTACCGTAGTTGTAGGAAGCGATCGCGTGGAACCAGTCGCCGTCGAAACGCTCGTTCAGCTGGCTCAGGTATTCGAGTGCCGCCCGCGTGGAATCGAGCACGTCACGGCGCTGGTCCTGCCAGTAGTTGCGCTTGAGTCCGAAGCGCTCGCCGGTCGGCGCGATGAACTGCCAGAGGCCGGAGGCATGGCTGCGCGAATAGCCGAAGGGGTTGAAGGCGCTTTCGACGACCGGAAGCAATGCCAGGTCCCCGGGCAGGCCCGCGGCCTCGACCTCGTTCGCGATGTGATGCAGGTAGCGCTGGGCGCGGCCGAACACGCGCGCCACGTAGTCAGGATTGCGCTGCAGCCACTCGAT
This sequence comes from Gammaproteobacteria bacterium, assembly GCA_052386355.1. GTDB lineage: Bacteria > Pseudomonadota > Gammaproteobacteria > Steroidobacterales > Steroidobacteraceae > SCUD01. Next base: position 8,778 of record JBQTKF010000063.1, read on the forward strand.
CTCGCGCTCTACGCGCGGGTGGTCGACATCCGGCAGCGACAGCCGGCCGCGGATGCGGTCGAGCACGTCGCCGTAGGCGATCGGTTCCGCCGGTAGCTCGTCATGGGCGGGTGCCGTCAGTTCCGGCAACGGCAGCGGCGGCGCCTCAGGCTCTGCCGGGTAGGGAATGGCGCTGGCGTCGCCGGGATCGTTGACGATCTGCTGGTCGGGCAGCGAACTCGCCGTCGTCTGCTCGACGCTGGCGCAACCGGCGGCAAGGGCCGACAGGGCAAGCAGCGTCAGGAAGCGGGCCGGTGAAAGTCGGGTTTCCGTCATCGGGGGGTGTCCTTGCAGCGCTCGTCCCGGCGAACAGGGCTACGGGATTGGACCATGACTTTCCCACCCGGCGTTCGGCCGATAATTTGACATTTTCGGGCGGACTCCGCTGAAAAGGGTTGACGCATTTCTCAAGCCAGAGGACCGATGGCGCCGGACGCGCCCGCAGGTCCGGACCACGCCCGCGATCCGGGCCCGGGCGGAAGTATGCGACAATTCAGGGCCTTATGACGCCATCCCGGCAGGATCTTGCTGCCTGGCTTGCAGGGCCGCGCGCGGGCAGGCTGCAGGAACAGGAGCGTGCCTTCGTGGCCGCGGCGCTCGAGTGCGCTTTCGGCCTGCACTGCCTTCAGGTCGGCGCCTGGGGCGCTCCCCAGCAGTTCCTGGCGCGGGCCCGGACGCGCCGAAGCGAACTGCTGGCGCGGGCGCGTGGCGAAGGCGTCGCGCTCGTCTGCGAACCGGAGGGGCTCGCGCTGCAATCCGACAGCGTGGACGTGCTGCTGCTGCCGCATACGCTCGAATTCGCGCGCGACCCGCATGAGGTGCTGCGCGAGGCGGGACGCGTGCTGACCGGAGAGGGCGAGCTGCTGGTGCTCGGATTCGAGCCCTGGGGCCTGTGGTCGCTGCGCAGCCACTTCACGCGCGGTGGCAGCCCGCCGGGTATCCGCCGCACGATCGGCTCGCGCCGGCTCTCCGACTGGCTGAAGCTGCTCGGGTTCGAAGTCGGCGGCGCGCAGCGCTTTCTCTATGGCGCCTACCTGCTGCATGCGCGCAAGCGCGTCTATACGATGACGCCGATGCGGCTGCGCAACCGCCTGCGCACCGCGGTGATCGGCGGGCTGGCCGAGCCCGCGGCACGGCGCGCGTCTTGAGCCGGGTCGAGATCTACACCGACGGCGCCTGCCGCGGCAACCCGGGCGCGGGTGGCTGGGGCGCGATCCTGAGGCACGGCGGCCGCGAGCGCGAGATCTACGGCGCCGAACCCGGGACCACCAACAACCGCATGGAACTCACGGCGGCGATCCGCGCGCTCGAGACGCTCAGGCGCCGCTGCGAGGTCGCGCTCTACACCGATTCGAAATACGTGCGCGAGGGAATCACCAGCTGGCTCGCGGACTGGAAGCGGCGCGGATGGCGCACCGCGGACCGCAAGCCGGTCAAGAACCAGGACCTGTGGCAGCGGCTCGATGAGCTCGCCGCGTTGCACGACGTCGAGTGGCACTGGGTGCGCGGCCACGCCGGGCACCCGGAAAACGAGCGCGCGGACGCGCTCGCGAATCGCGGCATCGACGAACTGACCTGATACGATTAGGACCCGTGCGCCAGATCGTCCTCGACACCGAAACCACCGGCCTCGAACTGTCCGAGGGACACCGCGTCATCGAGATCGGCTGCATCGAGATGGTGCATCGGCGGCCGAGCGGCCGGACCTGGCATCGTTACCTGCGGCCCGAGCGCGAAGTCGAAGCCGGCGCGCTCGCAGTGCATGGCATCACGAACGAGTTCCTGGCCTCGCAGCCGCGCTTTGCCGAGGTGGCGCAGGAATTCCTCGACTTTGTGGAGGGCGCCGAGCTCGTGATCCACAACGCCGGGTTTGACGTCGGTTTCCTGGACGCCGAACTCGCCCGCGCCGGCACTGGCCGCGCCATCGCCGACGTCTGCCGCGTGCTCGACACGCTGGCACTCGCGCGCCGACTGCATCCCGGACAGCGCACCAGCCTCGATGCACTCTGCAAGCGTTACAAGGTGGACAACTCGGGGCGCGACCTGCATGGCGCGTTGCTGGACGCGCGCATCCTCGCCGACGTCTACCTCGCGATGAGCGGCGGCCAGGCGGCATTGACGCTCGATCACGGCCTCGCCGGGGACGAGGTGGCGCCGGACGAAGCGCGCCGCGCGCGGCGCGGCGAAGTGCGCGTTCCCGTGATCCGCGCGACGCCCGCAGAGCTTGCCGCGCACGAAGAAGCGCTGGCCGCGATCGAGCGCGCCTCGGGCGAGCGCGCCCTGTTCCGCAATCTGCGGGGAACCGGGGAACGGGAATGACCGGGCTGGCCGGGGCGTTCTGGCGCAATTTCCTCGGCCATGCACCCGACTGGTACAAGTGGCTGATCGTCGCTTGCTTGGCGGCCAACCCGCTCCTGCTCGCCGCATTCGGCCCGGTTGTCACGGGCTGGACGATGCTCCTGCAGTTCATCGCCACGCTGATGATGGCGTTGCGCTGCTACCCGCTGCAGCCGGGTGGCCTGCTCGCGATCCAGGCGGCGCTGCTCGGCCTGGTGACGCCCGCCGGCATCTACCACGAGATCGAGACCGGGCTCCCGGTGATCCTGCTGCTGATGTTCATGGTCGCGGGCATCTACTTCCTGCGCGAGATGCTCGTCTTCACCTTCACGAAGCTCCTGGTGCGGGTCGAGTCCAAGATCGCGCTGGCGCTGCTGTTCTCGCTCGTGGGGGCGGTACTGTCGGCGTTCCTCGATGCGCTCACCGTCCTCGCGGTGATGATCACGGTCGCCGCCGGTTTCTACGACGTGTATCACCGCGTGGCCTCCGCGCGCGAGCACCCGGACGCCGACCTCGAGCAGTTCCGCGGCTACCTGAGAAGCCTGATGATGCACGGCGCAGTCGGCACCACGCTCGGCGGCGTCTGCACGCTGGTCGGCGAGCCGCAGAATCTGCTGATCGGCAAGGAAGCAGGGTGGGACTTCGTCCGTTTCGCCCTGGAGATGGCCCCCGTGACCGTGCCGACGGTCGCGGCCGGCTTCCTGACCTGCATCGTCGTCGAAAAGCTCGGCTGGTTCGGCTACGGCACGCCGATGCCGGCCTCGGTGCGCGAGGTACTGGTGGAGTACGAGCGCCGCGAGGCCGCGCAGATGACGCCGAAGCACCGCCAGGTGATCATCGTGCAGGCCGCGGTCGCGTTGCTGCTGGTCGGCGCGCTCGCCTTCCACGTCGCCGAGATCGGCGTCATCGGGCTCATGATCATCGTGCTCGCGACGGCATTCACGGGCGTGGTCGAGGAGGGCAGGCTCGGCAAGGCTTTCGAGTCCGCCCTGCCGTTCACGGCGCTCCTCGCGGTGTTCTTCGCGATCGTCGGCGTGATCCACCAGCAGGACCTGTTCGGCCCGTTCCTGCAGTGGGTGCTCGCGCTCGAACCCGCGGACCAGACCCTCGCCCTGTTTGCGGCCTCGGGATTCCTGTCCGCGATCAGCGACAACGTGTTCGTCGCCACCATCTACATCGGCGAAGCCAAGGAAGCCTTCCTGTCGGCCGCCATCACCCGCGAGCAGTTCGAGGCGATGGCGGTTGCAATCAACACCGGCACCAACATCCCGAGCATCGCGACGCCGAATGGCCAGGCTGCGTTCCTGTTCCTGCTGACCTCGGCGCTCGCTCCCTTGATCCGCCTGTCCTATTTCCGCATGGTGTGGATGGCGCTGCCCTACCTGGTCACGATGACCGCGGCGGCGGTCGCGGGCGTCCTCTACCTGCTCTGAGGGACTTGCATGGCATCGACACGAGCTCCGATCCAGGGTCTGCGCAGGTGCCGCATCGGCGTGATCGGCCTGGGCTATGTCGGCCTGCCGCTCGCGGTCGAGTTCGGCCGCCACTACGACACGACCGGTTTCGACGTCAATGCGGCGCGCATCGCGGACCTCCGGCGCGGCCGCGATCGCACGCTCGAAGTCGAGCGCCGGGAACTGCGCGCGGCGAAGCAGCTGCGCTTCACCTCGCAGCTCAAGGATCTGCGCCGCTGCCGCGTCTTCATCGTGACCGTGCCGACGCCGATCGACGAGCACAAGCGCCCCGACCTCACGCCGATCGTGCGCGCGAGCCAGTCGGTGGGCCAGGTGCTGAAGCGCGGGGATATCGTGATCTACGAATCCACGGTCTATCCGGGCTGCACCGAGGAGATCTGCGTGCCGATCCTCGAGCGGCTGTCGGGGCTCCGGTTCAACCGCGACTTCTACGCCGGCTACAGCCCCGAGCGCATCAATCCGGGTGACAAGCAGCATCGTCTCACCACCATCCGAAAAGTGACGGCGGGCTCGACGCCGGAGGCTGCCGAGTTCGTGGACAAACTGTACGGCTCGATCGTGAAAGCCGGCACCCATCGAGCTTCTTCGCTGCGCGTGGCCGAGGCCGCCAAGGTCATCGAGAACACGCAACGCGACGTCAACATCGCGCTGATCAACGAGCTCGCCATGATCTTCAACCGGCTCGGCATCGACACCGAGGAGGTGCTGGACGCGGCCGGCAGCAAATGGAATTTCCTGCCGTTCCGGCCGGGCCTGGTCGGCGGGCATTGCATCGGGGTGGACCCCTACTACCTGACGCACAAGGCCGAGCAGATCGGCTACCACCCGGAGATGATCCTCGCGGGCCGGCGCATCAACGACAACATGGCGCTCTACGTCGCAAGCCAGGTTGTGCGACTGATGACGCGCCGGCGCATCCTGGCGACCCGCGCGCGCGTCCTCGTAATGGGCCTGGCGTTCAAGGAGAATTGCCCGGACCTGCGCAATTCGAAGGCGGCGGACCTGGTGCGCGAACTCGAGGGCTAGGGCGCGCGCGTGGCCGTCTGGGACCCCTGGGTGAATCCCCGTGAAGCGCGGCACGAGTACGGCATCCGCCCGATCGCAAAGCCGGGCCGCGCGCGCTACGACGCGATCGTGCTGGCGGTCGGGCACCGCGAGTTCAAGGCGATGAAGCCGGCGGAAATCCGCCGCCTGGCCCGGCCGCGGCACGTGATCTACGACATCAAGCACGTGTTGCGGAAGCAGGACGTGGACGGCCGGCTCTGATGCGCGTGCTCGTCACCGGCGCCGCGGGCTTCATCGGCTATCACGTGGCGGAGGCCCTGCTGGCGCGCGGCGACGAAGTCACCGGTCTCGACAACCTGAATCCTTACTACGATCCTTCGCTCAAGCAGGCTCGGCTCGCGCGGCTGAAGTCCCGCGGGAATTTCCACTTCGAGAAGCAGGATCTCGCGGACCGTCAGGGCATGGAGGCGCTGTTCGCGCGCGCGAAATGGCGGCGTGTCGTGCACCTCGGCGCGCAGGCCGGCGTGCGCTATTCCATCCAGAACCCGCATGCCTATGCCGACAGCAACCTGAGCGGCACGCTGCACGTGCTCGAGGGCTGCCGTCACCATGGGATCGAGCACCTGGTCTACGCCTCGACCAGTTCGGTGTATGGCGCGAACACGAAAATGCCGTTCTCGGTGCACGACAACGTGGACCACCCGCTGTCTTTCTACGCCGCGACCAAGAAGGCGAATGAGCTGATGGCGCACACCTACGCCTCGCTCTACGCGCTGCCGGTGACGGGCCTGCGCTTCTTCACGGTTTACGGCCCCTGGGGCAGGCCGGACATGGCGCTCTTTGCATTCACGCGCAACATCCTCGCCGGCAGGCCGATCGAGGTGTTCAATTACGGCAATCACCGCCGCGATTTCACCTACGTCGACGACATCGTCGGCGGCGTGGTGGCGGCGCTCGACCACGTGGCACGGCCGGACCCGCGGTGGAACGGCAACGCACCCGACCCGGCAACCAGCAGGGCGCCTTACCGGCTGTACAACATCGGCAACAACCGGCCGGTCGAACTGCTGCACTACATCGAGGTGCTGGAGGGATGCCTCGGGCGCAAGGCCGAGAAGAAGATGCTGCCGCTGCAGGCCGGCGACGTGCCGGATACTTGGGCAGACGCCGAGGACCTGGTGCGCGACGTCGGCTACCGCCCGGTGACGCCGGTCGAGGAGGGCGTGCGGAGATTCGTCGCCTGGTATCTCGATTACTATCAGGGCGGCGGCCCGCCGGATCTCAGGGTTACGAATCTCGGCTGATCCAGCATCAGTACCAGTCTTCCAGCCGCAGACCGCGGATGCGGCTGAATTCACGCGTATTGTGCGTCACGAGCGTGGAGCCGCTCGCGAGCGCAGTGCCTGCAATTAGGATGTCGAAGGGCCCGACTTGCACGCCGGCGCGTTCAAGCTCCAGTCGCGCGCGCGCGGCCGCTTCGGCCGCGGGCGCATCCAGGGGCAGCACGGTCAGCAGCCCGAGGAAACCTTCCAGCTCCGCGCGCTTCCTGGCGGCCGTACCGGCGCGCAGCATGCCGTAGCGCAGTTCGTGCAGCACGATTGCGGGCACGGCAATCGCGGAAGGTTCGGCGCTTGACAGTCGCTCGGCGACGCGACCCTGGCCCCGCAGCCAATACGAAACCGTGTCCGTGTCGAGCGCGTACATCAGTCGACAGGCGGGCGCGGCGCATCCTCGCCGAGCCCGGCACGCATTTCCGCGGCGCTCGGAAAGCCCGGCCAGGATCCCGCGAGGCGCAGCACGGCGCTCGGCCATTCTGCCTCGGAGTGGCGCCGAATCAACTCGGCGATCCAGCGGCTCTGGGACAGGCCGGCCTTGCGCGCAGCAGCCCTTGCCTTGGCCGCCGTTTGGGAGTCGAGATAGATCGTGACCTGAGCCATGTTGCTACCCGGTTGCATCGCATCAGGGGCCAAGTATATGTGTATAATTGCCCGGGGTGCGAGAGCCAGGTCACGTTCGTTGCTGCGATACTGGCGGCCGCAAACGAGAGCCTTGGGCCGAATAATGGGCCGAATAATGGGCCGGATCAGGGAGATATGACGCTGTCACCGCACGCCGCGAGGCTCAGCCGGATAGCCGTGCGGGAGTTGTTCGCACGCGACCCGGACCGCTTTGCCAACTTCTCGCGCGAGCTGGACGGGCTCCTGTTCGATTTCAGTCGCCAGCGGCTGGACGCCGAGGCCCTGGTCGCGCTGGCGGCGGCGGCCGAGGCGGCCGGGCTGCGCGCGCGCATCGAGGCGATGTTCGGCGGCGAGATCGTCAACGACAGCGAGCGGCGCCAGGCGCTGCACACGCTGCTGCGGGCGTCCGCGCGCGCCGAGGTCCCGGCGAAGCTGGTGCCGCTCTACGGCGCGGTGCAGGCGACGCGCGCGCGACTTGCGGCCTTCGTGCGCGAGGTGCACACCGCGAAGCGCCAGAGCGCGACCGGGGCGCGCTTCACCGACGTCGTTAACATCGGCATCGGCGGCAGCGACCTCGGTCCCGCGATGGCGGTCGAGGCGCTCAGGCCATTCCACACCGGCCACCTGCGCTGCCACTTCGCCTCGAACGTCGACGGCACGCAGTTCGCGGACCTGGCACAGGAACTCGACCCGGCGCGCACCTTGTTCGTGGTCTGCTCCAAGACTTTCACGACCCAGGAGACGCTCGCGAATGCGCGCCGTGCGCGCGCCTGGATCGCGGACCGGCTCGGCGTGGCGGCCGTGCGCGCGCATTTCGCCGCGGTCTCGACCAATGCCGCGGCAATGGACGAGTTCGACGTCGCCGCGGATGCGCGCTTCGAGATGTGGGACTGGGTCGGCGGGCGCTTCTCGATGTGGTCGGCCGTGGGGCTCGCAATCGAGCTCACGATCGGCAGCGCGCACTTCGAGGCCATGCTCGCGGGCGCCCGCGCGATGGACGAGCATTTCCGGACCGCGCCATTCCTCGGCAACCTGCCGGCGCTCGCCGGACTCATCGCCGTCTGGAATCGCAATGCGCTCGGGTGCACGAGTCACGCGGTGCTGCCGTACAGCGAGCGGCTCGCGCGGCTGCCGGCCTACCTGCAGCAGCTTTCGATGGAGAGTCTCGGCAAGGGCGTGACGCGCGACGGCTCGCCGGTGGTCGGCGACACCGGCGCCGTGCTCTGGGGCGAACCCGCCTCGAATGCGCAGCATTCCTTCTTGCAGCTGCTGCACCAGGGCACCGCGCAGGCGAGCATGGATTTCCTGCTGCCGATCGCCGCCGCCGCGGATGCCGCCGCCGCCGAACTTGTGATCGCAAACTGCCTGGCGCAGACGCAAGCCTTCATGGCCGGGTACCAGACCACCGATCCGCAGCGGCGCCATGCCGGCAGCCGGCCGCTGTCGCTGCTCGTGTTCGCGCGGCTCGATCCGGAGACGCTCGGGCGCATCGTCGCCTTCTACGAGCACCAGGTGTTCGTGCAATCGGTGCTGTGGGACATCAATCCCTTCGACCAGTGGGGCGTGGAACTCGGCAAGAGGCTGTGCGGATCGCTCCTGCCGCTCGCGCAGGCGACGCCGCCGCCGGAACTTGCCGGGCTCGCCGGCTGGATCGCCCGGCGGCGCTGAAACCGATATGGCGCGTTACCTTCCATTGATCGTGACTTGCCTCATGGCAGCGCCCTGCAGCGCCGATCCCTGGCTGGCGCCGGGAGACGCGCGCCTGCGTCATGACCTGCAACTGCTGGCGGACGCCGGCATCGTGCGGACGCCGTTGACGGCATGGCCGGTCCCCTGGGCGGAGGTCGCACGCGACGTGCGCCGCGCCGCCGACGAAAACCTGCCCGGATACCTCTCCGCGGCGCTGCAACGCGTGCGGGCCGGCGCGGAGGCCGCCACGCACGTTGGCGAGTACCGTACCGAATTGCGGCTGTCGGCTGCCGAGAATCCGGTGGTTTTGCGCCGCTTCGGCGCCACCGCGCGCGACGAGGGGGAGATTTCGGGCGCGCTGCAATGGACCGGCGAGCGTTTTGCGTTCCGCCTGCAGGGTACGGCGGTGGCCGATGCCGGCGACGGCAGGGACGTGCGTGCCGACGGCAGCTACGCGGGTGTCGTCCTCGGCAACTGGATGCTCTCGGCGGGGTATCTGGAACGCTGGTGGGGGCCGGGCTGGGAGGGGAGCCTCATCCTCGGCACCAATGCGCGGCCGATGCCTTCGATCACGGTTGAGCGCAATTACTCGGACGCCTCGGAGCATCCCTGGCTCGCCTGGTTAGGGCGCTGGCGCCTCGTGGCGACGATGGGGCAGTTCGAGTGCAGCCGCAGCGATGCGCCGGATGCGCGCTTCTTCGGCATGCGCGCTTCTTCGGCATGCGCGCGACCTGGAAGCCGCACGCGCTGTTCGAGCTCGGGCTCTCGCGCAGCGCGCAATGGTGCGGCAAAGGCCGCCCCTGCGACTTCGACACCTTCGTCGACCTGCTGTCCGGCAACGACAACGACCAGGATCCGGTCCTGCAGCCCGGCAACCAGATGGCGGGCATCGACCTGCGCTGGGCGCTGCCCTGGGCGCCGCTGGCGGTGTATCTGCAGGCGATCGGCGAGGACGAGGCGAACAACCTGCCGAGCAAGTACCTGGGACTCGCCGGCCTCGAGGCCTGTGGCGGAATCGGCGACCGCTCGTGGCGCGCGCATCTCGAGTTCCCCGACACGGCCTGCGCGTTCTACGAGAACCCGCCGCAGTTCGGTTGTGCCTATCGCAACGCCAACTATGCGGACGGGTACCAGTACCGCGAGCGCTCGGTCGGGCATGCGATCGACGGCGACAGCCGCCAGTGGGCGGGGGGACTCCTGCAGGTGGAACCGGGCGGCGCGAGCTGGGAGTTCGCGCTGCAGGACGTGGAGGTCAACCGGGCCTCGGCCAATCCCGTGCATTCGATTTCGCCGGTGGCGGCTGCGATCCGCTCCGCAGACCTGTACCATCGGCGGGCATTCCTGGGCGGCGAGCTGTCGCTCGCTATCGGCTATGAGGATCGGGACGCGGACATGACGGGAACGGATTCCTCGGAGCTGCGGGGCTTCGCGCAATGGTCGGCGGCGTTTCCATGATGCGTCGCTTGTCTTTGCTTGCGCCGGTCCTGGGCCTGGCATGGGCCATGGCCGCCGTCGCACAGTCTGAGGAGCAACTCGAGATTTTCCAGTCGCTGACGCCGGAACAGCAGCGGCAGGTGCTTGAGCAGATGCAGCGCGATGCGGCCGCGCCGACCCGGCCCGAGCCCGCGCGGCCAATTGCGGAGTCTAAGCCGGATACAACGGCCGATCCCCGGTTGGATCGCGAACTGAGACTCGGGGCGGGAGATACCCTGCTCCTCGACGTCAGCCAGGCGGAGTCCAAAGTCGACGACAAGTCGTCGATTCAGCGTACCGAAGAGCCGCGCGCGAGCCGCGAGTTCCGTCGAAGCATACTGTCGGGCAACCCCTATCGCCTGGATCGGCTCGGCAGGCTGGTCCTGAATGGCGGAGCCACGTTCGAACTCGCCGGGCTCACTGCTGAGGAGGCGGAGGCCAGGCTCAATGCCGACCCCGCCCTGGAAGGATTCCGTTTCGACGTCCGGCTCCTACGAGTCGACGGTGAGCTGAGGCTCTTCGGGTACGAGCTATTCCGTACCGTGCCGACGACCTTTGCGCCTGCGACCGACATTCCCGTACCCGCGGAGTACGTGATTGGGCCCGGCGACACGCTGGAAGTCCAGTTGATCGGCGAGGGGGGCGGGCGTCACACGCTCGTGGTCGGTCGTGACGGCGAAGTGGCTTTTCCGGAGATCGGGCCGATCGCGGTCGCCGGGATGCGCTTCGACGCCGCGCGCACCCTGCTCGAACGCAGCGTCGCCGAACAAATGATCGGCATGCGCGCGAGCATCTCGATGGGGCCGCTGCGGTCAATTCAGGTGTTCGTGCTCGGTGAGGCGGAGCGGCCCGGCTCGTACACAGTGAGCGGGCTCTCGACCATTACCAATACCTTGTTCGTGAGCGGTGGAGTGAAGCCGATCGGCTCGCTGCGCAACATCGAGCTCAAACGCGGCGGCCAGATCGTGAGGCGCCTCGACCTTTATGATCTGTTGCTGAACGGGGATACCAGCAACGATGCACGACTGTTGCCGGGCGATGTCATCTTCATTCCGCCGATCGGGCCGACAGTTGCGATCGACGGCGAAGTGAAGCGGCCCGCGATTTATGAGATCCGCGCAGGTGCCGCTGCGTCTGACTTGTTGTTCCTCGCGGGCGGACTGACGCAGCGCGCGGACCCGGCGACAGCGTGGCTTGAACGGATTGAAGCCGGTCGTGGTCGTACCGTGCTCGATCTCGACCTGGCTTCATCAGAGGGCTTGGGACTCCACCTGCGGGACGGCGATCGTATCCGGGTACACGCGATCCGCGAGGTGTTCGAGAACACGGTGATGCTCGAAGGGTTCGTCCACCGGCCCCGCAGCCAGCAGTTTCGTGCGGGCATGCGGCTGACCGATCTGCTGGACAGTCTCGATGAATTGCGACCGCGCGCGGATTTGCACTATGCGCTCATTCGGCGCGAGTCCGGACCGAACCATCGCGTGTCCGTGACATCGGCAGACATTGCGCGTGCATTCGCGGATCCTGCATCCACCGCGAACGTACCATTGCAACCACGTGATCGCGTGCATGTGTTCGATCTTGATTCGAGCCGCGATCATGTGATCGCTCCCATACTGCGCGACCTGGCGCGCCAGAGCGCGCTGGGCGAGCCGCGACAGGAAGTCGGCATCGGGGGTCGAGTCAAGGTCCCCGGCCAGTATCCGCTGGAGCTGGGAATGACCATCAGCGACCTGCTGCGTGCCGGCGGGATGCTGGATGAGGCGGCCTACGGTGGGAACGCGGAGCTCACACGCTACGAGATCGTGGGCGGCGAGCAGCGCCAGACCGAATTGATCGGCATCGACCTGTCACGCGTGCTTTCCGGTGACGCCGAGGCCGACATTCGCCTCCAGCCCTACGATTACCTGCTGATTCGCGAAATACCTGACTGGTACGAACAGGAGACCATCACCGTCGCGGGCGAGGTGCGGTTCCCGGGCATTTATCCATTCGAACGCGGCGAGACCCTGCGCTCCGTGATCCAGCGTGCCGGCGGCCTGACCCGCCTGGCCTTCGTGGATGGCAGCGTTTTTACGCGCGAGGAGCTGCGCGAACGCGAACAGCGCCAGATCGAGGTACTGGCCGTACGGCTGCAGCGCGAGCTCGCCGCACTATCCCTGCAACAGGCCCGTGGCGACGAGGCGGCCGGAACAGGCCAGGCGATGGCGACAGGTCAGGTGCTGCTGGCCGACCTGCGTGGGACACAGGCGATCGGGCGGCTTGTGATCGATCTCGAGGCAGTGATAGGCGCCACACCCGGTTCAACCCGCGACCTGATCGTCAAGCATGGCGACCGGCTGTTCGTGCCGCGTCTAACGCAGGAGGTGACCGTCATCGGTGAAGTCCAGAACGCGACCTCGCACTTCTTCGAGCCCGGCTTGGAGCGCGACGACTACGTCGAGCGCAGCGGCGGCTTCACGCAACGCTCCGACCGCAAGCGGATGTTCGTGATACGGGCTGATGGCAGCGTCGCGGTCGCGCAAGCCGCGGGCTGGTTCCGCCGCAATGGTGCCGACATTCAGCCGGGCGATACGGTTGTGGTACCCATGGATGCGCGGCAGCTCGAGCCACTGACGGTGTGGACCAGCGTGACGCAGATCCTCTACCAGATCGCGATCGCGGTAGCAGCGGTCAATTCCCTGTAGCCGTGGCACAGACTCAGGCTCAGACGGCATGCTGAGAAATCCCTCGGGTTCGATTGCCATCTCGCGCCGCATCGTGTGGCTGCTGGCAATGGTCGCCGGCGTTGCCGGCGCGGTCGCCTACATGCTGCTGACGGCCGCCCAGTATCGGGTCCGTGCCAGCGTGATGTACCTGGAGTCCGATGCCCAATCCGGTCAAATGGCCGCGCTGATGTCCCGTTTCGCGAGCATTGGCGCGCTCTCCGGCTTTGTCGAGCCCACGGGCGGCAGCGAACGCGCGCGCGCCATGGCGGTACTCGCATCCCGGGAGCTCGCGCTCGAGTTCGCCAAGCAACGCGACCTTCTGCCGGCGCTATATCCGGAGCGGTGGAATGCGGACACGCGCCAGTGGATCGAATCGGTGCCGGGAGACTGGGAGGTCGCGGAGCGTCTCCAGAAAAAGGTGCTCAAGGTCGCAACCGATGCCAAGACCGAAGTAACGACTGTAGCGGTGACTTGGCCGGATCCGGCGCACGCCGCGCGCATTGCCAACGAGTACGTGGATTTCGCCAACGCCCGGCTGCGCCAATCGGCGATCGCAGAGAACGAAGCTGCCCTGACGTTCCTTGACAAGGAACTGGCCAGTGCCGGCACGGTCGAGCTGAGGGAGGCGGTCGCGCGCATTTCTGAAGCGAGACTGAAGTCCCTGATGCTCGCGCGAATCAGTGGAGACTTTGCATTCAAGAACATCGATCGGGCCGTTGAGCCGGCACGCGACACGCGATTCCGGCCTTCATTGATGATCGCGATGTTGCTGGCCGCTGGATTGGCCATCGCGGTGCTTGCGGCGGGTTACCTGCTGTCGCGCGAGCCGGGCTCGCGGTCGCGCAACTGAAGCGGACGCAGGCCGGCGCGCCGCAGCCGGGACAACGGCGATGACGCAGGCGCTGACAACGCTTTTCTCCCTGGCGACCATCGTTTGCGCCTTCATGTTCGAGGGAATTCGCCAGCGCGGCGGCATTCTGATCGATGCCCGATTCGTGACGGTCGCTGTTTTCGCAGTCTGCTTCGGCATCGTGCCGATAGGTGTGCAGTTCCTCGAGCCGGAACAATTCGGACCTTTTGACTGGGCGCTGGTCATCGACCGCGCGGGAGCGTCGTTCTCGATGGCGACCGGCATGGGTCTGCTGGGTCTCCTGGTGTTCTTCCGGGCCTACAAGTTCGAGTGGCCG
>JBQTKF010000064.1:0-27917 GCA_052386355.1 Gammaproteobacteria bacterium
CCGATGGTGCTCGACTACCGCGCCATGGCGGAGGCGGGCTCGATGCTCAATACGCCGCCGACCTTCGCCTGGTACCTGGCCGGACTAGTATTCCAGTGGCTGAAAAGCGAGGGTGGCCTCGCGGCGATGGAACGGTGCAACCGTGCCAAGGCCGGGCTGCTCTACGCGGCGCTGGATAAGTCGAAATTCTTCTCGAACCCGGTCGCGCGCGAATGCCGGTCATGGATGAACGTACCGTTCCGGCTCGCGAAGCCGGAGCTCGACAAGACCTTCCTGGCCGAGGCCGAGGCGGCGGGGCTCGCCAACCTCGCCGGGCACCGCGCTGTCGGCGGCATGCGTGCGAGCATCTACAATGCCATGCCCGCCGAGGGCGTGAAGGCCCTGGTCGAATTCATGCGCGAGTTCGAGCGGCGGTACGGCTAGGTTCTCAATGCGCTTCAAGGTCCTCACCCTCAATCACATCTCGGCCAGGGGCCTCGAACGGCTGCCGCGAGACCGCTATGAGGTCGCGGCCGAGATCGGCCAGCCGGATGCCATCCTGCTGCGCTCGGCCGACATGCACGCGATGGAAATCCCGGCGAGCGTCAAGGCGGTCGGCCGCGCCGGCGCCGGCACCAACAACGTCCCGGTCGCCTTGCTGACGAAACGCGGCGTGCCCGTATTCACGGCGCCGGGCGCAAACGCGAATGCGGTCAAGGAGCTGGTGCTCGCCGGGCTCTTTCTCGCGGCGCGGCACATCTGCGAGGCCTGGGAGTTCGTGCGCCACCTGCGGCTCGCGGATGTTGCGCTCGAGGAAGCCGTCGAGCTGGGCAAGAAGCGCTTCGTCGGCCATGAGCTGCCGGGAAGGACCCTCGGCGTCGTCGGGCTGGGCGCGGTCGGCGTGGAGGTCGCGAATGCCGCGCACCTGCTCGGCATGCGCGTGCTGGGCTACGACCCGCAGATCACGGTGCAGCGCGCCTGGCAGCTGTCATCGGGTGTCGAACAGGCGCTCTCGCTCGACGATCTGTTCGCACGCTCGGATGCGATCACCGTGCACGTGCCGCTCACCGACCAGACCCGGGCCATGTTCAATGCGCAGCGCCTGCGGCTGATGCGCGACGGTGCCGCCATCCTCAATTTCGCGCGTGCCGGCATCGTCGACGAGGAGGCGGTGCTCGCGGCGCTGGATTCCGGAACGCTCGGAGCCTACGTCTGCGATTTTCCGACGGCACGCAGCAAGGACCACCCGCGCGTGATCGCGCTGCCGCACCTCGGCGCATCCACCAGCGAGGCCGAGGAGAACTGCGCGATGATGGTGGCGGACACGCTGCGCGACTTTCTCGAGCACGGCAATATCCGCCACTCGGTCAACTTTCCGGAGGCCGCGCTGCCCAGGATTCCGTCGACCGCGCGCATTGCGATCGCCAACGAGAACGTGCCGAACATGGTGGGCCAGATCTCGACCTGCCTGGCCGAGGCCGGACTGAACATCGCCGACCTGCTCAACAAGTCCAGGGGCGAGGTGGCCTATACGCTGATCGACATCGATGGGCGGGTGCCGGAGGGACTGCTCGCGAGGATCGGCACGATCCAGGGCGTGCTGTCCGCGCGCGCCGTGCAGGGACCGTCGTGAACAACCGGTTCGAGCGCTACGCGGCGCCCGGGGTTCGCGGGCTCGCGCCCTACGTGCCGGGCAAGCCGCCGGAACAGCTCGAGCGCGAGCTCGGTATCCGGGACAGCATCAAGCTTGCTTCGAACGAGAACCCGCTGGGTCCCGGGCCGCTCGCCCGGCGGGCGCTCGCAGATGCGATTTCGGGTGTCGGCATGTATCCGGATGGCAGCGGTCACGCGCTGCGGTCGCGGCTGGCGGCCCGGCACGGCGTCTCGATCTCGCAGGTGACGCTCGGCAACGGTTCGAACGACATCCTGGTGCTGCTCGCCGAGACTTTCCTGACACCGGAATCCGAGGCGGTCTACTCGCAGTATGCATTCGCCGTGTATCCGATCGCCGTGCAGGCGTCCGGGGCGACGGCGCGCGTGGCGCCGGCCAATCCTCCGCGACACGCGATGCCGCTCGGGCACGACCCGGCCGCGATCCTCGCATTGATCGGTCCGAAGACGCGGATCGTGTTTCTCGCAAACCCGAACAATCCTACCGGCACCTGGCTTTCCGGCAGGGAACTGGACGCGATGCTCGCGGCGGTCCCGCCGTAAGTCGTGATCGTGCTCGACGTGGCGTACCATGAGTTTGCGACGGACCGCGACGTGCCGGACGGCACGCGACGACTCGCGACTCATCCGAACCTGGTGGTGGTCCGGACCTTCTCGAAGGCCCACGGCCTCGCCGGTCTGCGGGTGGGCTACGCACTTTCCGATCCGGACATCGCGGACCTGCTGAACCGGGTGCGCCAGCCGTTCAACGTCTCGGTGCCCGCACTCGCGGCGGCTGCGGCGGCGATCGATGACCGCGAACATCTGGCCGCAACGCTGGCGCTCAATCGGCAGGGGATCACGCGCCTGACCTCAGGCCTGCAGGCGCTCGGCCTCAAAGTGGCGCCATCGGCAGCAAACTTCGTGCTGGTGGACCTCGGCCGCCCGGCAGTGGCCGTAAGCGACGCCTTGCAGCGCCAGGGCGTGATCGCACGACCGGTGGCGAACTACGGACTGCCGGATCACCTGCGCGTCACGACGGGGACCGCGGCCCAGAACGAACGGCTGCTGGCCGCGATGGCGAGCGCGCTCGCCGCTACGGGGTGAACGGTCGCCGCAACTGGATTGCCGGCCCGGGCGGAAGCATCTCGGGCGAAGCGCGCGTTCCGGGCGACAAGTCGATTTCTCACCGTGCCATCATCCTGTCCGCGATCGCGGAAGGCATGAGCGAGATTCGCGGATTCCTTGACGCCGAGGACTGCCGGGCGACCGTCTCCGCGTTTGAAGCCATGGGTGTGCACATCGAGCGTCGTGCCGCGGATCTTCTCGTGATGCAGGGCGCCGGCTTGCGGGGCCTGCGAGCGCCGCGGGTCGCCCTCGATCTCGGCAATTCCGGGACCGCCATGCGACTGCTCGCCGGGCTGCTGTGCGCGCAGGCCTTCGACTCCGTCCTGATCGGCGACGCTTCGCTGATGCAAAGGCCGATGGAGCGCGTCGCCGCGCCGTTGCGCAGCATGGGCGCGGATCTGCGCACCAACGAGGGACGTGCGCCGATCGCCATCGCCGGCGGCCGGACCCTCGTCGGCAGGGCGCACCATCTGGAAGTTCCGAGCGCGCAGCTGAAGTCCGCGCTGCTGCTGGCTGGCCTCTACGCGCGCGGGCTCACCCGCGTGACCGAGCCTGAGCCTTCGCGCGACCACACCGAGCGCATGCTCCGAGCCTTCGGTGTCGAGGTGTTGCGAGACGGCGGGTCCGTGTCGCTGGAGGGTCCGGCGCGGCTTTCGGCCACGCGTATCGACGTGCCGGGCGATTTTTCCTCAGCCGCGTTCCTGATCGTCGCCGGGCTGATCGCCGGCGCAGGGACCTTCGTGATCCGCAACACCGGCGTCAACCCGACGCGCACCGGACTGCTCGACGCACTCGTGTTGATGGGTGCGGACATTCAAGTGCGGGACAAGGGGCATTGGTCGGGTGAGCCGGTCGCCGACATCGAAGTGCGGCCGTCTCGCCTGACGGGTATTGCGGTTCCTTCGAATCTTGTCCCCAGCATGATCGACGAGTTCCCGGTCCTGTTCGCGGCGGCGGCGGTGGCGGAGGGGGAGACCCTCGCCACGGGCGCCGCTGAATTGCGGGTCAAGGAAAGCGACCGGATTGCGGCCATGGCGGAGGGTCTCACCGCGCTTGGCATCGAGGCCCGCGCGCTGCCAGACGGCATCCGGATCCGGGGTGGCCGGGTGCAGGGCGGCGTTGTGGACAGCCGCGGCGATCATCGCGTGGCAATGGCCTTCGCCGTGCTGGCTGCCCGGGCTGCTGACCCGGTTCTGGTCCGTGACGTGCAAAATGTCGCAACGTCGTTCCCGGGCTTTGCGGTTGCCGTGAACGCTGCGGGGCTGATGCTCAAAGAGGAGGGCCGAACCTGATCCCGGTCATCGCCATCGACGGCCCGAGCGGTTCGGGCAAGGGCACCGTTGCGCGCCGCGTCGCGCGTGCGCTCGGTTGGCACCTGCTGGACAGTGGCGCGCTGTACCGCCTGGTTGCGCTCGCCGGAATGCGTGCGGGCCTCGCACCGGGCGACGTGCAGGGCCACGCGCGGCTCGCCAGCGGACTCGCCGTGCGATTCGGGATGGACGAGCGCGGCGAGGAACAGGTTCTGCTGGATGGCCACGACGTGACGCGCGACCTGCGCGCCGAATCCACCGGAGAAGCGGCGTCCCGGGTCGCGGCCTGGCAACCGGTCCGATCGGCCCTGTTGGGGCGCCAGCGGGCGTTTGCGGAGGCCCCCGGCCTCGTGGCCGACGGGCGGGACATGGGATCCATCGTTTTCCGAGACGCCGGGCTCAAGATCTTCCTAACGGCGACCGCCGAGGAAAGGGCCCGCAGACGCTATAACCAGTTGAAACAAAAGGGGTTGAGTGTTAGCCTTGCCGCCCTTTCTGCGGAGATCGCCGAGCGGGACCGGCGGGATACCACGCGTGCCGTGGCACCCCTTGTGGCGGTACCGGAAGCGATCGTCGTGGATTCGACCGCGTTGTCCATCGAGGAGGTCGTCGGGCGGGTGATTGCACTCGCGCGAGAGAGATTCCCGGAGGCTGCGTGCGGGAGCGCGACAAGGGGCCGGCGTTAGCCGGCCCGGGACGGCGCGGCAGGACGCCAGCGCCGGATTGAAAGGACCCGTACCGGCAGGAGGCCGGACGGCACGCAACCCATCGAGGGCCCGCGGGCCCGGAAGACCCAATGACCGAATCCTTCCAGCAACTCTTCGAGCAGAGCCTTGCCAGCCAGCAGATCAAGCCCGGCCAGATCCTGACCGGCACCGTCGTGGACGTGAATGCCGACGTCGTCATCGTCAGCGTCGGGCTGAAGTCCGAGGCGGTGATTCCGATCGACCAGTTCCGCAATGACAATGGCGAAATCGACGTCGCCGTCGGCCAGGAAGTCGAAGTGGCGCTCGATGCCGTCGAGGACGGCTCCGGCGAAACCCGCCTGTCGCGCGAGAAAGCCAAGCGCGCCCGCACCTGGACCCGCCTCGAAGAGGCGTTCACCAAGGGCGAGATCGTCAAGGGCGTGATCAACGGCCGCGTCAAGGGCGGCTTCACCGTCGAACTCGACAACGTACGCGCCTTCCTGCCCGGCTCGCTCGTGGACGTGCGCCCGGTGCGCGACCCGAGCTACCTCGAGGGGAAGGAACTCGAATTCAAGGTCATCAAGCTCGATCAGCGTCGCAACA
Source organism: Gammaproteobacteria bacterium (assembly GCA_052386355.1). Lineage (GTDB taxonomy): Bacteria > Pseudomonadota > Gammaproteobacteria > Steroidobacterales > Steroidobacteraceae > SCUD01. The sequence continues at coordinate 5,357 of JBQTKF010000064.1, forward strand.
ACGTCGTGGTGTCGCGCCGCGCGGTCGTCGAACAGGAATACAGCGCCGAGCGCTCGCAGCTCCTCGACAACCTGAAGGAAGGCGACGTGGTCAAGGGCGTGGTCAAGAATCTGACCGATTACGGCGCGTTCGTGGACCTCGGCGGCATCGACGGCCTGCTGCACATCACCGACATGGCGTGGAAACGCGTCAAGCACCCGTCGGAAGTCGTCAAGGTCGGTGACGAAATCGACGTGCGGATCCTCAAATTCGATCGCGAGCGCCAGCGAGTCTCGCTCGGCATCAAGCAGCTCGGCGCGGATCCGTGGCAGAACATCGCCCGCCGCTACCCGCCGAACACCCGGCTGTTCGGCAAGGTCACGAACATCGCCGACTACGGCTGCTTCGTCGAGATCGAGGAGGGCGTCGAGGGACTGGTGCACGTTTCCGAGATGGACTGGACCAACAAGAACGTGAACCCGGCCAAGGTTGTGCACATCAGCCAGGAAGTCGAGGTCATGGTGCTCGACATCGACGAGGAGCGCCGCCGCATCTCGCTCGGCCTCAAGCAGTGCAAGCCGAATCCGTGGCGTGAGTTCGCCGACAGCTTCAACCGCGGCGACCGCGTGACCGGCCAGATCAAGTCGATCACCGACTTCGGCATCTTCATCGGGCTGTCCGGCGGCATCGACGGACTGGTGCACCTGTCGGACATCTCCTGGGACCGCCCCGGCGAAGAAGCCGTGCGCGACTACCAGAAGGGGCAGACGGTCGAGGCCATGGTGCTTTCGATCGACCCGGATCGCGAGCGCATTTCGCTCGGCGTCAAGCAGCTTGCGCAGGACCCGATCTCGGCGTACCTGGCGGAGCACCCGAAGGGCAGCCTGGTCAAGGGCACGGTCAAGGAAGTGGACGCACGCGGCGCGGTCATCGACCTCGGCAACGGCATCGACGGTTCGCTCCGTGCCTCGGAGCTCGCGCGCGAGCGCGTCGAGGACGCCCGCACGGTGCTCAAGGCCGGCGACGAGGTCGAGGCGCGCCTCGTGAGCGTGGACCGCAAGAGCCGCGCCATCGTACTGTCGGTGAAGGCGATCGAGGCGGAGGAGGAGGCCGAGGCGGTGCAGCAGTACCGCGGCAGCGACTCGGCGACCGGTACCTCGCTCGGCGACCTGCTGAAGGAGCAGATCTCCGGCCAGTGAGCCGGTCCGCGTCGCGCCGGCGGGGATGACGCCGGCGCGCCGCGCCTGTCAGGACGGGAGCCATGACAAAATCAGAACTGATCGAGATCATCGCCGCGAAACAGAAACACCTTCCTGCGAAGGACATCGAACTGGCCGTCAAGCAGATGCTCGAGATCATGAGCGACGCGCTGGCCGGCGGCGAGCGCATCGAAATCCGTGGCTTCGGCAGCTTCTCGCTGCACTTCCGTCCGCCGCGCCAGGGCCGCAATCCCAAGACCGGCGAGGCGGTCGCGCTCGCCGGCACGTACGTCCCGCACTTCAAGCCCGGCAAAGACCTGCGCGAGCGCGTCAACGACGGGCAGTCCCACCCGATCCGGGACTGACCCCGCCAGCGGCTGAATGAACCCCGAGTCGGTCTGGGTCCTGCTGGGAGTCCTGTTCCTCGGCGGGGCGATCGGCTTCTACGCGGCGCGCAAGCCGCGCCCGAGCGCGGTCGGCGCGGAACGGCTGCGCGGGAATTACCTCGAGGGTGTCAATTTCCTGGTGAATGAACAGCCCGACCGGGCGCTCGAGGCCTTCCTGCGCGCGTCCGAGCTCGACGGCGATACGGTCGAGACTCACTTTGCGCTCGGAAGCCTGTACCGGCGCCGCGGGGAGGTCGACCGCGCCATCAAGATCCACCAGAACATCGCAACACGCGAGACGCTCGAGCCGACGCAGCGCGAGCAGGCGAGCTTCGCGCTCGCGCAGGACTACCTGAAGGCCGGCATGCTGGACCGGGCCGAGAAGATACTCGAACCGCTCGCGGCCTCGGGCGCGCACCGCATGGCGGCGATGCGCAAGCTGATGCGCATCTACGAACAGGAAAACGACTGGCCGCGCGCGATCGAGGTGTTCCGCGAACTCGAGAAGGCAGGACGTGCGCCGCAGGAGAATGCCATCGCGCACTACTTCTGCGAACTGGCCGAGGACGCGCGCGCCCGGGGGGCGCTCGACGACGCGCGCAGGCATCTGCGTTCGGCGCGCTCGGAGCGCCGGCGCTTCCCGCGCGGCGCGCTCGCGCGCGCCGACATCGCAATCGAGCAGCGCGACTTCGGGCTGGCGGAGCGGCTGCTGACCGCCGTGCTGACCCAGGATGCGGCGCTCGCGATCGAGGTGATGCCGCGCCTGGTGCGCCTCGCGCACGCGGCGGGCAGCGAGGGCGAGGCGGCAGTCGCACGTCTGGTCGCCGCGCGGCCCGACGCGGGCATCGAGATCGCAGTGGCCGCGATCATGGCGGACGCGCTCGAGTTCGCGCCGATCGAGGGACGCGTGCGCGCCTGCCTGGCGCAGGACGAGGCGATCGCCGGCCTGGTGCGTGCGATCGGCCGCGATCCGGCTGCGCTGGATGCAGGCGCGGTGCGCGAGATCGCCTCGGTGCTGCGCCGGCTCGCTGCCACGACGCCGCGTTACCGCTGCGCCAACTGCGGATTCTCGAGCATCGACCATTTCTGGCAGTGCCCGGGCTGCAAATCCTGGGATAGCCAGCGGCCGCTGCTGCGCTTCGACCTGGTGGCCGGCCTCGAACGCGGCCCGCGCCAAGCCTGAATCTCCCGGAACGCACCCGATAGCCGGGCGGCGCCGTGTGGCGTCCCGCCGTAACCTCCACTCCGGGCGCGGCGGTGGTCGCCGCGCGCGACCAAAAGGGAGTCAAGTCATGTTCACCAAAGGACTGGGAGCGGCACTCGTGGCCGCGATGCTGCTCGCGCCGGTTGCCATCGCCGGGCCCGTCAACGTCAACACTGCGGACGCGAAGACGCTGGCGCGCGAACTGGACGGCGTCGGCATGGCCAAGGCAGAGGCGATCGTCGCCTACCGCCAGAAGAATGGCCCGTTCAGGAGCGCAGACGACCTCGCCAAGGTCAAGGGGATCGGCCGGAAGACGGTCGACCAGAACAAGGCCAACCTGCGCTTCGAGGCCGAGAAGGGCTGATTCGCCCGTGGTCGGTGCGGGCGGCACGCCGGCTCCGGTATCATCCGGCCGGTGACCCCTGCACCGATCCGTTTCGCAGTCTTTCCCGTCGCCGGCCGCGGCACGCGCTTCCTGCCCGCCACCAAGGCGAGCCCGAAGGAGATGCTGCCGGTCGTGGACAAGCCGCTGATCCAGTACGCCGTCGAGGAGGCGCTCGCAGCCGGCGCGCGCAACCTGGTATTCATCACCGGCGCTTCCAAGCGGGCGATCGAGGACCACTTCGATTCGGACGTGGAACTGGAGACGGCGCTCGAAGCCTTGGGCAAGCGCGAACTCGCGGACGCGCTGCGAAACATGCTGCCCGCGGACGCCGCCTGCATCTACATCCGCCAGCCCGCGCCGCTCGGGCTCGGGCACGCGGTCCTCTGCGCGGCGCCCATCATCGGCCGCGAGCCGTTCTACGTGCACCTCGCGGACGACCTGATCGACGCCGGCCCGCCGGTGCTGCTGCAGATGCGCGACCAATACCTCGACCGCGGCGGCAGCTTGGTCGCAGTGGAGCGGGTGCCGCGCTCCGAGACCGGGCGCTACGGCATCGTTGCGACGGACAATGCAGATGACCCGCTCGGACGCATCACGCGCATCGTCGAGAAGCCGGCGCCTGCCGAGGCGCCGTCGGACCTCGCGGTGGTCGGTCGCTACCTGCTGTCGGGGTCGATCTTCGACGAACTCGCCAGGCTCGGCCGCGGCGCGGGCGGCGAGATCCAGCTGACCGACGGTATCGCGGCGCTGCTGGCCCGCGAGGCCGTTCATGCCTACCGCTTCAGCGGCAGGCGCTACGATTGCGGCAGCAAGCAAGGGTACCTGGAAGCGACCGTCGAGTACGCACTCCAGCACCCGGAACTCGGCGATGGATTCGCGCGCTACCTGGATGGCGTCGTTGCGGCGCGACGCCGCGCTTGAGGCACAGCGTCGGCTGAACCGGGAAATCCCTAGAAGAGGCGATCGGCGTCGCTTGCGAGCGCCGCCACGGGTGCTGCTCTCAACGGCTCGGTGACGGCGCGATCCCAGCGGCGCGTATAGACCTGCAGCCGCACCTGGTCATGATCCTCGCCGCGCACGCCCTCGAGGCGTAAGCCTGCGACCGCGCGGAGCGACAGGCGCCACTCGACCGTGGCCGCGATGCGCGCGCCGATGCCCTCGCGCGTATCGCCGGCGTACCGGGGATCGCCGCTCGCGGCCTGCCGGGCCGGATCCGCGGGGAAGAACTCGCTGTCGTCCTCGCGCACCCTCTGCCAGGCCACGCCGCCCTCAAAGCGGAAGCGAGCCGTGGAGCGCTGGCCCTGCAGGTCGAATGCCGGACCGACTTCGAGGAACCTGTGCGGGCTGAAATAGCCGCCATGCCCGAGCGTGAAATGCGAGCGGTTGTCGTCGTAGCCGATGGCCCGGACGTTGCCGCCGAGGCGCGCAAGCCAGCCGTCGCCCGAGGCGGCGCGCTGCCAGAAGCCCGCTTCGCCTTCCCACTGCGAGTTCTCGTTGACGCCGTGCCCATCGAGCAGGGAGTGGGCGACGGTGCCGTAGACCCGCAGGTCGCCGCTGTCGACGGCGCCGGAAACATAGGCGCGGTTGCGTGTGATGCCGCCCCAGTCGCGACCGGTCACGGGATCGATCGCGCCGGCAAGCGAGAGCAATGAATCGGCGACCGGCTGCCGTTCGAGGCCGAAGTCCCACGGTCCACGCGCGGCCGTCAGGTGGAAGCGCAGCGCGCCGGTGATGTTGCTGACCTGGTACGCGGTGGGCGTGTGGCCGAGTTCGACCGACAGACGATCGGATGGCATCCAGTCGAGGAGCGCAGCGACGCCGTTGTCGTGCTGAGAGGTGGCGTTCGTCGGCAGTGCGACCGAGTTGCCGAAAGGCTCACCCGCCGGCACCGAGTCCGATTCCGCGCGCGACGCGGCTGCGGCGACGCGGAAGCGCCCGATGCGCGCGCTGCTGCCAGCCCAGGCGATGCGCAACTGCGCGAGTTCCAGCCGATCGTGGGGCGTTTGGCCCTCGCGCAGGCGGCCGCCGAGCACCGCGTCGACGTGGGACACCCAATTGCGCTCGATCGCCTGCAGCTGCGTGTCGACCGCCATGCGTTCCGGTGCGAGGTCCCGCGCGACCACGAGCGCGTCCCAGGGCCGATCCTGCACCAGCAGCGTGTCCACCAGTTCGCTCGCCGCACCGGGCGCCTGCCTGTCGACCGCCAGCAGGTCGCGCAATGCGCGCTCGCGCGCCGGGGCATCTCCACGCAGGTAGGCGAGGTCCGCGCGTGCGCGCAGCGTAGCCGGGTGGCTCGGACGCAGTTCGTCGAGCGTCGCGTACGCGCGGCCTGCGGCATTGGCGTCGCGCAGGTCACGCGCGGTCGTGAACTCGTGCAACACGACCTGGAACCGCGCTTCGCGCTCGAGCTCGGCGAGCGGCGGCTCGAGCCGGCCCGAAATCCGCGCCGCAACGAAGTACACGAGCGCCTGGCGCGTGTGGCCGCGCCGCACCGCGAGTATCGCGAGGCCGGCCTGGGCCTGCGGATGGCTCGAGGTGCCCACCGACACGCTTTCGAAATGCATGGTCGCGAGCGCCTCGATGCCGAGGTCGAGGCAGAGGTAGCCGAGCGCAGTGTCGAGCCTCGCGCGATCGTCGGCCGTCATCCGCGAGAGCGCGCCGGGATCCTGCAGGCCGGGAAGTGCGGCGCGTGCCGCGTTCGGGTCGATTGCGGCAAGCGCGCGTGCCCAGGCGTAGCGGGACCAGGGATCGCGGCGGTCGAACTCGAGGGCGCGTTTCGCGGCCTCGAGAGCCCCCGCATGGTCGCCTTCCGAATACAGGGTGTCGGACTGCGCGCGCCAGCCAGCCGCATCGCGCGCGCCCTCCGGCGGCGCGGCGATCGCAAGTGTCGCGGCGAGCGCGACCATCCAGCTCATGCGGCAGTCCCCTTGCTCGGCCGCGGTCGGACTTCTTGGACCCGCGGTCGCCGCATGGGTTGCGCCGGACTCGCGGATCGTCGTCCATGATAGCCGCTTTCGGGTACCTGCTCACGCGCCAAATGTGATGCGGACATAAGCTTTAGTGATTGATTCCATTGGGCCCAAGCCCTAGCGTCCAACAGGTGCCGACACCCCTCATTTACGCGATCGTGGTGCTCATCTGGGGCACCACCTGGTACGCGATCAAGTTTCAGCTCGGCGTGGTGGAACCGGAGATCTCGCTGGTCTATCGCTTCGGGCTCGCGGCCGTGATCGTGTTCATCTACGCGCGCGCGACCGGCCGCAGCCTCAGGCTCACGGCCCGGGATCACCGTTTTGTCGCGATCCAGGGATTGACCCTCTTCTGCCTGAATTACTGGCTGACCTACCTGTCGACGCAATACCTGACGAGCGGCCTGGTGGCGGTCATCTTCACCGCGATCATCTTCCTGAACCTCGTCAATGCGCGGATCTTCTTCGGCACGCCGGTGGAACCGCGCGTGCTGGTCGCGGCCGGCGCCGGAATGCTGGGCGTCGCACTGTTGTTCCTGCCGGAACTCGAGTCGGCGATGGGCGATAGGACCGTTGCAAAGGGTGCGCTGCTCGCACTCAGTGGCACCTGGCTTGCATCGCTCGGCAACATGGCGGCGACGCGCAATACCAAGGCCGGTCTTTCGGTGGTCACGGCGAATGCCTACGGGCTCGCCTACGGCACGGTCGGGCTCGCGATCATCGCGCTCCTGCGCGGCGCACCGATCGCCTTCGAGCAGACTTGGTCGTACGTGATTTCGCTGCTCTACCTGTCGCTCGCGGGCACGTCGCTGGCCTTCGGCCTCTACCTGTTGCTGATGAAGCGCATCGGGCCGGCGCGCGCCGCCTACACGAGCGTGCTGTTCCCCGTCGTGGCGCTTGCAGTTTCAACGGCCTTCGAGGGATATCGCTGGAGCCTGCCCGCGATCATCGGGCTTGCCGTATTGATCGCCGGGAATGCGCTTGCGCTCGGCGGGCGGGCAGAGAAGACCGCGGCCGGAGTCTCCAGCCTGTCGTCGAAGTAGGAGTCTGGCTCCCCAAACTGGACTCGAACCAACGACCCACGGATTGGCAGCCAGCCTTTCTGCGCATGCAACGCAACATGACGCAAGGCTCCACGCGGGCTGCGGCGCTGGAGCGTCTGCAGGCGTTGCCGGAATGACCGCTGTATTCGCCTAGCGCTTTTTTGCAGGCACTTACGGGCTGTGCGGATTGGCCGACTGTTGTGCCTTGCGCTGCGCTTTTTCGCCGCCCTCGCGGCCGGCCTTCTGGATCTGATCCCAGTAGGCCTGCGTCGCACAGACCCGTTGCTGGAAGCGGGTTCCCGTCGGAATGACGGTTTTACAGACGAGCTTTTGCGACGGGTCCGTGGGCTGCGATTCGGCCGCGGCTACGGTTTCCGGCGCCGTCGCGGCAGTAGCGACGTGGGTCGGCTCGCTCGGCCGGGCGGTCGGCGCGCACGCGGCTACGACAAGACCGCAGAACAGGCACAGCAGCAGGAGCAGGGAATTTGCCTGGATCACCGATGTGTCCTCCGGCAGGTGCGCGATCCATGGTACCGACTGAACCGCTGACGGTTGATTATCGCATCGAAACGCGCCCCCGTGAGCATTGCCACATCCGGCACCGCGGCCGGCTTGGCATCTGGTTCTTGTGGGAGTCATGGCTCCCCGAGTTGGACTCGAACCAACGACCCACGGATTAACAGTCCGTTGCTCTACCAGCTGAGCTATCGGGGAAGCGGCTTTTCAGGGCGCGGGATTGTGGGCCTTGCACACGTCCAAGTCAATCAACCGGCAGGGATTTTCGCTGATTTCCCGCCTCAGGCGCGCTTCCTGCCGGCTGCCCCCGAAAGCGCCGCCTGCATGCGGCGCCACGCCTCTCGCAACGTCTCAGTGGAGGCGGCGAAAGACAGCCGGACGTGGCCTGGTGCGCCGAAACCCTCGCCCGGCACCACGGCGACGCCAGCGTCCGTGATCAGGAACTCGGCAAAGGCATTGTCGTCCGTTGCATCCACCATCCGCATGGCGCGCTCGACGTTGGCGAACGCGTAGAACGTGCCCCACCCCGGCAGACAACGAAAACCCGGCAGCTGGTTCAACCCCTCGACGACGAAATCGTGGCGTTCCTTGTAGGCACGGCACATCTCGGCGACGCGGTCCTGCGGTGAATTCATCGCGACGGTTGCGGCGCGTTGCGAGATGGACGAGGCGTTCGACGTGCTCTGGCCCTGGATCATCGCCATCGCCGCGACGAGTTCCGTCGGCCCGCCGCAGTAGCCGATGCGCCACCCGGTCATCGCGTAGCTCTTCGAGCAGCCGTTGATCGTGACCGTGCGGTCGAACAGTGCGGGGTTTGCGGTCGCGAAACTGGTGAATGGCTCCGGGCCCCACCAGATGTGCTCGTACATGTCGTCGGTACCGATGACGATGCCCGGGTGTTTCGCCAGCACGACTCCGAAAGCCTGAAGTTCGGCGCGCGAGTAGGCAGCTCCGGTCGGGTTGCAGGGGCTGTTCAGGATGAAGAGCCGCGTCCGCGGCGTGATCGCGGCTTCGAGCTGTGCCGGCGTGATCTTGTAGCCCCGGTCGGCGCCCGCGAAGACCGGGACCGGGATGCCGTCGGCGACCAGCACCATGTCCGGGTACGACACCCAGTAGGGCGCCGGAATGATGGCCTCGTCGCCGGGATCGAGCAGCGCGCAACAAAGGTTGAAAATGACCTGCTTGGCGCCCGAGGACACCAGGACCTGTTCGCGGCGGTACTCGAGCCCGTTGTCGCGGCGGAATTTGCCGGCGATGGCGTCGCGCAGCTCATTCGTGCCCTCGATATTCGTGTAGCGCGTATGCCCCTTGCGGATCGCCTCGATCCCGGCTTCCGCGACGTGCGCGGGCGTGTCGAAATCGGGCTCGCCGGCGCCCAGACCGATAATGTCCTTGCCCTGCGCGCGCAAGGCCGCGGCCCGCGCGGTCACGGCGAGCGTGGCCGAGGGCTTGATGCGGCGGATGCGCGCTGCGAGGCGGATGCTCACGAAGGGGTACCGTAGCCGTGGAATCCCGGCTAAGGTACGGGAACCGTTTTTTCGTTGCAATGCAGGATGAGATGACCGAGCCGAGACCATTCGAGCTGCGGGCCGACTACGCGCCCGCCGGCGACCAGCCGGCGGCGGTCGCGGCGCTGGTGGACGGGCTCGAGTCCGGGCTGGCGCAGCAGGTGCTGCTCGGCGTCACCGGTTCCGGCAAGACGTTCTCGATCGCGAACGTGATCCAGAGGTTGCAGCGCACGACGCTCGTGCTCGCCCACAACAAGACGCTGGCGGCCCAGCTCTACGGCGAGTTCCGGGAGTACTTCCCGCACAACTCGGTCGAGTACTTCGTCTCCTACTATGACTACTACCAGCCGGAGGCCTATGTCCCGGCCTCCGACACCTACATCGAGAAGGACGCTTCGATCAACGAGCACATCGAGCAAATGCGGCTCTCGGCGACCAAGGCGCTGCTCGAGCGGCCGGACTCGATCATCGTCGCGACCGTGTCCGCGATCTACGGCCTCGGCGATCCCGAGGCCTACCTCAAGATGGTGCTGCACCTGGTGCGCGGCGACCGGATGGACCATCGGCAGTTGCTGCGCCGCCTCGCCGACATGCAATACACCCGCAACGAAGTCGACCTGCGCCAGGGCACGTTCCGCGTGCGCGGCGACGTCGTCGACATCTTCCCGGCCGAGTCGGAACGCGATGCCGTGCGGGTGCAGTTCTTCGACGAGGAGATCGAGACGCTCGCGTACTTCGACCCGCTGACCGGCGAAGTCCTGCGCAAGGTCCCGCGCCTGACGGTATTCCCGTCCACGCACTACGTCACGCCGCGCGAGCGGCTCACGGCCGCAATCGAGGAGATCAAGGTCGAGTTGCGCGCCCGGCTCGCGGAACTGCGCGCCGCAGACAAGTTGCTGGAGGCACAGCGTCTCGAGCAGCGCACGTTGTTCGATCTGGAGATGATCTCGGAACTGGGTTACTGCGCCGGCATCGAGAACTACTCGCGCTACCTTTCTGGACGCGCACCAGGCGAGCCGCCGCCCTGCCTGTTCGATTACCTGCCGCGGAACGCGTTGCTCGTGATCGACGAGAGCCACGTGACGGTGCCGCAGTTGCAGGGCATGTATCGCGGCGACCGCTCGCGCAAGGAGACCCTGGTCGAGTACGGATTCCGCCTGCCATCCGCGCTCGACAACCGGCCGCTGCGCTTCGACGAGTTCGAGCGCGTGCAGCCGCAGACGATCTATGTGTCTGCGACACCGGCCGAACGCGAACTCGCGAAAGCGGGCCAGGTGGTCGAGCAGGTCGTGCGCCCGACGGGACTGGTGGACCCGACGGTCGAGGTGCGCCCGGTCGCGACGCAGGTGGACGACCTGCTGTCGGAAATCCGGCTGCGTGCCGAGCGCAAGGAGCGGGTGCTCGTCACCACGCTGACCAAGCGGATGGCCGAGGACCTGACCGAGTACCTCGACGAGCACGGCGTGAAGGTTCGCTACCTGCATTCCGACATCGAGACCGTCGAACGGGTCGAGATCATCCGCGACCTCAGGCTGGCCAAGTTCGACGTGCTGGTCGGCATCAACCTGCTGCGCGAGGGTCTCGACCTGCCCGAAGTCTCGCTGGTCGCGATCCTCGATGCCGACAAGGAAGGCTTTCTGCGCTCGGAGGGATCGCTCATTCAGACCGTCGGCCGCGCCGCGCGCAACGAGCAGGGCCGGGCGATACTGTATGCCGACCGCATGACCGGATCGATGGAGCGCGCGATCGCCGAGATGAACCGCCGGCGCGAAAAGCAGTTCGCCTGGAACGCCGCCCACGGCATCACGCCCAGGACCATCCACAAGGCGGTACGCGACATCATGGAAGGCGCGCGTGCCGTGCCGGCCGGCGAATCCGCGCGTCGCAAGCCGTTGCGTCTCACGCCCGCGCAGGCGATGCAGCAGATCAAGAAGCTCGAACAGGAGATGTTCCGCCTCGCGCGCAATCTCGAATTCGAGAAGGCGGCTGCCGTGCGGGACGAAATCGCGGCAATCCGGAATAGTGCGCTCGGAGCCGAGGCCGACCGTCGTGCGGGCTGAAGCTTCTCTGCTGGCAGCGATGCTGGCTGTCTCTTCTGCATGGGCGCAGCCAGTCTTGGTGCTGCAGTCTGACTTCGGAACGCTTGACGGTGCGGTTGCCTCGATGAAGGGTGTCGCTGTCGGCGTGTCGCCGGATCTGCACATCCATGACCTGACCCATGACATCGAGCCGTTCAACATCTGGCAGGGCGCTTTGCGCCTGGTACAGACGGCCGAGTATTGGCCGGCCGGGACGGTATTCGTATCGGTCGTAGATCCCGGAGTCGGCACGGATCGGCGCTCCATCGTCATGAAGTCGCTGTCGGGCCACTATTTCGTGACACCCGACAATGGAACGCTCACTTTCGTGGCCCGCCGGCTCGGCATCGCTGCGGTACGGGAGATCGACGAGGCCGTGAACCGGCGCAAGGATTCCGAGAAGTCATTTACCTTCCATGGTCGCGATGTTTATGCCTACACGGCGGCTCGGCTCGCGGCCGGCATCATCACGTTCGAGCAGGTTGGCCGTGAACTGCCAGCAGCAGTAGTCGTGATCCCTCACCAGCAGGCGCGCTGTGAGGATGGCATCGTGTACGGCAACGTGCAGACGCATGATGGAACCTATGGCAACATCTGGACCAATATCGATCGCGGAACTCTTGCGAAGCTGCACGTCGCCATCGGGGACACGGTCACGATAGAAATTCTGAAGGGCGATCAGGAAATGCTGGAGCTGGCGGTGCCGTATGTAGCGACATTTGGCGTCGTCCTGCCCGGCATGCCCCTGCTATACCTCAACAGCCTCGACAATGTCTCCCTTGCGATCAACCTGGGCAATTTCGCCGCCAGGTACCGGGTCGGCTCGGGCCCGGAGTGGAGCATCCAGATCCGCCATTGACCGCGACTTTCTCCGGGCCATAGACTCGATTCGCGTCCTGGACCAGCGGAGGTCGTCACATGCGCGCGGCATTGCAATTCGGGATCAGGACTGTGCTGAGCGTCGGCGCTGCCGGTATCGGGCTCGGCACGGCGCCGTGGGCGAGTGCGGCGGAAGGCGAGCCGTCCCTCGAGCCAGTCGTGGTGACCGGCACGCGAACGGCGGGCTACAGCGTCGACGAGAGCCTGGCACCGGTCGACCTGGTACTGCCGGAGGCGATGCGCCGGTCGGCGGCAGTGCCGGGCGAGGTCGGAGGGGCGCTGCAGTCGCTGGTGCCGTCATTCAGCCTGCCTCGGCAATCCAACTCCAACTTTGCCGACGTCGTCCGGCCGGCGCAGCTGCGCAATCTGAGCCCCGATCAGACGCTGGTGCTCATCAACGGCAAGCGTCGCCACGGGACGGCGACGCTGACGACGGAATCCAAGCTCGGCAAAGGCACCAGCCCGGTCGATTTCAATGCAATTCCGGTCGGCGCAATCAAGCGTATCGAGGTATTGCGCGACGGTGCCGGCGCTCAGTACGGCTCGGATGCCGTCGCCGGCGTCGTCAACGTCGTACTCAAGGACGCGCCGCAGGGCGGCGAGGCGACGGTGAGTGTCGGGCAGCATCGCACCGACTTCGCGCCCACCGGCGAGAGCGTCAACGATGGCGACACGCTGTATGCGTCGGTCAATGCGGGGTTCGGTTCAGGCCAGGGATTCGTCAACCTGACGGCCGAGTATCGCGACCGTGACGCTACCCTTCGTTCAGGCCCCGACCAGATCCCGTTCTTCGAGAACCAGACTCCGCCCAATCTGGCGCTCCTCGGCACACAGACGCACAAGGCCGGCGACAGCGCCATGAAGGACATCCTGCTGATGTTCAACTCGGGCCTGGAGCTTGACGGAGACCTCGAGCTCTATGCCTTCGGCGGCTACTCGCACCGCGACGGGGAAGGCGCGAACTTCTTTCGATATCCGGATTCCTCCGCCAACGTGCCATCGATCTTCCCGGACGGGTACATCCCGGTGCTGGAGGCGAAGAACATCGACTACTCGCTGGCTGCGGGGATCCGGGGCGTTTTGGCAGCAGCGTGGAACTGGGACCTGAGCGCCGTGTATGGTTCGAATGACTTCGACCACGACATCACGAACTCCCTGAACGTATCGCTCGGCGACGCGAGCCCGACGAGCTTCAACGTCGGCGAGTACGAACTCTCCCAGCTGGCGCTGCGATTCGACATGTCGCGGCAGCTGCAGGTTGGTGGATTCGCCAGCCCCGTCAATTTCGCCTGGGGGCTCGAGTATCGGTCCGAGACCTACGAAACCGAGCCAGGCGACCCGGAGTCGTACATCGCCGGTCCTGTCATCGGCGCGCCGATCGGTACCCAGGCCGGGTCCGGGCTGCAGCCGAGTGAGACCGTGGACGAGGAACGGGATGCGACGGGCATCTACGTGGATCTCGAGTCGAGCATCGGCGACAGGCTCAAAGTCGGGATTGCCGGCCGATTCGAGGACTACAGCGACTTCGGCAGCTCGACGGACGGCAAGATCTCGGCGCGTTACGAGCTGACGCCGTCGCTCGCCGTTCGCGGCACCGTCGGCACCGGTTTCCGAGCTCCATCGCTGACGCAGTCGTTCTTCCGTGGCTCGACCACGAGCTTCGGCGAGGGCGGCCAGCTCGAGCAGGTGCTGAATCTGCCGACGGACGACCCGATCGCGATGCTGCTGGGCGCAAGCGAGCTCGAGGCGGAGGAGTCCGTCAGCTACAACCTGGGCTTCGTGTATCGCCATGACGCCGGCTTCCGGCTGACGGTGGATTTTTATCGCATCGACATCGATGACCGCATCACGCTCTCGGAGCGCATCGGGGGCGATGCCGTGACAGATTTCATCGAGGCGTCGCTCGCGATCCCGGACGTGCTCGGCGTGCGGTTCTTCACCAATGCGGTGGATACGCAGACCGATGGCTTCGACATTGTCGCGGACTACTCGTTTGAACTGGCCGGCGGCAGCCTCGCGCTCAGCGCGGCATACAACAGATCGGACACGGAGATCGTGCGAGTCGATCCTAATCCGCCGGTGCTCGATTCTCTAGGCGTCGGCGCTGTCCTGTTCGGCGTCGAGGAGCGCAATACGCTCGAATCGGCTTCGCCGGACAGCAAGCTCATCCTGACTGCCGACTGGTCGGGGGAGCGCTGGTCCTTCCTCGTCCGAGGCACCCGGTGGGGAGATGCAACGCGCGTGTTCAACTTCGGCGGCGGCTTCGAGCCGGAGCAGACCTACGGCTCGGAATGGAGCGTCGACCTGGACGTTGAATTCACGCTCACGGAGCAGTTCTCGGTAGCGGTCGGCGCCAACAACGTGCTCGACCAGTATCCTGACCTCTCGAGTGCGGACATCAACTTCTTCGGTAACCTGCCGTACGACGTGCTGCAACCGGTGACGTTCAACGGCGCGTTCTACTATCTGAGGACGACTTACGGCTTTTGATTGCCGCGTCAGGTGCTGGTTGAACCGAGGCGGCAGAATCCACTACCATTCCGCCTCTTTTCGGGCGCGTAGCTCAGCGGTAGAGCACTACCTTGACATGGTAGGGGTCACAGGTTCGATCCCTGTCGCGCCCACCAGATCAGTCTTCCCGCGCGTCCCTGTCGATCGCCAGCAGCGTGTGCAACAGTACGTTGGCCCCGTTCGCAATGTCCGCGGGAGCCGTGTATTCCTGCGGCGCGTGGCTGATGCCGTCGCGGCTCGGCACGAAGATCATCGCGATCGGCGCGATGTGTGCGATCTCCTGCGCGTCATGGCCCGCGCCGCTCGGCATGCGGCGGTGCGAGAGCCCGAGCGAGTCCGCGGCGTCCTCGACGATCCGGCGCAGCCGCTCGTCGGTGGGGGCGGGCTCCAGCGCCACGTCGATCTCGGTGAACCGGATCGAGGTACCGCGTGCATCCGAGATGCGCCGACCCTCGGCCTCGATCGTCCGAAACACCGACTCGATTTTCCCGGCGGCGAGGTCGCGGATTTCGAGACTCATCACGACCCGACCCGGAATCACGTTCGGTGCGCCCGGTTCCGCGCGAATGCGGCCGACCGTCGCGACCTGGGTGCCCGGCGTCGTCAACGCGATGCGATTCACCGCGAGGGCGAATTCCGACGCGGCGACCAGCGCGTCGCGCCTGCGTTTCATCGGCGTCGTGCCGGCGTGGTTCGCGATGCCATCGACCGTGACATCCCACCAGCGGATGCCGACGATGCCCTCGACCACGCCGATATCGATGCCCGAGTCGTCCAGGATCGCGCCCTGTTCGATGTGCAACTCGACATAGGCCGCGAGTTCGCCCTGTCTGCGCACGGCGCTCGCGAGCCGGTCCGGGTCACCGCCGACCGCCCGCAAGCCATCGCGGATCGTGAGGCCGCTGTGGCTCACGAGGTCGAGCGCGCCGGGGGCGACGCGGCCGGCCATCGCCTGGCTGCCGATCGTCCCGCCTTCCTCGTCGGTGAAGACGACGAACTCGATCGGGTGGCGGGTCACGATGCCGTGATCGCGCAGGAGTTGCGCCACCTCGATGGCACCGAGCACGCCGACGTCGCCGTCGTAATTGCCGCCCTGCGGAACGGAGTCGATGTGCGAGCCGGTCATGATCGGCGGCAGTCCGGGCTCGCGGCCATCGCGGCGGCCGATGATGTTGCCGGCGGAGTCGACGCGGATCTCCAGGCCGGCCTCGCGCATCAGCCCCTGGATGTACTCGCGACCGGCAAAGTCCGCCGCGCTGAATGCGACCCGGCTCACGCCACCTTCCGGGTTTGCGCCGAATGTGCCGAGTGTGCGGATGCGCGCTTCCAGCCTCTGCGGATCGGCCACTGGCAGGCGCGTATCCGCGCGCGTCGCGGGTACCCCGGCGACCATCGACGTCAGCGCAGCCGCGAGTGCAGCAAGGACGACATGGCTGCCTGACATGCGCGTAACCTACCCGAGTCTCGGCGGCACAAGGTAGACTTTCGCGGATTTCGCGTCACTTTCGGCCAGCCACACCCCAATGCCCGTGATCACCCTGCCCGACGGCGGCACAAAGTCGTTCGACCAGCCGGTCACCGTGGCCGAGGTCGCCGCGTCGATCGGCAAGGGACTCGCGAAAGCGGCGCTCGCTGGCGACGTGAACGGGAAACTCGTCGACACCTCCTATGCGATCGACTGCGACGCCAGCGTCCGCATCGTCACATCGAAGGACCCGGAAGGCCTCGAGATTCTGCGCCACTCGACTGCGCACCTGCTCGCGCAGGCGGTGCAGTCCCTCTACCCGAAAGCGCAGGTCACGATTGGTCCCGTGATCGAAGACGGCTTCTACTACGACTTCGCCTTCGCACGTCCCTTCACGCCCGAGGATCTCGAACGGTTCGAGGCGAAGATGCGGGAACTCGTCAAGGCCGACCAGCCGGTGCACCGGCGAGTGCTGTCGCGCGATGCGGCCGTCGCGCATTTCAAGTCGATCGGCGAGCACTACAAGGCGGAGATCATCGCGGCCATCCCGGCGGGCGAGGAGATCTCGCTCTACGGCCAAGGCGGCTGGGAAGACCTCTGCCGCGGGCCGCACGTGCCGTCCACCGGCAAGCTCGGCGCCTTCAAGCTGACCAAGGTCGCCGGCGCGTACTGGCGCGGCGATTCCAGGAACGAGATGCTCCAGCGCATCTACGGCACCGCCTGGGCTGACGACAAGCAGCTCAAGGAATACCTCACGCGCCTCGAGGAAGCGGAGAAGCGCGACCATCGCCGCATCGGCCGCGAGCTCGACCTGTTTCATTTCCAGGAAGAGGCACCCGGCGCGGTGTTCTGGCACCCGCATGGCTGGACGCTGTTCCAGCTGCTGATCGGCTACATGCGCGAGAAGCAGACGGCTGCCGGCTACCGGGAAGTCAGCAGTCCCGAGATCATGGACCGCGAGCTCTGGGCTCAGTCTGGCCATCTCGAGAAGTTCGGCGAGAACATGTTCCTGACGAAGACGCCGGACGAACGCGTCTACGCGATCAAGCCGATGAACTGCCCGGGGCACATTCAGGTGTTCCGCCAGGGCCTGCACAGCTACAGAGAGCTGCCGATCCGCTACGCCGAGTTCGGCAAGCTGCACCGCTACGAGCCCTCGGGCGCGCTGCACGGCCTGCTGCGAGTGCGCGCCTTCACCCAAGACGACGCGCACGTGTTCGTGACCGAGGACCAGATCACGGAGGAAACGGTGCGCGGGATCGAACTGATCCTGTCCATCTACCGTGACTTCGGATTCGAGAACGTGCGCGTGAAGTTCGCGGACCGCCCGGCGCGCCGCGTCGGCGACGACGCGATCTGGACCAAAGCCGAAGAGGCGCTCAAAGCGGGCACGAAAGCCGCCGGGGTCGAGTACGAACTCAACCCGGGCGAGGGCGCGTTCTACGGCCCCAAGCTCGAGTTCGTGCTGAAGGACGCGATCGGCCGCGACTGGCAGTGCGGGACCTGGCAGGTGGACCTGAATCTCCCGGGCCGCCTCGGTGCGCACTACATCGACGAGCACAGCCAGAAGAAGACGCCGGTGATGCTGCACCGGGCGATCTTTGGATCTCTCGAACGTTTCGTCGGCATCCTGCTCGAGCATTGCGCCGGCAGGTTGCCGACCTGGCTCGCGCCGGTGCAGGCGGTCGTGTTGAATATCAGCGAAAAGCAGGGAAATTACGCGCTCGCGGCGGCCGAATTCCTTAAAAATCAGGGGCTTCGCGCAGAATTCGACTTGCGGAACGAAAAGGTGGGCTATAAAATCCGCGAGCACACGCTGAAGCGTGTCCCGTACCTGCTGGTGGCAGGCGATCGGGAAGTCGAGTCCAGGCAGTTGGCCGTGCGCACGCGCTCCGGGAAGGATCTGGGTGCCATGCCCCTGGAAGAGGTGGCCGCCCGGATCGCCCAGGATGAGGCGAGCCGCGGCCGTCGTTATTTGGAGGACTGAAGTATTTCGACAACCAAACGCGTAAGGCGCAACGAGGAGATCCTTGCGCCGCAATTACGCGTGATCGGAGCCGACGGCAGTCAGGTCGGCGTCATGACCCGCAGCGAGGCGCTCGCAAAGGCCGCCGCTGAGGAACTGGATCTCGTGGAGGTTTCGCCGACTGCCGAGCCGCCTGTCTGCCGGATCATGGACTTTGGAAAGTACCTGTTCGAGCAGAACAAGAAGGCTCACACGGCGAAGCGGAAACAGAAGCAGATCCAGCTCAAGGAAGTGAAATTCCGGCCGGGAACGGAAAAGGCGGATTACCAGGTCAAGCTGCGTAATCTGATCCGCTTCCTGACCGAAGGTGACAAGGCCAAGGTAACCATGCGGTTCCGAGGCCGGGAGATGGCCCACACGGAGATCGGGCGCAAGCTCCTCGACAGGCTGGTGATCGACCTTGCCGATTACGGCGCGATCGAACAGCAGGCTGCGATGGAAGGGCGCCAGATCACCATGGTGATCTCTCCCAAAAAGAAGTGACCGGCGGGTAACCGCCGATTCGCCTCCAGCCCGCGCAAGCGGAGTGAAGAGGTCATAACAGGAGATCGACGATGCCCAAGTTGAAGACCAACAGGGCTGCGGCGAAGCGTTTTCGCAAGACCGCGAAAGGCTTCAAGCGCGGCCAGGCGAACCGCCGCCACATCCTCACGAAGATGACCAAGAAGCGCAAGCGACAGCTGCGCGGTACGACCATGGTCCACGAAACCGACGTCGGCCGGCTCGAGCGGCTCTTGCCTGGAGCGAAGTGACATGGCCAGAGTGAAGCGTGGCGTGATCGCAGGGCGCCGCCACAAGAAGATCCTCAAGAAGGCGAAGGGCTATTACAACGCCCGGCGCAAGGTATTCCGCGTCGCGAAGCAGGCGGTCATCAAGGCCGGCCAGTACGCCTACGCGGGGCGCCGGCTCAAGAAGCGCGACTACCGTGCGCTCTGGATCCAGCGCATCAACGCGGCCGCACGAGGATTCGGGCTGTCGTACAGCCGGTTCATCGCCGGCGTGCAGGCGGCTGGCATCGAGCTGGACCGGAAGGCGCTCGCAGACCTCGCCGTGAACGATCTGGCGGCGTTCGGCGCGATCGCGGAGAAGGCGAAGGTCGCACTGGCCGCGAAGTAGGGCCGGCTCAGGGGGTCGGGTGAAGGACCTGGGATCGCTTGTCAGCGATACGCTGAACTTCATTCGCGACAGCAAGGACGTTGCCGCACTCGAGGAAGTCCGCATTTCTGTCCTTGGAAAGAAGGGCAGCGTCACGGCCTGTCTGAAGGAACTGGGATCGTTGCCGCCCGAGCAGCGCGGCCGGCGGGGCTCCGAACTCAACCAGGCGAAGGCGACGATCACGGCCGCGCTCGAGGCCCGCCGCGCAGAGCTCGAGTCCGTTGCGCTCGACCGCGAACTCGCCGCCGGCGCGCTCGACGTCACGTTGCCCGGCCGGGGCCAGACGCCCGGCGGCCTGCATCCGGTCACGCGCACGCGCCTGCGCATCGAGGCGATCTTCCGCCGCGCCGGATTCTCGGTGGCGGAGGGTCCGGAAGTCGAGGACGATTTCCACAACTTCGGCGCGCTCAACATCCCGGAAAACCACCCGGCTCGCGCGATGCACGATACTTTCTACTTCGGCGACGGGCGCCTCTTGCGCACGCATACCTCGCCGGTGCAGATCCGCGAAATGCAGCGGCGCGGTGCGCCGATCCGCGTGATCGCGCCGGGCCCGACCTACCGTCATGACAACGACCTGACCCACGCGCCGATGTTCCACCAGGTCGAAGGCCTGGCGATCGACGAGGACATCAGCCTCGCCAACCTGAAGGGCGTGCTGGCAGGCTTTGTCGAGCAGTTCTTCGAGAAATCTCGCGAGCTGCGCTTCCGGCCTTCCTACTTCCCGTTCACCGAACCCTCGGCGGAGGTGGACGTGCAGTGTGTGTTCTGCGACGGGGCGGGTTGCCGGGTCTGCAAGCAGACCGGCTGGCTCGAGATCCTGGGCTGCGGCATGGTGCACCCGAACGTGCTCAGGGCCTGCGGTGTCGACCCGGAGCGGTGGCAGGGCTACGCCTTCGGCATGGGAATCGAACGGCTCGCGATGCTCCGTTACGCGGTCAACGACCTGCGCCTGTTTTTCGAGAACGAACTGCGCTTCCTCGCGCAGTTCAACCGGGGCTGACCGTGCGCGTCAGCCTCGCCTGGCTCGATGAATGGGTCGATACCGGATGGGACGCTGCTGCGCTTGCCTCTCGCATGACGATGGGCGGCATCGAGGTCGAGGCGGTCGAACCGGCCGCGCCCGCGTTCAGCAGAGTGGTGGTGGGCGAGGTGCTTGCGGTCGAGCGCCACCCGTCCGCCGACAAGCTCACGGTGTGCCGCGTCGCGGGCGCTTCCGGACCGCTCCAGATCGTCTGCGGCGCCGCCAATGTTCGCGCCGGAATGAAGGCGCCGCTCGCGCTCGAGGGCGCTGAACTCCCGGGCGGCCTCGTGATCCGGCGCGCGCAGCTTCGCGGCGTGGATTCCGCCGGCATGCTTTGCTCGGCCGCTGAGCTCGGCCTGTCCGAGGAGCACGAGGGCATCCTCGAGTTGCCGCCCGAGTTGGCCGCAGGCAGCGACCTGCGCGCGGCGCTCGCCCTCGACGATGCCGTCCTGGTCCTCAATGTGACGCCGAACCGCGGCGACGTGCAGTCCATGATCGGCGTGGCACGGGAGGTCGCTGCGATCTCCGGCCGCAAGCTCGCCATGCCCGTGATCGAGCCGGTCGCCGCGGCGCACCGCGCGAAATTCGAGGTGCGGCTCGAGGCGCCCGCGGGCTGCCCGCGGTTCGGCGGCCGCGTGGTCCAGGGCGTGAATCCGGGAGCGGGCACGCCGTTCTGGATGCGCGAGCGCCTGCGCCGCGCCGGAATGCGCCCGCTCAGTCCGGTGGTGGACGTGACCAACTACGTCATGCTCGAGCTGGGCCAGCCCCTGCATGCCTACGACCTGCGTCGCCTGATGTCGCACATCGAGGTGCGCGAGGCGCGCGCGGGCGAGCGGCTCACGCTGCTCGACGGCCGCGACATCGCGATCGAGGCCGGCACGCTCGTGATCGCGGACGCGACCGGACCGGTCGGCCTCGCGGGAATCATGGGCGGCGAAAAGTCCCGGATTGCCGCCGATACCGCCGACGTCTTCCTGGAAGGAGCGTTTTTCGCGCCCGAGGCGATTGCCGGGCGCGCCCGGCGCTACGGGCTCATCACCGATGCCTCGCAACGCTTCGAGCGCGGCGTGGATCCGCGCGGCCAGGAGCGCGCCATGGAACGCGCGACCCAGCTGCTGGTGGAGATCGCGGGCGGCCGGCCCGGACCGATGGTGTTGACGCAGGCCGAGAAGCATCAGCCCAGGCGGCCGAGCGTCAGGCTGCGGCCGGAGCGCGCTGCAAGCCTGCTTGGCACCGAGATTCCGAGGAGTGAAATCGAGGACATCCTGCGACGGCTCGGCATGCAGGTGGCCGGCGCGGGCGACGTGCTCGGCGTGATCCCGCCGAGCCATCGCTTCGACATCGCCATCGAGCAGGACCTGATCGAGGAGATCGCCCGCATCTACGGCTACGACGAAATCCCGAAGCGTGACGCGCGCATGCCGCAGCGGCCGCAGCCTGCGACCGAGCGCGCGGTGATGCGCGAACGGCTCATCATCGCGCTTGCGGACCGCGGTTACCAGGAGGCGATCACCTACGGCTTCGTGGATGCGCGCCTGCAGCGGCTGATGTTCCCGAAGCGCGAAGCGCTCGCGCTCACGAACCCGATCTCGGCGGAACTCGGCGAAATGCGAGTCTCGCTCTGGCCCGGCCTGGTCGAGGCACTGCGCTTCAACCTGCGCCGGCAGCACGACCGGGTGCGCCTGTTCGAAATCGGCACGCGCTTCGAGGTACAGCACGGAGCGCTCACGGAGACGCAGTCGCTAGCCGGAATCATCTGCGGCGCGGCATTGCCTGAGCAGTGGGGCGTGGATCGGCGCGCCGCCGACTTCTACGACCTCAAGTCGGACGTGGAGGCGCTGTTCACGCTGACGGGCAGGAGCCACGCAATAAGTTACGTCGCGGCAAAACACGACGCCCTGCATCCGGGCCGCGCCGCGGCTGTCATGGACGGCCAGCAGACGCTCGGCTTCCTCGGGCAATTGCATCCGGACCTGGCGCGCAAGCTCGAACTGCGCGAGGCGCCATTCCTGTTCGAGCTCGCGATCGATCCGAGCTTCCGAGCGGAAGTCCCTGTATTTGAGGAAATTTCCAGATACCCGCGGATCCGGCGCGACCTCGCGGTCGTAGTGGACGAGTCGGTGACGCTGGACGAACTGCGGAAAAGTGTTAATTTGGCCGCAAAAGGCCTATTGCGCGAACTCCACGTGTTTGACGTGTACCGGGGCAGGGGGGTAGAACCCGGTCGAAAAAGT
>JBQTKF010000065.1:0-7290 GCA_052386355.1 Gammaproteobacteria bacterium
GCAGGCGCAGAACTACATCGAGACCAGCACCGGTCTGCTGAACCGCGATTGCAGCGTGATGCCGGTGATGCTGTTCCTGTCGGATCACCGCGCCGAGACCATCGAGCGCGTGGTGGCGGCCGTCAAGGTCTATCGCACCAGGCATCCGGCCGAGGACGTGACCTATCGCCTTGCAACCGCCAATGTGGGAGTCATGGCCGCGCAGAACGAGGAGGTCGAGGCCAAGGAATTCATGATCCTCGGCTGGGTGTTCGCGGCGGTCACCATCATGTGCCTGGTGAACTTCAGGAGCGTCATCGGCACGGTCATGGTGATCGTGCCGCTGCTGCTGGTGTCGATCCTGGTCTACGCGGTGATGGCCTTCGTCGGCATCGGCCTCAAGGTCAACACGCTGCCGATGGTCGCGCTCGGCGCCGGCATCGGCGTGGACTACGGCATCTATCTCTTCAGCCGCATGCAGGAATTCCTGAACCGCGGCGAGAGTGTGCAGCAGGCTTATCTCGGCGCGCTGCGCGTCACCGGCGCCGCGATCTTCTTCACCGGCGTCACGCTCGCGATCGGCGTCGCCACCTGGGTGTTCTCGCCGCTCAAGTTCCAGGCCGACGTCGGGCTCATGCTCACCTTCATGTTCCTGGTGAACATGCTGGGCGCGATGATTCTCCTGCCCGCGCTGGGGGCGTGGCTCCTCAGTCGAAAGCCGGCCGCGCCCGCAGCCGCTTGATTTCCTTGCGGATTTTCTTGCCCTGAAGCCGGCCGGCGCGCGCCGCCCGGGTCGGCCCGGTTTTCTTCCGCACCCTGGGCACTACGCGCGCCCGACGGACGAGTTCGGCGAGCCGCCCGATCGCGTCGCGCCGGTTGGCCTCGCGCGAGCGGTGGCGGTGCGCCTCGATCAGGATCTCGTCGGCCTGCGTCAGGCGCCGGCCCGCGAGCGCGCGCAGGCGGCGGCGGCCATCGTCGTCGAGCAGGAGGGTGCCGCCGACGAAGAAGCGCAGTTCGCAGGCGGTCGCGACCTTGTTGACGTTCTGCCCGCCCGGGCCGGGGCTTCTCACCCAGGCCAGCGTGTACTCGCCTTCCGGGACGTGGATCAATCCTGGTCGTCGGTGGTGGGCGCGATCGGCTGCGACGAGCGTGGCGCCAGCTGTGATGCCGACTTGCCGCCCTCGAGGATGCGGACCTCGCGCTGCGCGGGCGGGATCGTCAGGCCGTTCTCGCGGAACAACGCCCAGATCCGGCGGTTCACGTCCGAGCGCACGTTGTTGACGCCCTCGGCCGGATCGCCGATCCAGAACCGCAGTTCGACCTCCATGCCGTAGTCGGCGAACTCCATCAGCCGTGAGACCGCCGGCGGGTCGCGCAGGATCCTCGGGTGCTCGGCGGCCTGGAGCAGGAGATAGAGCGCGAGCTCGACGTCGTCCTGGTAGCTGATCCGCACCGGCAGCCGCAACCGCACGCGCGGATGGCCGTAGCTCCAGTTGATCAGCGGGTTCGTGATCACGTTCTGGTTCGGCACCAGCGTCGCGATGCCGTCGCGGTCGCGCACCACGACATGCCGGCCGCGCAGCTCCTCGACCCAGCCGAAGCCGCTGGTGCTGGTGCCGGTCGCGCCGGTGAAGCTGATGACGTCGCCGGGCTTGATCGAGCGGTCGATCAGGAGCACGAAGCCGCTCACGAAGTTTGCGGCGATTGCCTGCAGGCCGAAGCCGAGGCCGAGACCGATCGCGCCCGAGAACACCGTCAGCGCAGTCAGGTTGACGCCCGCGGCCTGCAAGCCGAGCAGCACGCCGAGCGCGATCAGGAAGGCATAGGCGAACTTGCCGATGCCGATGCGCGTCGAGGGAGCGAGTTCCTGCACGGCGTTGACGCGCCGGTCGATCCAGCGCGCGATCCAGACGCTCGCCA
The DNA here is from genome assembly GCA_052386355.1 of Gammaproteobacteria bacterium. GTDB lineage: Bacteria > Pseudomonadota > Gammaproteobacteria > Steroidobacterales > Steroidobacteraceae > SCUD01. The sequence goes on from JBQTKF010000065.1 coordinate 1,900, forward strand.
CCACGAAGATCGTGACGAGCGCGAATGCCTTCAACACCGACCAGATGGTGATGCGCGTGGCGCCCTTGGTCAGGCCGATCGAATCGAGCGCGTCGACGATCGCGTCGACCCAGCCCAGCATCTGGACCGCGATCAGGGCCCAGATCAGCAGCGTGAGGCGAAGTTCCCAGGCCTTGATTCGCGTGCCGCGGCCGAGGGAGACGCGCAGCAGGAATGCGAGCAGGCGGATCAGCGCAAGCGCAGCGAGCAGTGTCCAGGCGGTGTCCAGCCACTCGGTGTGGCCACCCGCGCGCGCAATCTGGATGCGCGCCGCACCCACGATCAGCAGGCCGGCCAGGAACGGCGAGACCACGGCGAGCGCGTCGGTCACGAGCCCGCGTGCGCCATGGCCGTTCTCGGGACGTCCGAGGTACCAGCGCCGGCCCCAGGCGACGCCGGCGACCACCATGACGGCGGTCAGGGCGATGACCGAGAGCTGCGCGGTGCCCGCCTGCTGGTGCAGCCCGATGAACCAGGCGAAGAATTCCTTCATCAGGCGTTGAGATCCGGGATCAGCTCGCTTTCGAGCCGCATGATCTGGTCCTTGAGCATCAGCTTGCGCTTCTTGAGCCGGCGCAGTTGCAGCTCATCCACGTAAATGTCCATCGAGAGCCGGCAGATCACGTCGTCCAGGTCGCGATGCTCGATGCGCAATTCGCGCAGTCGCTGCATCCGCGCGAACAGCTCGGTATTGATCTTCTCTTCGTCCGTCATGCCGTCTCGGGGTCGGCCGCGAGCTCGGGGAACGGAGCGCCCCGCCACACCGGGCGGACCGACCCGGGAAGCTTAGCCAATCGACCCGGCGGATTCCACGGAATCGCCGGGTCGTGGAAGTCGGAACCCACCGAGCCCTCGAGGCCGCTGCGCACTGCGAGGGAGATTGCCTGCTCCCGGTCCTGCGGCCTGCCGCCGCCCGTGACGACCTCGATCGCATGGCCCCCCGCCGCAACGAAATCCGCGCACAATTCGCGCCGCGCGCCGGCGGAGAGGGGATAGCGCATCGGGTGTGCGATGGCGGCCTTGCCGCCGGCCGCCACGATCCAGCCGGTCGCCTCGGCGATCGCCGGCCAGTCCGTGCGCACGTGGCCGGGCCGGCCGCGCGCGAGCCAGTGATCGAATGCGGCACCGGGATCCGGGGCCAGGCCCTGTGCCGCAAGTTCGCGCGCGAAGTGCATGCGGGTCGGCAGGGCGCCGCGCGCACGAATGGCGGCAAGCAGCCGCCGTCCGGGCGCGCCTTTCGCTTCCAGGCGCTCTGCGATCCGTTCCGCACGCTGCTCGCGCAGCGCATGTTGTCCCTCGAGGCCCCGGCGCAACGCCGGCGCCGCCGGGTCGATCGCGAGGCCGAGCAGGTGCAGCGACCGGCCGCGCCAGCCGACCGAAATCTCGACGCCGGCGACGAAGCCGATCCCCTGGCGCGCCGCGGCCGCTGCAGCATCCCCGATGCCCATCACCGTGTCGTGGTCGGTGAGCGCCATGAGGCGCACGCCGCAAGCGGCGGCATGTGCCACCAGTGCGGCGGGCGACAGCGTGCCGTCCGAGGCCGTCGAATGCAGGTGCAGATCCACCGGCGACTGGCGATTCATGCCGCGCGCGGCTCCAGGCCGACGGAATCCAGCGCATCCCCGGTCAGCACGACGAAGCCCCGCTTGCGGCTGTAGCCGTCCTCCGTGTAGTCGAACAGGTAGGTGCGCCGCCAGGCGAGCGGCGCTTCGCTGCCGCGCACCAGGCGCAGCCGGTGGATCGCGACGGTGCCGTCGAGCATCTGCACGTTGGCGCCCGCACAGGTCTCGGCAGCGATGCGGTTCGCGAGTTCGCGCGCCGCGAGGCTCGAATGCCAGAACAGCACCATCACGGCGGCGATCGTGACAGCGGCCAGCAATCCCCAGCTCATCGCAGCAGCGCAAGCCAGTCGGTGCCGGCATCGCCGAAACCGACGAAGTGCGGATTGACGATCTCCTCGCGCGCGTTGTAGGCGAGCGCGCGCCCGTCGAGCGCGAGCACCCGCCCGCCGGCCTGCTCGAGCACGCACTGGCCTGCTGCCGTGTCCCATTCGCAGGTCGGGCCAAGGCGCGGATAGACGTCGGCGGCGCCCTCGGCGACCAGGCAGAGTTTCAGCGAGCTGCCGACTGCGACCAGCTGGTGCGGCCCGACTTGCGCGAGGAAGGCTTCGAGCGAGTCGCCGCGGTGCGAGCGGCTGCCGACGACCCGGACCGGGCCGGGCCCGCGTTTCACGACGCGGATCGATTCTCCCGCCGCTGCGCCGTCCGAGCGGTACGCGCCTGCGCCTTCGCAGGCGAAGTAGGTGCGGCCGAGCGCAGGCGCGTGCAGCACGCCCATGACGACGCGCCCGTCCTCGACCAGCGCGATGTTCACCGTGAACTCGCCGTTCCTGTCGATGAACTCGCGGGTGCCGTCGAGCGGGTCCACCACCCAGAGCCGGCGCCAGGCGCGGCGGGTTTCCCAGGGAGCCTGGGCGGTTTCCTCCGAGAGCACGGGGATGTCACGGGCAATGCGGGCGAGTCCGGCCAGGATCATGCGCTCGGAACGCAGGTCGGCTTCCGTGAGCGGCGACCGGTCGTCCTTCAGCTGGATCGCATAATCCGAATGGTAGACGTCGAGAATCACGCGCCCCGCCTCGCGGGCGATCGCGATCACTTCGGGCAGCAGCGCGTGCGGGCTGTCGGGCATTGCGTGTCCTATATCATAGGCACGTGCTGGGCAACGGCCATTTCCCCGACTGGCCCGCGATCGACACCGTACTGCTCGATATGGACGGCACGGTGCTCGACCTCGGCTGCGACATCCGCTTCTGGCAGGAGATCCTGCCGCGCGAATACGCCAGGCGCCACGCCGTCACGGTCGAGGAAGCGCACCGCCGGATGCGCCCGATCCATGAGGCCACCCGCGGCACGCTCGACTGGTACAGCGTGGACTTCTGGAACCGCGCGCTCTCGCTCGACATCGTGGAGCTCAAGCGCGCGACGCGCCACCACATCGCGTGGCTGCCCGAATCTCGCGATTTCGTGGCGCGCGTGCGCGCGAGCGGCCGGCGCGTGGTGCTCGTCACCAACGCGCACCCGGAGATCTTCGCGATCAAGGACGCGCACCTCGGGGTGCGCCGGCACTTCGACGCCGTGCACAGCTCGCATGACCTCGGCGCGGCGAAGGAGGACAGCCGGTACTGGGAGCGGCTGGAAGGGCGCGAGTCCTACGACCGGAGCCGCACGCTGTTCGCCGACGACACCGTCCCCGTGCTCGAATCGGCCCGTCGCCACGGTATCCGCTGGCTGTACGCGATCCGGCAACCCGTCCGCCACGGGCCGCCGCGCGCGCAGGCGGCCATTCCGGGCGTGGATTCGGTGCACGAACTGGCTGTCGGGCTGGAGCGCCGGGCGGGCGCTCAGCCGCCGGGCGCCTGAGGCGCGCCGCCGGGCCGGCCGCCGCCGTGCCGGCGCCGCCGGCGACGCTTGTGCCCGGCTCCCGATGCTTCGCCCTGGCCCGGCGGTGCGGCTCCGCCATGACCGCGACCGCCATGCCGGCCCGGCTCATGGCGCTTGCCGTGGCGCGGCGGAGGGCCGTCCTCCTCCTCGTCGCCCACCGACTGCGGCGCGTAATGTGCCGGTTTCAGGTGCGGCAGTTCCGCGGGTTCGAAAGCGGCGACCGCGATGCGGTGGCCGATGAAGTCCTCGATGTCCGGGAGCGACACCACGTACTGCTCGCAGCCGAAGCTGACGGCATCGCCCGCCGCGCCCGCGCGCGCGGTGCGGCCGATGCGGTGCACGTAGTCCTCGGCATCCTGCGGCAGGTCGTAGTTGAACACGTGGCTGACGTCGGGAATGTGCAGCCCGCGCGCCGCGACGTCGGTCGCGACCAGCGCTGCGACCTTGCCCTCGTGGAATTCGCGCAACATACGCATGCGCTTTCGTTGCGGCACGTCGCCCGACATCGCGGCCGCGACGATGCCATTCGCGCGCAGCAGCCGCTCGAGCCGTTCGGCGAGGCGCTTGGTGTTGACGAACACCATCGTGCGCGTCGCGCCATGCTTGCGCAGCAGGTGCACGAGCAGCGGCGCCTTCTCTTCCATCGCGGGGTAGTAGATGACCTGGCGCACCTTCTCGGCGGTGATGCGCTCGGGCTCGATGCGGACCAGTTCGGGGTCGTTCATGTGCTCGTAGGCCAGCTCGAGCACGCGGTGGGAGAGGGTGGCGGAAAACAGCAGGTTCAGGCGGCGTTCGGGAGCCGGCAGCCGGCGCAGCAGGTAGCGGATGTCCTTGATGAACCCGAGGTCGAACATGCGGTCGGCCTCGTCGAGCACCATGACCTGCGCATGGCGCAGGTCGAAGACGTGCTGCTTGTAGTAGTCGATGATCCGCCCGGGAGTGCCGATCAGAACATCCACGCCGGCCTGCAACGCGCGCCGCTGCTTGTCGTAGTCCACGCCGCCGAAAGCGAGGCCGAGCGTGAGGCCCGTGTACTGGCCGAGGAGTTCCGCATCCTTGTGGATCTGGATCGCGAGTTCGCGCGTCGGCGCGAGCACCATCGCGCGCGGCGAGGTGATCCGGCGCTCCGGCGCCGCCGGATGGCGCAGCAGATTGGTGAACAGCGCGACCAGGAATGCGGCGGTCTTGCCGGTACCGGTCTGCGCCTGGCCGGCGACGTCGAGGCCCGCGAGCGCACGCGGCAGCGCCTGCGCCTGGATCGGCGTGCAACGCTCGAATCCGGCATCGGCGATTCCGCGGGCGACGGGCTCCGGCAGGTGCAGCCCGGTGAACGAGAGGTCGGAATACTGCTGGGTCACCGGGTTCCCATAATCACGTGCATCACTTGAAAAAAAGCCTCCGAGGCGTTACAAAGGCGCCTGACACCTGCGGTTTCCCGCAACTACCCGCCCCCTACCGCGCCGAATATTGTGCCGTATCGGGCATTCGCCCGTCATCGATCAACCAGAAGACCAGGAGTAGACCCGCGTGAGCGGCAATATTGTGCATACGTCCGACGCTACATTCGACAAAGACGTCCTCAAGTCCGATACCCCCGTGCTGCTCGATTTCTGGGCGGAATGGTGCGGCCCCTGCAAGGCGATCGCGCCCATCCTGGATGACATCGCGAAGGATTACGCGGGCCGGGTCAAGGTCGCGAAACTCAACATCGACGACAACCGCCACACCCCGGTCAAGTACGGCGTGCGGGGCATCCCGACGCTGATCCTGTTCAAGAACGGCGCGCCCGAGGCGCAGCAGGTGGGCCTCGTCGGCAAGTCGAAGCTCACCGCCCTGCTGGACCAGCACCTGTGAGGGGCTACCTCGGCAACCAGGCGCGCAACCGCCAGAAGGGTCACCGGCGCGGCGGCGG